>JAFGJK010000060.1 GCA_016929135.1 Spirochaetota bacterium | reverse complement strand
CGTGGTTCTGGGGGTCAGACCCCTGATTCTGAGGGTCAGACCCCCAGCCGGAGGGGGTGCTACGACTATCTGATAGACGGAGGAGGACATGGAATAGGGGGAAACATCACTCCCTCACCGACCCGTAGACATCGAAGTACCGTGAGCTGGCCCCCCAGTTCATGAACCGGGTGTAGCCCACCCCCTCCAGCTTACGGATCACCATCTGTGCCCTGCCGCCGGTCTCACAGGTCATGATGAGGTACTGCGACTTGGGGAGCTCAGAGAGGCGGTCCATGATCTCGCCGGAGGGGAAGCTCTTCGCCGTGGGGATGTGGCCCGCTCTGTATGCCCCGGCCGGCCGAACGTCTATGATCCAGATGTCGATCCTGGGATTGTCCACTAGCTCCTTGAGCCTCGCAGGCTCCAAGTACTGGCGGAGCATCGCCCCCTCCGGCCCGGCATACCCCTCGTAGCAGCCGGAGAGGAGCGCCGTGGTGAACAGCAGGGTGACGTATAGGGTAATTCTTGTCATGGGGATCCTTCCTTTCAATATAATTTAATGCTTATCAATCAATATACACAAACTGTGTATCCCTTTCCACATCGTTTTACCCTATGGATCCTCCGGCTCGACTGCTGACTTCGCGAGAAAAGGGGAAACTGGCGACAGGTCTTGTGTGCATGGAGCCTGTTCCCCGGTGTTCATTTACTTCATTGGTACACTACCACACCAGTCCCCCCTGTCATAAAATTATTTGACTTTGCGGTGCACGGGTCGTATTATCATTTGTACTGTGGAACTGCGCGATGCGTATTCGCGAATACCCTGGGAAGGGAATGATTATGAGGGGGTGTGCACCATGACCGAAACAGCCGGACAGAAACCAGCAACAGAAGCGTCAGGCAGCGCCCCCGGCAGGGGGGTGGTGACCCTCACCGTCCTGGGACTCCTCTTCGTCCTGGCATCCTTCCTGATCATCTACCGCGCCGAGCGGACCAACAACCGCCAGTGGATCCTGAAGCGTGCCGAGGCCATCGACCCGGCGAACCCCGGCGTCGACGCCGCCATGGTGAAGTTCTCCGGCGTCCCCTCGGGGAACTTCATCGAGGACCCGGAGACCGGGAAACGCTTCGTCTATCTCAGCCGCTCGCTCTACCGGTACGAAAAGGGCCCCGGGGCCTCGGTGGCGCCGGATTGGCGCTACAGTGAGGGGACCACGCTCCGCGCCGGGGATGTCAAGATCGGCGCGGTGGCCATCAGGCTTGAGGAGGCGGAGATCATCGGCGGTAACAGCTGGTCCGCCACTCGTCTGCCCGACGCCAGGGGCGGCGCCCCGACCCCCCGCATCGGCGACCTTCAGGTGCGCCTTTCGGGGATACCGGCGGAGGCACCCCTCTTCTGCGCCGGCCGCCTCTCCGGCGGCTACCTGGGGGCCGGGGATCTCTTCATCGTGAGCTCCCACAGCGAGGGGAGGACCATGGAGGAGCTCAGGGAGACCTGGATATGGCGGTGGATCCGGCACCCACTCTGCTTTTTCCTTCTCCTCGTGGGGTTCCTGTTGCTGGGGCACCCGGCGATGCGGCTCCTGAAGCGGTACGCCCACCTGCCGGTGGTGCGCTCCCTCTCCGGGATCGGGTGGCCCGCCTACATCGTGATAATCCTGCCGGCGTCGTTCCTGCTGGTGCGCTTCTCCCCGGTGACCGCCGATCTCCTCTGGCTGGTGCTGGCCCTCCTGCTGGGCGTCCCCGCCGCCGTTATCGTCCGGAGCATCGCCGCGCGGCAGCGGGGCTAGCGCACCGTCACTCCGGCGTCCCGTCATTTTTCCTTAAATTGCGCGACGAGATAAAATGTGTATTGCATTTCGATCCGCATCATGCATATGCTGTCGATGGACAATCCGCGGCATACAGCCGGCTGAGGAGACCACAGGGGGCGGCGCCATGAAGGACTGCGACGGCATCTTCGTATCGGAAAAGGACATCCCGGAGAAGTATAGGGTCCCGCGCCTGGACCAGCGCGAGTACCTCCTCGAGGGGAGGATGGCGCGGTGGGACGGCCCGGTGCAGGAGGTGCGCTCCCCGGTCTGCCTGAGGGAGAAGGGGGAGATACGGCAGCGGGTCCTGGGGAGCTACCCGCTCATGACCGCGTCGGAATCCCTGGCGGCGCTGGAGGCGGCCTGCAGCGCCTATGATCACGGCCGGGGGGAATGGCCCACCCTCCCGGTGGAGGGGCGCATCCGGTGCATGGCGGGCTTCACCAACAGGATGAGGGAGAAGCGGTCAGAGGTGGTGAATCTCCTGATGTGGGAGATCGGGAAGAATCTAGCAGATGCGGAGAAGGAATTCGACCGGACCGTGGAGTACATCGAAAAGACCGTCGAGGCGCTGAAGGACCTGGACCGGGCGAGCTCGCGGCTCACCATAGAGCAGGGGATCATCGCTCAGATACGGCGGGCCCCCCTGGGGGTGGTGCTCTGCATGGGGCCCTACAACTATCCCCTCAACGAGACCTTCACCACGCTCATCCCGGCGCTCATCATGGGGAACACCGTGGTCTTCAAGCCGGCCAAGTACGGGGTGCTGCTCCTGCGTCCCCTGCTGGAGTCCTTCCGGGACTGTTTCCCGCCGGGGGTGGTGAACACCATCTACGGCGACGGCAGGGAGATCGTGACCCCCATCATGGAAACCGGAAGGATCGATTGCCTGGCCCTGATCGGTTCGCCCGGCACGGCGGCGGCCATCGAGAAGAACCATCCCAGGCCCAACAGGCTCAGGACCATCTACGGGCTGGCGGCGAAGAACCCGGCCGTGGTCCTTCAGGACGCGGACCTGGACCTGGCGGTGAAGGAGTGCGTGCTGGGCTCCCTCTCCTACAACGGGCAGCGGTGCACCGCCCTGAAGATCATTTTCGTTCACAGAAAAATTGCCGACGCCTTCCTTGAGAGATTCTCCAGGGCGGTATCGGGGCTGAAGGCCGGGCTCCCCTGGGACGACGGCGCCGCCGTAACGCCGCTCCCCGAGGAGGGGAAGCCGGAGAAGATGAAGGCCTACGTGGACGATGCGGTCGCCGGGGGAGCGAAGGTGGTGAACAGATCGGGGGGCGAGGTGCATCACACCCTCTTCACCCCGGCGGTGCTCTACCCGGTCACCGAATCGATGCGCCTCTATCGGGAGGAACAGTTCGGCCCGGTGATCCCGGTGGTCCCCTTCGACGATATCGAGACGCCGCTACGCTACATCGTCACCTCGGACGTGGGCCAGCAGGCCAGCATTTTCGGAAGGGACCCCGACATGCTCTCGCGGCTCATCGACCCCCTGGTGAACCAGGTGTGCCGGCTGAACATCAATTCCCAGTGCCAGCGGGGGCCGGACCTCTTCCCCTTCACCGGGCGGAAGGACTCGGCCGAGGGGACCCTCTCCATTTCCGACGCCCTGCGGGCCTTCTCCATACGGACCCTGGTGGCCTGCAAGGAGAACGATCTCAACAGGGAGATACTGCAGACGATACTGCGGGAGCGGAAGTCGTCGTTCCTCAATACGGACTTTATCCTGTGACGGTGATGCGACATGGTAAAGCAGAAAGACGAGATGAAGCGTGAGATCATAAAGAAGGCCAGGGAGGTGGTCTCCAGGGTGGGGTACCGCGGTGCCAGCACCGAGATGATCGCCAGGTCGCTCAACAGGACCAAGGGGGCCCTCTACCACTACTTCAAGAGCAGGGACGACCTCATCAAGTCCATCGTCGATTTCGAGGGGGAGCGGATGGCGGAGACCATCGAGACAACGGTGGCGCGGGAAACCTCGCCGGAGGAGAAGCTCTTCCGGTGCTTCACGGCCCGCGCCGCCGAGGTTAAGAAGCTCTTTGCCTTCTACGGCTCCGTCATCGAGGAGTACTTCATGCGCTACGAGTTCATCACCGACGCGCTCCGTGAATACCGGAAGCGGGAGCTGGAGATCGTGGAGGGGATACTCAGGGAGGGAGTGGCCCTGGGGCGCTTCGAGGTGACGGACACGGAGCTCACCTCCCGCGCGCTCCTCAAGGCCATGAGCGGCTACGATTTCTTCCTCTTCCAGGGTGAGAAGTACTCCCCGCTGGAGCGCGAGATGACCGAGGCGCTGCGGGTCTTCATCCGCGGGATCTCGGTGACGACGGCCCCCTGAGGGGCACGGAACGAACCGAGCCTCAGCGGGCCAGGATCTCCCCCTCCCGCGCCCTCACGTCCGCGGCGCCGCTGGAGAGGACGCGCGCCCCGTTCATGAAGACCGCCGCTATCCCGTCGGGCCGCGCGTTCCCCCGCTCGATGGTATTGTTGTCCCGTATCCCCGCCGGGTCGAAGACCACGATGTCCGCCGCCATCCCCTTCTGTATGAAGCCGCGGTTCTTCAGGCCGAAGCGCTCGGCAGTCGCGCCGGTCATCTTGCGCACCACCTCCTCCAGGGTGAGGATCTTCCGCTCGCGGGCGATCTGCAGGAAGCGGGGGAAGCACCCGTAGGCGGCCGGGTTCTGCTTGTCCCCCGGCTCCACCCAGGCGTCGGTCATGAAGAGGGAGGCGCGGTGGCGCATCAGCTTCTCGATGATCCTCATGTCGCTGTACTTGTGGAGCAGTATGCTGGCGTTCCCGCCGGTCCTGTACGCCATGTCCACCAGGTTCTCGATCGTCCCCATGCCGCGCTGGCGGGCGATCTCGTGCAGGAACATCCCGTTGAAACGGTCCAGCTCCGGGTTGTTCGAACGGATCACCTGTATGTCCTTCGGCCCCAGGCCGAGCCACTTCTCCATGACCTTCAGCTCGATCTTCAGACGCCGCAGGGCCTTCGAGCTCCCGTGGTTCCCCTCCAGGTCCGCCAGGTACCAGGCGGGCATCACCACGTTGATCACCGAGGCGCCGCAGTGGTAGGAATAGGTGTCGAACATCACGTCGATCCCCTCGTCGATGGCCCGGTCGATCATCTCCAGCGCCCTGTCGCAGCTCTTCCAGGTGCGTTCCCCCGCGAAGATCAGGTGCGACACCTGAAGGCGCGCGCCGGTGCGCCGGGCGACCCCCAGCATCTCCTCCAGGGCGATCAGGTTGTGGGGGGTGCCGAAGGGCTTGATGGGGTAGACCGCCGAGATGGCGGAGAGGGCCCGCATGTGCACGGTGACGATCCTGTTCTTCTTCGCCGCGATCCCGGCCACCTCCTCGATCTCATCCGTGGGGGCGTAGAGCCCCGGCTCGTACTGGAGCCCAAAGGAGACGCCGCCGGCCCCGTCGTCCAGGGCCTTCTCGAAGAGACGGCGCATCTCCCTCCTCTCCTTCGGGGAGAGGGGATCGGCGCTGAAGCCCTTCACCGAGGCCCGTATGGTGCCGTGCCCCGCCATCATCGCCATGTTGTGCGACAGCCCGCTTTTCCTGATCCTGGCGAAATACTGGGGAAGGGTTCGCCAGGGGAGCCCCTGGAGCCCCTCCTTGAAGAGGCTCTCGGTGAAGTAGTGCACGTACTCCTCCGGCATGTCCTCCTTGATCCCGGCGGGGCTGAAGCCGCAGTTCCCCCCGATGAAGGTGGTGATCCCCTGCTCGGTGAAGGGGACCTTGAAGCTGGCGCCGTCCTTCATCCCCAGGAACCAGTCCATGTGGGAATGGCAGTCGATGAACCCCGGCGCGATGGCCATGCCGGTGCAGTCCACCACCCTCCCCTTCGGGAGCGCCCCGTCCCGGACGATCCCCTGTATCACCGGGCCGTTCAGCACCACGCTGCCGGCGGTCCCCGGCGCCCCGGTGCCATCGATGATGAGCCCGTTCTTCAGTATCGTTATCTCGCCCTTCTTCGCCTTTTTCATGTCAGTGCCCCGCAATTCGATGATGGGAAGACAAAAACAGACGGGTGCAAAATTATCAACCCTTTTATGGTGAAATGCCGGGAAAGAGGGGCGGTGACGGCATCGTTTGAGGCCCCTTGGCCACCGCGGCGGTTTTTTCCCCGACAAATCCTTGACATTCCGTACTATCGGTATCGTTGTGTAACGGAGTATTCGGAGAGGAGTGTGCACCATGACGATCAGGGTCTTTGTGGACGGACAGGAGGGGACAACGGGTTTGAGGATTCACGAGCGGCTCGCCGCAAGGAGCGACATCGAGCTGCTGCAGATCGACCCGGAGCGGCGCAAGGACCCCGGCGCCCGGCGCGGGCTGTTGAACGCCGCCGACGTCGCCTTTCTCTGCCTGCCCGACGATGCCGCCAGGGAATCGGTGTCGCTGGTGACGAACGGCTCCACCAGGATCATCGATGCCAGCACGGCCCACAGGACTGACCCCTCCTGGGCTTACGGCCTTCCGGAGCTCTCGAGGGAGCAGCGGGACGCCGTCGCCTCGTCGAAGCGGGTCGCCGTACCGGGGTGCCACGCTACCGGCTTTGTGATCCCCCTGTACCCCTTGGTGCGCCTGGGTGTGGTGCCGGAGGATTACCCGGTGACCTGCCAGTCCCTCACCGGCTACAGCGGCGGCGGCAAGAAGCTCATCGCCGCCTACGAGGGACCCGGCGCCGACAGGGAGTCCCTGAAGTATTTCCGGAGCTACGCCCTGGGCCTCTCGCACAAACATCTGCCGGAGATGCACCGCTACTCGGGGCTCGCCTTCCCCCCGCTCTTCACGCCGGTGGTGGGGGACTTCTACGTCGGGATGTCGATCTCGGTCCCCCTACAGGCGCGTCTCCTCTCGAAGAGGGTGTCGGCCGCCGATGTGCGGGAGATGCTGGCCTCCTACTACCGGGGGGAGCGTTTCGTCAGGGTGATGCCCTTCGAATCGGAATCCCTCCTGGACGGCGGCTTCTTTAAAATGCAGGAGTGCAACGACACCAATCTGCTGGACATCTTCGTCTTCGGCAACGACCGTCAGATCCTCCTGGTATCCAGGCTCGACAACCTGGGGAAGGGGGCCTCGGGCGCCGCGGTGCAGAACATGAACATCATGCTGGGCCTCGACGAGGCGACCGGCCTGGAATAGCGGAAAAGACAGGCCCCGCCGGGGGCGGGGCCTGTTTATCAGAAGACTCAAGGGCGGGTTCAGGGGCCCTCTCGCTCATCCCTTCACATCACTCTAAACCTCGGTGTGGCACAGCAGTGACTGAGATCCTGCCGTTTATCGGCCATGGCGGCCCCCTAGAGGCGCTCGAAGATGGTCGCCGGCGCCATCCCGCCACCGGTGCAGAGCGTCACCAGGGCGTACTTCCCCTTCCGTCGAATCAGTTCGTGCACCGCCGTCACGCTGAGGCGGCAACCGGAGTTGCCCACCGGGTGGCCCAGGGCCATGGCGCCGCCGTTCACGTTGAGCCTGTCAATGTCGGCCTTGAGCTCCTTGACCCATGCCAGCGGGATCGGCGCGAAGGCCTCGTTCACCTCGAAGATGTCTATGTCCTTCATGGCGAGTCCGGATTTTTCGAGCACCCTCTGCGTGGCCGGGATCGGGCCGGTGAGCATGAGCTTCGGATCGGATCCCACCACGGCGCTGGCGACGATGCGCGCAAGGGGCTTCAGGCCCAGGGAGGCGGCCTTCTCGCCGCTCATGAGGATCATCGCCGAGGCGCCGTCGGTGATGGTGCTGGAGAGCCCGGCGGTGATCCACTTTGTGCCGGCGATGACCTTGAGGCCCTCCAGGGTCTCCCTCACGGTCTCGGGCCTCATCGTCTCGTCGGTGTCCCGGGTGATCTCCTTCCCCTCCTTGTCGAGCCCCTTCATCGGCATGATCTCGTTTTTAAAATACCCCTGCCTCGTGGCGTTGTCCGCCTTCCGGTGGCTCGAGATCGCGAAGTCCTGGCATTCCTCCTTGGTGATCCCCCACTGGTCCGCGATCATCTGCGCCGAGATCACCTGGCTCGGGAACCCGTACTTCTCGGTGTAGAAGGCGCCGAAAGGGTGCCCCATGGGCTGGCCGTTTGACAGCGTGCCCATCAGGTCCGAGGCGATGCTGTATTTCGACATGAGCTCGCAGCCGGCGGCGATGATCACCTCCATGACGCCCGAGGAGATCATGGCCGCGGCGATCTGTATCGCCGAGAGGCTGCTGCCGCACTGGCGGTTCACCGACATGCCCGGGACCGTATCCGGCAGCGACGATGCCAGCACCGACATCCTGGCCAGGGTGAAGCCCTGCTCCCCCACCTGGTAGACGGTCCCCGCCACCACGTCATCCACCAGTCCTGGGTCAAGGTCTATTCTCTTCATCGATTCGTCCAGCACCGATCCGAGCAGTACCGGCGCCATCCACTCCCTCAGGTATCCCTTCTGCCGCCCCACCGGGGAGCGCACCGCGCTGACAACGACTACATCCTTCATAGCTCCTCCCGCACGTTTTTGATTACGGACGGGGCCATGGCTCCGCCGCCCATTGCGCTTCCGGGCCCGTGGTGATGCCCCTCGTCCACAATACTTAATTTGTAATACAATAATACAGACATATAAAAAGTGTCAACCACCTTTTCAAACCCGGCGCCGCCCGCCGCGCTTTCTGGTTGACCGCACCGCGGGGAGCGGGTGTACTGTACCGGGGGTGGCCTGTATGAGGGGTGATTACTATCGGGGGAAGACGGCCCTGGTCACCGGCGCGGCCTCGGGCATCGGGAGGGCCCTGTGCCGGGAACTGGCGGCGCGGGGCGCCAAGGTGATCGCGGGGGACGTGGATGTCCCCGGCGTGCGGCGCACCGCCTCGGCTATCACCGCCGGAGGGGGATGGGCCAAGGCCGTTGCGCTGGACGTCACCTCGCAGCGGTCGGTGCGGGCCGCGGTGTCGCGTGCCGTCGCTGACCACGGGGGGCTCGATTTCTGCTTCAACGTGGCGGCGATCTGCATCACCGGCGATCTGCGCGACCTCTCGGCCGATGAATGCTGCCGTGTGCTGGAGGTGAACCTGCACGGCATCGTCCGCTGCTCCCTGGCCGCCTACGCGGTCATGGCCAACCGCGGGAGCGGCCACATCGTGAACGTCTCCTCCATGGCCGGGTTCGCCCCCTTCTCCATCAACACCCCCTACACGGCTTCGAAGTACGGCGCGGTGGGCTTCACCGAGGCCATGCGGTACGAGGCGCGGGGGATGGGAGTCCGGGTGAGCCTGGTCTGCCCGGGCGTGGTGCGCACCCCCTTCTACGACAACGCGGAGATACGGAACGTGGAGCGGCGCCTCTATGTCGCCGGCCTGCCGGAGCGGATGATGACGCCGGAGAAGGCGGCCCGGGCGATCCTCCGGGGGGTGGCGAGGAACAGGAGCGTCATCGTCTTCCCCCTGCACGCGAAACTCCTGAGGATCGCGGCCCGCATTCCCGGCGTGATGGCCCTGGTGAACGGGATCATGGTGAGGAAGTACCGGCTCCTGAGGAGGCCGGGGCGTCAGGGGCCCGGCGGCATTACCGCATGATGGGATTGAAGGTTTCCTCGTCCTTCGTGGGGGCCTTCTTCGCGTGCCACTGCCCGTAGGTCCCGTAGATCACGAAGCCTATCACCATCCAGATCACCAGCCTGAGCCAGGTCTCCAGCGGCAGCGCCGCCATCTGCGCGAAGGACACCAGCGCCCCCAGGATGGGGACCACCGGCATGAAGGGGGTTTTAAATGGGCGATGCAACTTCGGGTGCGTGCGCCGGAGGATGATGACGCTCACGCAGACGATTACGAAGGCCAGGAGCGTGCCGATGGAGACCATCTCCCCCAGTATGCCTATGGGGAAGAGGCCCGCCAGGATCATCGCCACGATCCCGACAATGATGTTGGTCAGATAGGGGGTGCGGAAGCGCTCCTGCACCACCGAGAAGACCCCGGGGAGCATCCTGTCCCGCGACATGGTGTAAAATATGCGGGACTGGCCGTAGAGGAGGAGCAGGATCACCGAGGAGAGCCCGGCGATGGCGCCGATCTTGATGATGGGGCGAAGCCAGAAGAGCCCGGGGCCCGCCGCATCGATCCCCACGGCGATCGGGTTCGGGACCCTGAGCTGCGTGTAGCTCACCAGGCCGGTGAGCACGAAGGCCACAAGGATGTAGAGGATGGTGACGATGGTGAGCGACCCGAGGATGCCGATGGGCATGTCATGCTGCGGATTCTTCACCTCCTGGGCCGCCGTGGAGACCACGTCGAAGCCGATGTAGGCGAAGAAGATCACGCCGGCGCCGCGCAGGATCCCGCTCCAGCCGTACTCGCCGAAGTTCCCCGTGTTCTGCGGGATGAAGGGGGTCAGGTTTTCCAGCCGGATGTACATGATGCCGAAGCCGATGAAGAGGAGTATGACGCAGACCTTGATGATCACGATGGCGTTGTTGATGACGGCGGATTCCCTGATCCCCAGGATGAGGAGCACCGAGAAGAGGGCAACGACGAACATGGCCGGAAGGTTGATCACCGCGCCGGTGAGGTGCCAGCCCAGGGTGGTGTCGTGCCCGAAGGGGGCGCTGCAGAGGTAGTCGGGGATGACGACACCGAAGTCGCCGAGGAAGCTCGTGACGTACCCGGACCATCCCACGGAGACCGCGCAGGCGCCGAAGAGATACTCCAGTATCAGGTCCCATCCGATTATCCAGGCGAAGAGCTTGCCCATGGTGGCGTAGGCGTAGGTGTAGGCGCTTCCCGATACCGGTATGAGTGAGGCGAACTCGGCGTAGCAGAGGCCGGTGAGGGCGCAGGCCACCGCGGAGACCACGAAGGAGAGGATGATGGCAGGGCCCGCGTACTGGGCCGCCACCTGGCCCGTGAGCACGAAGATGCCGGCACCGACGATCACCCCAACGCCCAGCATGGTGAGGTGCATGGGCCCCAGCACCCGTTTCAATCCCTGGCCGTGATGGATCCCCACCAGGTCATCAATGGATTTCTTTTCAAGGTGTTTTGATAACATCCGTTTCATCGGGATCCTCTGGCCGGTTTTTGGTTATACAATGGGGGAACCCCGATATTTGCAATTGTTTTTTTCCATGATTCAGTCCCCCCGCCGCGATGGATCATCCCAGAATGTAATTGTTCTTGACTGTCAAGGTTCCCCCGGGCTAGAATAACACCGGATCAGGAAATACCGGAAATCAACTGTCCCCTGTCATCCATGAAGAGGCGGAAGAAGGCGTCCCGGATGCGGGTTGCGACGATATTCTGTAGTACGGGAGGATTCCATGGCAAAGAAGCTGCTCATCGGTCTCTGCGCCCTCATCGTTCTCGCCGCCGGTTTTCTCGTAAAAACCATCTACGACGCGGGCCAGTTCAGGACCCTGCGGCCCCATTCCGACTACCGTTGCCTGAAGGTGAAGCTCCCCTGTCCCGAGGACATCGAGATCGACGCGGAGGGGGGGATGGCGCTGATCTCGTCGTCGGACCGTCGGGCCGCCATGCGCGGCGAGACCACGCAGGGGGGCATCTACGGGTATTCGCTCCGCGCGAACAATCCCGTGCCGGTGAACCTCACGGCTGATTTCAGGAAGGAGTTCCATCCCCACGGCATCAGCCTCTACCGGGACCCCTCGGGGAGGCGGTATCTCTTCGTGATCAACATGGGGCACGACGCCCATTTCTTCGACGCTGCGAAAAAGAACCACGTGGAGATATTCGAGTACGCCGGCGGGCGGCTGATCCACCGTGAGACCGTTTCCGGGGACCTCCTGCAGACGCCCAACGACATCCTTGGCGTCGGCCCCCGGCGGTTCTATTTCACCAACGATCACGGCGCGGAGAGCCCCCTGGGGAAGAAGCTGGAGACCTACCTGCAGCTGGCACTCTCGAACATCGTCTACTACGACGGCAGGGGCTTCTCCATAGCCGCCGGGGACCTGGTCTACGCCAACGGGCTCGCCATGAGCGGCGACGGGAAGAGGGTCTACGCCACCTCCACCGTGGGCAAGCTCATGCGCCTCTACGACCGTGACGCCGCCACCGGCAGGCTGACAGAGGTCCGGGACGTGCCGCTCGACACCGGCGTCGACAACATCAACATCGACGCCCAGGGGAGGATCTGGGCCGGGTGTATGCCGAAGCTGCTCAGCTTCGTGAGCTACACCAAGGACCCCTCGAGGCTCGCCCCCTCGCAGGTGCTCACCATCAGCCGCGACGCCGCGGGTGAGTATACCGTCAGGGAGGTGTACTTGGACAGCGGCGAGGGGATATCCGGCTGCAGCTCAGCCGCGGCCCTGGGAGACAGGATGCTCGTCGGTGCCTCCTACGACGATCATTTCCTGGACTGCACTCTGGGGAGATGACGGGATCCCGCATGGGGAGATTTCCCTGTATCCTGACGATCATCACGGCGGTGTGCCTGGGATCCTGCGGCGCTCGGGACAGGTGCGCCGGGGTCACGCCTGAATCGGTCGGGGCGGTGCCGCTCTCGAGCCCCGCCCTCCTGGGGGGACAGTACGGCGCTGCCGCAGGGGGGGTGATGAAGTCGTTGCACAACCCGGGGGAGTTCTTCGTCACGGTGGAGCGTGGGGATCCCGATATTCTCGTATTCCACCTGTGGCACCGGGACGCCTTTAAGGGGGAGAATGCGCACATGATCGGTAACCCCGGCGGCCGCTGCAGGGACGTGCACTACAGCGTGAAGGACCGGAGGGTGGTGAGGGTGCTCTTCTGGCAGTAGCGGCGGATGCAGGCGTCATCGCCGATGGCAATGACGGGATCGATTTTAACGGAGGCAGTACATGAGGAGACTTTGTATCGCAGTGACGATGGCGGCGGCGGCGTGCGCCGCGCTGGCGCACATGGAGATGCCGGTACCGGTGGATGGGGTCATACGGGAGTCAACGTTGGTGGGCGTCGCCCGGGTGGCGCGAATCACGGTGAGGGAGTCCAGGTGTGATGTCACCACCACGGTGACTCTCTCGCCGGAGAGGTTCCTCAAGGGCTCGCTGGACAAAAATGAGATCCTCTTCTCCTACACGCATTTCTACTGGAAACGGGCCACCTGGCCCTGGCAGGAGGACTGCCCCAGCGTGGACTATACGGTGCCGCCGGTAGCCCGGGGGATGAAGGAGGGGGATCGGGTGATATTCGCCGCCAGATACTTCCCGGACAGGGGCGATTACTTCGCCGTCGCCACGATGCGGATGGAACAGCTCGAGACGGTGAAGGAACTGCTGCACGGTAAATAGGTCCGGGAAGCGATCCGGCGAGGCGGTCTGCGATTATATTCCGGCCTCTCCTATGAGGCCCTTTTTCTCTGGAAGGACCGCCATGTCTGCTGTTTCGGGGTTTCATTGTTTTTCGGCGCCGTATAATCGAATCCATCGATCCGCCGCCGCTTGATTGTGACGCCCATTTTCCGCTCAATGTCCCGCACGGCGGCGGCATCTTCATTCGTGATGAAGGTAAAGGCATCTCCGGATCGCTCCGCCCTGCCGGTACGGCCGATGCGGTGCGTATAGGCGTCTGGCGTGTCTGGTATATCGTAATTGATGACGTGCGATATGAGGGACACATCGATGCCCCGGGCCGCAATGTCAGTGGCCACCATGATCTGGTAGGTGCCGTCGCGGAATCCCTCTATGGCTTTCTGCCGCCTGCCCTGGGACAGGTTTCCCTGCAGCGAGGTGACCCTGTAACCGCTTCTCTTCAGCTTCTGATCGAGTGTTTCCGCCCGGTGTTTGGTCCGCGTGAAGATAAGAATCGATTTTGTGTCCGTGGTCTTGAGCAATTCGAGCAGGAGTCCCGTTTTCAGGTGCTGGGGGACCGGGAAGAGGACGTGTTCAACGGTTTCAAGGGGCGTCTCGTGGTCGATCGTAATATGACAGGGATCCTTCAGTATATCATCAGCCAGTTTTCGGATATCCTTCGGCATGGTGGCTGAAAATAACAGCGTCTGTTTCCTCGTGCTGGCATAGGCAAGAATCCTGCGTATATCCGGCAGAAACCCCATGTCGAACATGTGGTCCGCCTCGTCGAGCACCAGGGTCTCCAGGTGGGAGAGGTTGATCCCCCTGTTTTTCAGATGGTCCAGCAGGCGGCCGGGGCAGGCCACTACGATATCGACACCACGCGCCAGGGCCCTCACCTGCCTGCCGGCGTTCACACCCCCATATATGGCGGTGCTCTTCAGTCCCGTGCGCCTCCCCAGTTCGGAAATGGATTCATTGATTTGCTCGGCCAGCTCCCTGGTCGGTGCGATGATAAGCGCTCGGACCTGTCCTCTCTTTCCCGCGGATAATCGTTGAAGAATGGGAAGCGCAAATGCGGCAGTTTTGCCGGTGCCGGTCTGGGCCAGCCCCATGACATCCTTCCCCTGCAGTATTAATGGGATCGCTCTTTTTTGAATGTGCGTTGGAGTGTTGTATCCCATGGCCTTGATTTGGGATCCAATCTCGTTTGATAGATTAAATTCTGTAAAACTCATCGTTTCTCCTTGTGATAGTGGACGCCATTACCTCATACCCATGGGGGGTGGCGTCCATGCTGTTTATTGTTATTGATATTGAATGCCAAGGATCAGTAAATGCGAATCAGATGCTGATCAATGAGTAGATAAACCAATTGGGGGAAAACTGAAGCGCGGGTAATTGTCATTTAAATACTGCATTCCATCAATCAGGTTGGACACTATCTCGAAGGTGGTGATTGTGTCAATGGTTTTTTTCCGGAGAATTCGAGCGAGAGGATGAATCCGGGAAGTGTTCGTGAAGAACGGTATGCCCTGCAGGCGTCGTGCGGGATTCGTCAAATGGCCGCAGACGCTCCTCTCCTATTTCGATACGGCATGTCACCGACAGGTCGAGGCGTATATGGACAGGGGGAAAGGAGCGCTCATCGGTGGCATGGAATTCCTGGTGCCAGAATCGGCGCCGTGCCGTGGGGCACTGCGCCGGGGCACCCGGTGATTGACGGACTGCCGGGGTTTGCGGTACCGCGAATTCGGGACCGTGTACATTTCTATAAAACAGTGTGCAATCCTGAGACGCCCTGCGATAGTATCGCCGTACTCATCCCGGCATTTCGCACATCAATACAGGAAGGTGATGATCGTGACAATCGACTATGTCTTAATGGCGATTTGCGGCGTCTACGGCGGCGTCGAGATCGACCAGATGATCAGGGGCGGGAGGAGAGTCCGGCCGCTGGCGGTCATCGCATCGGTGATCGTCTTCATTCTTGCCGCGGTGGCCACCTTCAAGGACCTCACCCACGAGCAGATGAGAATCCTGGTGGAGGGTAATATCCGCGGGTGACCCTGTGCCGCGGCGGGGGCGACTTTTCATTCTATGCCCAGCCGCCGCTGCATCTCCTCGAGGGTGACGCCCTTCGTCTCCGGCATGGCGCGGATCACCCAGACGAGCTGCCCGATCATGCAGATGGCGTAGAATACGAAGGTGTGCCCGCCGGAGAGCTCCGCGATCATCGGGAAGGTCCACGAGATGGCGGCCGCCATGATCCAGTGGACGGTGCTCCCCAGGGCCTGCCCGCGCGCCCGCACGGCCGTGGGGAAGATCTCCCCGAGGAAGACCCAGATGACCGCCCCCTGCCCGAAGGCGTGGGAGGCGATGAAGACCAGCAGGCCGGCCAGAACGATTGCGCCACCGGACTCGGTGAAATCGCTGCCGTAATGGCAGAAGGCCCATGCCGTCACCCCGAGGCTGGCGATGTATCCCAGCGAGCCCGCCAGCATCAGCTTTCTGCGGCCGATGCGGTCGATCACCGCAAGGGCCGCCATGGTCAGGATGAGGTTCGTCCCGCCGACGGCCACGGTTTGCAGCAGCGCCGACGACGCGCCGGAGCCGGCCATCTCGAAGATCCTCGGCGCGTAGTACATCACGGCGTTTATTCCCGACAGCTGGTTGAATGCGGCGATGGCCATCGCCAGCAGGATCGGCCTGCGGTACCGCCGCTGGAACAGCGGCTCCCGCAGTGTGCGATGCTCGGCCCGCAGCGAATACCCTATCTCGTCGATCTCCCCCCCGACGTCCCCCGTGTCGGTGCCGTACCGCTGGAGCACGGCCCTTGCCTCGTCTGTCCTGCCCGCGGCGACGAGCCAGCGGGGGCTCCGCGGCACCAGGAAAAGAAGGAGGAAGAAGGCGAGGGCGGGGAATGCCTCGACGCCGAACATCCAGCGCCAGTCGCTCTCGCCGAGGTCCATGCCGGCAAGGCAGTAGTTGCTGAAGAAGGCCAGGAGTATTCCCAGGACGATGTTGAACTGGGTGACGGCGACGAGCCGGCCGCGGTATTGCGCGGGTGACAGCTCGGCGATGTACATGGGGGAGACCACCGACGCGCCGCCGACGCCGAGCCCCCCGATTAACCGGAAGGCCACGAAGGAATACCAGTCCCATGCCAGCGCGCTCCCCGCCGCGGAGACGAGATAGAGCAGTGCAACGACGGAGAGCGTGGTTTTCCGGCCGTATCGGTCCGCCGGCCGGCCGGCGGTGATCGATCCCAGTATCGTCCCCATCAGGGCGCTGGCCACGGTGAGGCCGAGCCAGAAGGACGTCAGGCCGAACACCCCCTGCAGCCGGTGGGTCGTGCCGGAGATGACGGCGGTGTCGAATCCGAAGAGGAGGCCCCCCAGGGCCGCAATGACCGTCGCGCCGATGAGCCGTGTATTCATTGACTACCCCCCGATCCCGTGGATGAACGCATCGTACGGGGAGGAAACAGTTCGGTCAATCACATTCCGCGGCCGGTGAGAAACGCCGGGGGGGACGCATGGGGCTCCTTTCGGCCCCCCATATGCATGGGGAGAGCCCCGAAGGTGACCCCGCCGTGGCCCCTGAACCGGAGATAGAACGAATGACGATGCAATCCCCTGCGCCCCCTTTTTCGCTTGTCCCTTGAAAGTGAGTATTGTAGGATGCTCGTCGAAGGGAATCGTGCGGCGTTTGCAGCGGATTCGCGAAGGATCGTTCGGCCGTTCACAATTCCGGACACGTGAAAAATATTGAGGGGGTGAGACCGGTATTCCGGCGCGGGACGGATATGGCGCCATGACCGGTAGCATTCATTCAGCTGCGAGGATTTTCTTGAGAATCAGTATGAACCGTTCCGCCGTCGTTCCACTGGTGATTGCCGCCCTGTTGATGACTGCGGAATGCGTCGGTCAACCGGAAGAGAATAGCGGGGAAAAAGACCCCGGTTCCGCCGCGCACCAATGTTGTTTCCCCGACCATTACCTGAAACAGTATCCGGGATTGAATGAGCTCGGGCCGGGGGATCTGGTATGGAAAACCGACCGGAGCGGTCCATATAAAAGGAATGAAGACGGATCGGCGACGAAGCGCCTTGTACGGATTTTTCTCTTGTTCCCCGCGCAGACGAAAAGGGGGATGGATCTGCGGGAATTCGCGGACAGATTGAAAACCTATCGGTGGCTGACAAAAGTGAATTTTGATGTCGTCGCCAGCCTCCGGGGGCTGCTGCCGGTACAATTCGACCCGGGCGGCATCGTTGCCGCCATGCGCATCGCGCACTACCCGCCCGCCGATGTCGCGATCTATTTCAGGATCTCGGATCCCGATATGGGGAGGGGCAAACTGCGCGCCGGATGCGGGATGAGCGCGAAGGACGCGATCCTGCCGTATCTCCAGGCGAGTGCGCCGGCGAAGGTGGGTATGTGCTTGAACAGTTGCAAAGTCGAGGAGGCGGTGCTGCTTCATGGGAGCGACTTCACCAGGATACGGATTCATAGATGATCATCGTTTATGGAATGATAGCCAGCAATGAATCCTGGATGCGTGAGACGGTTGTTATGTCGGCATCCGCACGACATGCCACCGACCCTAGTTGCCGCTGAAGTCCCTGTTGAGCGATTCGGCGAGTCTGATGAGCTCCACGGCGTTCTCCTGAAGGTGGTCCGTCCCCTCGGCGTTCTCCCTCATGACGCTGTTGGTCATCTCCAGGGCCCTCACCATGCCCTCGATGGAAGCCGCCTGCTCTCCCATGGAGAGTCCGATGAGCTCTGTCCTGTCCCTCACCGCCCCGGTTTTCCGGTTCATTGAATCCTTCACGCGGTCCTGCCGCTGGATTACCTCCAGAGCCGTGGCCGAAAGCTCCTCGAAGGCCTTGATCTTCTCCAGCAGCGTATTGATAAAGGTTATGATCTCCACGATTATGCGGTTCCCCATCGCCACGTCGGACTTGTTCTTCTCGATCAGGCCGGTTATCTGCTTCAGCTCTCCGGCCGAGCTGTCAGCGAGCTTCCCGATCTCCTCGGCCACCACCGCGAAGCCGCGACCCTGCTCGCCCGCCCGGGCGGCCTCGATGGTTGCGTTGAGCGAGAGGAGGTTGATCTTGTCGAAAAAATCGCTCATGATGCTGATGACCGAGAGGATTTCGTTAGAGTTCGCGGTGATCTTCATGTTGATCTCGTCGAGCTGTGAGGAGGAGGCCTCCCCATTCTCGGTAAGCTTTAGAATGGTCCTGAAGGTGGTCCCGATGTCGGCGCTGATCTTCTCCATGGTGTCGATGTGTTCCGAAAGTTCCGTGAATCCGCCGATGAGTTCTTCGATTGACTGCTTCTGCTCGCCGGTCGCCTCGGCCACGGCGCCGGTCCTCCTGGATATCTCCTCCATGTGTGTCGAAAGGCTCTCAACCGAGGATGCCTGCTTCCGGTAGTTGTCGGTGAACCGGTCGATGATCCGGGTTGTCACCGCGATGGATTCGGTAAGGCGGTCCGAGGTCTCCTTCATGGCGGAGTTGAGCCCCAGGATCGATTCGTACTGGTGCCTGTTCGTCTCCGCCTCCCTGTTGCTTCTATCGATGGCCTTCCTCAGTATCCAGCTGGACACGGCGGTGAGCATGTATACGAGGATCAGCGTCGCGATACCATCCACGAAGGCGGTCCTGGTGGTCTCTGCAAGGATCCCCTGGGCCTGCGGGCGTGCGATGATGAAGTAATAGGACGACTGGGTTCCCACGAACATCGCCAGGACCGATCCGGTGACCAGGTGCGAGCAGAAGATGTTCGAAAAGGACAGGGCGACGTACATGAAGTAGCCCAGGGATACACCGGCCATGTGGACCGGCTTCGTCATGTACCCGGCGATGCAGGCCGCTGCGGAGAAATAGACGAGGAAAACACTGGCGGCCTCGATCTTGCCGATCCGAATCAGGAAGAGGCCCACAAGTCCGCTCAGTATCGCCGGTCCGGTGATCTTCGCCATCTCGAGAAAGCGCTCGAAACCGAAGGAGAGCATCGCCGCGGACATAAGCGTGAGCAGGATGATGTAACAGGTTACGAACACCGTAAGGAGCGATGCCTTCCGGTAGCGCAAGGAATCCGATCTGTCATAGCGGCTGAGGAATAAGGATAGAAAACGTGCTCGCATGGTCGTGGGTCCCCGGATACAATTAAATTTTGAGGCGGGGGGCGGTAACGGCAAACCCTCTTATGCTCGGTATCTTCATCGAAGCTGTAAAAATCAAGTACTTTTCATGAAAATAACGTTATCGGCTATTCCGGCATGAAGAGGATGGGGCTCTCGCGGGTAATTCTGGGCTTCCCCACGGCGATGCATCCCGTTCTGGGCCGGGGTCTGCGGGCGGCACGAAGTCGCTGCCTCTACGGAGCCGTGCCCGGCTCACGCATCGTCACCGGCGTTGCGCGCTACGGATGGAACCATGAGCGGCGGCGCTCGCCGGAAGAAAGGTGCCGCATAACGTAAAAAGTCATGGCGGCGGGAGAGTTCGAAGCCGGTTTGGTTTCTCCGCCGGTAAAACCTATCCCCCAGAAAGGCGTATTGAGGCATCTGCCGATTGTATGCCGTTGTGAGGCCTGTCGCCTCTTTCAGACACGGGCGATAGGGCCGCCGGCCCAGTGCCTACAGGAATGCGGTATCGACGACGCTACCGTAGGTGACCACCTTCACGTCGCACCCGGTCTCCTGGGAGAAGGAGAAGGAATCGATCAGTTCGTCTATGATGTTCCTCCCGGTGGTGGTGACGAGGGACCCGTACAGGCTCCTGCCGCCGTCCTTGGAGGGGGAAGACTTGAGCCGTTCACTGACGAGCGCCATCTCCTCGCCCGCCTGTTTCGCCTCGCCGGGCTTCACCTTCCCCTTCCGGAGACTTTTCATCAGCACCGGCAGCATCCTCTTCGCATCGGGGAAGTGTTCTTCCAGCAGGAGGAACAGCGAATTCCAGAGCTCCTCCGGGCCCACCTCGGTTATAATCCTTCCGGTCATGATGCCGACGGTGCGGTTCTTTGATCTGTCCATTGCCATGGCTATGCCTCCCGTCGCCTTTATTCAACGAAATGATTCATCGGCCGGAAGCCGGGGACGGCCCTTTCATTGATGCCTCAGCGCTTCACAGCGTACCGCGAAATGAATTGCCTGGACCGTCTTTGCCACAGGTCACAGCAGATACCGGTTCCGCCAAAATGTCAATTATTATCGATATGCGGAAGACACCCTGTGGCAGGAAGCTTCCCTCCTCCGCGGCTCCTTCCTGCTCCCGGATGCAATTCCCTGTCTCGCCCCTCTGCTCAGTCTTCAGTTGATTCTGCATGACGGATGCGTTTTGTGATCGCCCAGCGCTGCAGGCTATTCCAGCACGAAGCGGATGGGTATCTCGTGGGTCATCTTGGTGGGCCTCCCGGCGATGTATCCAGGCCTGAACCTGGCCCTGCGGATCACCTTCATCGCCGCCTCCTCGAAGCCGAAGCCCGCGCGCCTGGACACGACCCGCGCCCCCTTCAGGGTGCCGTCGGCGTCCACCTGTATCCTCACCACCACCAGCTTCTCGGTGATGCTGGCACGCTTCGCCTCCTTGGGGAAATACCGGGAGAGCTCGAAATCGATGATCGGGACCGGCGGCCTGTCGCCGCGGAAGGAGTAGTAGTAGCCGTCCTTGTCGGTGCCGTCCCCGGAGATGGCGTTGATGCTCTCGTCGTTCACCTCGGCGTCGGGGGCGTCTGTGCCGCCGCTCCCCTCGATCCACTCCGATTTTTCCACCGGCGCGGGATTTGAGTCGGTGAAGAGGTCGTTGGAGACCATGTCAGGCGAGATGTCCATCGGGACGTCCTCGAAGTCCACCTCCATGTTCTCCGTGGTGATCTCCTCCTCCTCACCCCCGGCCTCGTCCGGCAGATTCCTGATGTAGTAGGCGGCGTAGGCTGAGAGGTGCAGGACCATGGAGAAGGCGAGGCAGATCCTGAAGAGATTCGGTGTCTTCAGCCGTTCACCCAGTGTTCGTAGGATCGAGATGGCCATGGCGCCGACCCGCGATCACCGCTTCACCGTGAGGGCGATCCTGGAGACCCCGGATTTCCTGATGAGGCCCATCACCCTGGCGATCTTTCCGTAGGCGAGCCGCTCGTCCGCCGAGAGGGTCACCCTCATGTTGGGACGGTATTTCGTCTCCCGGGATAGGGTCGAGATCATGCGCGACTCGTCTGACTCGATCCCCTCCATGAGCAGCTTCCCGTCCCTGGTGATGGAGATCTGAATCGACTGGGCCACGTTCGGGTCGGAGGCGGCCACCTTGGGGAGGTTGATGTTGATGGACTCGCGCTTCAGGAAGTTCGCGGTCACCATGAATATCACCAGCAGCACCAGGATGATGTCCACCATGGGGGTGATGTTGATGTTGCTGATCTCGTCGCCGTCGTTCTGCGTGAAAGCCATGGTTCCTCCGTACCGGTCAGCGTCCCTTCCTTGAAGAGATCAGGCACGCGGTGAATTCCTTCGTGAGCATCTCCATGTTCTGGAGGATCACCTTCACCTTCCGGGTAAAGTAGTTGTTCGCCATGACCACGGGGATGGCCACGAAGAGCCCCGCCGCGGTGGCCAGCAGCGCCGATGAGATGCTCCGCATCACCACCTCGGCGCCGGTGTTCCCCAGGGTCCCCAGGCCGTGGAAGGCCTTGATGACGCCGAGGACCGTTCCCAGGAGTCCGATGAAGGGGGCGTTGTTCCCCAGGGTGTTGAGGATCGGGAGCCGCTTTTCCAGCTGGATCTTCTCCTCGATGATCTTCCCCTCCATAAGGTCGGTGATACCCTCCTGGGAGTGCGAGTTCTCAAGGAAAAACTGCGCGAACCTGCTGTAGATCGAGGTTTCGCTCACCTGGACCAGCGCCCGGACCTCGTCGAAATCGGGCTTCCGGAGACCCGTAACCAGCTCACGGATGAAATGCGAGGTCTTTTTCGATGTCTCGCGCTTGTAGACGATGGTGCGCTCCAGGAAGACCGCAAGCGCCACGATGCTGGCGATGAGCAGTACAATGAAAATGAAGGATTCTCCGTAATCGACAAGAGCCAGTGGTATCATGATCGTTCCCTGATTGGTTTTATTAAAGGAAGATAATTTTAAGACAGAATTGTTACGCATATACACTCCCCCATTTGTCAATAAAAAAAAATCGGGACGACAAACATCAAATAATTGTTGACTGGGGATTTCGTTTCGTCCTATGACTGTACCGCCATGAACAGCGTGAAGATAAAAATTGTCATTTCGGGCCTTCTTGCGGCCTGTGCGCTTCTGTGGGGGGGCTCCTGCCGGACCACCGAGATGCTCACGAACAATAAGGATTACGAGAAGTTCAGATCGGAGAACCATGTCCTGAAAAAAAGGATAGAGCTCATCGAGCGGAGGAACGGCGTCATCGAGAGCGAGAACGCCCAGTACCGGCAGCAGGTGCAGCAGCAGAAGGACATCATCGAGGACCTGAAAGATGATTATGCACGAATGGAGAAGGAGAACCGGCAGAAGCTTGACCAGCTTGACGATGAGATGAAGAAGCTGGAACGGGACCTCAAGTCCCGGCTGAACGCCGTCACCGCGCAGGCCGAGCGGCGGGAGAAGGATCTTCTGGGTCAGCAGCAGGAGATGAAGGAGGAGGCCGAGCGACGGGAGGGGGATATCACCCGAAAGCTCGCCGATGCGCAGAAATCCATCGCCGCCCTGAATGAAAGGGTGGCCGACCTTGGCACGAAGCTCGAGGAGGCGAAGCGATCGGAGGGGCAGTGTGGAGAACGGCTCGATTCGCTGGGGAACACCCTGCGGGACAGGGAGGAGGCCCTTGCCGATTGTACTAAGAAACAGCAGGATGCGCAGGGGGCCCTGGGGGAACTGAACAAATCCCTGGAGGACAAGGAGCGGACGCTCCGGGATCAGAGGACCCGCATCGAGACGCTGGACAGGAAGATCGACGAGCTCACCAGGGACATCGAGGACTGCCAGGACAGGATGAAGAAACTGACGAAATGAGTTCCGTGACGCCGCGATTGCGGGTGAACCGAAACCATGAATAGGCGCATAGCAGGCATCGTGGCCTCCGCAGTGGCGGCTGTGGCCCTGGTCGTACCGGACGCCATGACCGGGGCGCACGCCCAGGAGACCCTGAACATCCTCTTCACCTCGAACCTGGAGGGCCGGTTCAATATGGACCTGGACCATCAGGAGAAGACGGACCCGATGATACTCATGGGGCAGTCGCTGCTGTACGAGCAGGGGAGGGGGGGGCCGCTTTTCCTCGACCTGGGCAACGCCTTCTATCCCGGCCTCATCTCCCGGTTTTATTACGGCGCCCCGGTGATGGATTTTTTCAATTACATGAACTGCAGGACGAGCCTCGTCTCCTCCTCGGACCTGCGGCTCGGCGTGGAGAGCCTAGAATTTCTGCAGAGGGAGGGTTCCACGAAGCTCCTGAGCGCAAATATCGTGCGTGCGGGCGCTCCCGTCTTCAATCCCTACATCGTGGAACCGACCAGGACCGGGCAGGTGGCCTTTGTGGGCCTCTCCTCGAAGAAGGCGCTCATCGACGTGGCGGAGCAGAAGCTTTTCGGGATCGGGCTGGGGGACGAGACCGCGGTACTCGGTAAAATCATCGACGAGTTGAAGGAGAAGAAGGTCTCCCGCATCATCCTCCTCTCGGGACTCGAGTACGACGAGAACATGGCGCTGCTCAACCGGTTCAGTGATATCGACCTGGTGGTGACCGGGGGTGACAACAAGGGGCTGGCCCTGGGGGGGCAGGTGGTGAAGATCGACACGGCCGACGGGCGGTCCATCGTCACGGTCCCGCCCGACAGGGGCTACTGCGTCATGTCCCTATCCCTGTCGGACGATGGCGTCGCCGTGAGGGACATGAGCTTCCGGCAGCCGGCCTATCACCAGACGGATTCCCAGGGATACAGGAATTTCATTCGCCGGATATCCCTATGGAAAAAGCAGTTCCTCCAGGAATCGGAAGAATCGGTCGTCGAGCTTCCCGGCAAGGCGCTGGAGATGGACAGCCAGCGCGTGGCCAATCTCCTCAGGCACCGGTACCGGGACGAGATCGCGCTGCTCGGCAGGGACGCGGTGGCGCCGCTGCGGAGGGAGGGGAAGATCTCGTATGTGGACGTCCTCTCCTCGGTGAGCGACAACTACACGATCTACCGCTACCGCATCAAGGGGAGCGATCTTCTGGCCGTGCGGGGGAAGCTGGAGGGCTTTGCCGTCAGCGGCCTCTCCGGAGACAACAAGGTGCAGGGATACGACGTGATCCCGAAACGGAACTACGGAATCGTCTCCACGCAGACCGGCTACGAGGCGATACGGAAGGCCCTGGGGAGGGATGTCCCCTATCGCAACACCTGGGAGACGCTCCCCGAGGCCATCTGGAGCGACGTCTTCGGCGACCGGGCGATCCTGAGGGACGACTACCGGTACCTGGAAAACCGCTTTCGCCTCTTCACGGATATCTCGCTCTCGCTCTTCTACGACAATTCCACCATACGGCACACCAGGGACATGACGGTGCCGGTGGGGGAGCCGGACGAATCGTACTACAAGTGGGGAGTGGAGGGGCAGGTGGAGACCACCCTCTACAACAGCCTTCACAAGCTGGTCTTCACCCCCTACATCAACTACAGCAGGCAGAACGAGACGCTGCAGAACAACCTGCTCAGGGGGACGCTCTTCTATACCCTGAACCTGGGGAGCATGGTGAGCCCCTACCACAAGCTCATGGCGGAGACGGTGGTCTCCAGTGTCAGGGGGGCATCGTCGCTCCCGGCGGACCTGTCGACGCTGGAGAACATACAGCAGTACAGGGATTTCCGCCGCATGCTGCGGCCGACGACGCTGCGCCAGACCCTGGGGGCGAACCTGCAGACGGCCCACTTCTCGGGGAAGGCCGGTTTCGGTTATGAGAAGCCGGTGAACGACCCTGTGGAGCCCTTCGATTTCGGTTTCGAGTTCTCGCTGAAGGTGACCTACGATTTCCTCAAGTACTTCAACTACACACTGAACTACGACTCCTTCATCTCGGTGATCGGCGGCGGCGGGGGGTCCACCGATCAGGACTACCTGAGGAACGAGCTGACGAACAAGCTTTCGGTGAAGATCACCGAAGAGCTGCGGCTCTCGCTGAAGCACCGCTGGTACTATTACATCTATCTGAAGACGAAGGACCGGTATTCCAATTCCCAGTTCATCACCTCCTTCGACCTGGTGACGGATTTCAAGATCTGACGGCGGCCGGCGCGAAGGGCGGTCGATCTCTTTTCAGACGCCGCCGTACCCATGAGCGTCCCAAAATCCCGTACAGGTGGTACAGGATGAGTCCCGCCGGGAGAACCCTCTCCAGAAGCGGCGTGAGGTAGCAGAGCCTGATGAGGGTCAGGTAGAGGTCATTGAGCCGCTCCGTGACGATGTATATCCTGCCTGACTCGTGCCTGACTCCCCACCGGGAGGCCATGGCCCGTGCCGCCGCCACGCCGTCCCTCATGGTGAGCACCGCCGAGAAGGGGCCCGGCGGGTCGTGAGGATCGGCACCCGGTCCCGAGAGGGCGGCGGCGGCCGCATCGGCGAGATCCCGGCGCCACGCGTCGGCGCCGAAGGCCTCCCTGCCGGCGGACTTGTCGATGGGGAACACCCGGATGCCGGGAAGCGCATCTTCGGCGTGCCGGCAGGCCAGGGGACACCCGGAAAAGAATACCGGCCGTACGCCCTGGGGGGCCAGGGCGGCGCTGAAGAGCTCCGCCTCCGAGAGGAGTCTGCCGTTCACCTCCAGCCTGGCGATTCGGGAGGTCAAGGTGTGAGCCAGAAAGCCCGCGCTCCCCGAGGGGGCGTGCATCCCGATCATGACGAGCGCCGTGGCGCCGCCGGGGTCACCGATGCCGGGGACGACCCCGTTCCGGTAGCCCGACACCAGTCGCGCCCGGGGAGCCAGTCCCTCGGGAAGGATGTTGTAGCCGGTCCGGTGAAAGTCCTTCACCATGACACCGGTCGCGCCGGCCGAAAGGAGGGCCCGGACGACGGCATCGGCATCTCGGGTCATGGCGAGGCAGGCGCCGGGCCATCCGGGGGTCATGAAGCGCGATGATTCATAATCGAAGCATCCGGAGCTCCCCTCGATGTCGGCGATGACGAGTACGTTCCTGTGTCCTGGCTCCATGGGTGATCCGTTATTGAACTGTGGAATGATGGATTCATTGTCGGAGCGTTGTGGCCGCCATATTATCCCTATTTTGGTAAAAAAACTTGACACCGGTGGGGGGCCTGAATAGTGTGCAATCTGCCGTAGGGAACACGGGTTGCTAGCTCAATAGGTAGAGCAGCTGACTCTTAATCAGTTGGTTCCGAGTTCGAGTCTCGGGCAACCCACTTACTGGTTGGCCCGTGTTTACATGAAAGCCCCGCTATCGCGGGGTTTTCTCTATTAATGGGGCTGTATGCGCAGATAATCCTCCCGTGCGGGGAGAATCGAGGTTTTGTCCCCTCGTCATATGTCGGGGAACGACGGCCTCCTCTTCTCCAGGAAGGCGGATACGCCGTGGATGCACTCGCCCGATGCGATGAGGGACGCCGCGCGGTCTACCTCCTCGGCCAGAGACTCCTCGTAGGTGCGGTTCCTGCTTCCACGAATGAGCTCCAGTGCGTGGCGAACCGCCCTCGGCCCGTTGTCGGCGATGAGCCGGGCCGTCGCCAGGGCCTCCCCGAGGGCATAGCCGCTTTCGCATATCCTGTTCGCGAGCCCCATCGCCAGGGCCTCCTCGGCACCCACCCGTCGCGCCGTGAGTATCAGGTCCGCGGCCCGGGAGGCTCCCACCAGGCGCGGCAGGGCGGCGCCGCCGCCGTGGTCCGGCATGAGCCCGAGGGTCACCTCGGAAAAGCAGATCACGGCGTTCCTCGCCATGACGCGCAGGTCGCATCGCACCGCCAGCTCCGCCCCGCCTCCGAAGGCGTTCCCGTTCAGTGCGGCGATGATCGGCACCGGAAGCGATGTGAAGGCGTCCATGACCTCGTGGATCCTCACTATTGACTCCCTTGCCAGGGCTTCATTCTTCGTGGTCACTGCGTCGATGAGCCGCTTCATCATCGGGTTGTCCAACTGGACGTCGAAGCCGGCGCTGAAGGATCTCGCGCCGCTTCCCGTGATGACCACCGCCCGGGGGAGCGACCCCCGCAAATCTGCGGTGATCTCCTCCATGAGATCGAACATCCTGTCGTTGAAGGAGTGGTGCCGGTCCGGGCGGTCCAGGGTGACCACCGCGATGCCGTCTTTTCGCTCAAGGATGATGTTTCCGTCGATCATGTTGTCCCCTCCCGCTGTGGATTGCCTCGGGCCCGGGGGTAACCGCTCGCGTCCCTCCGGGCCCGGATGTCCTTATGGTCGGTCCTTCATGGAGACCACGCTTCTTCCCCGGTGCCTGCCGGCCTTCATGACGGAGAATTCCTCCTCCAGGCCCTCCAGGTCGATCTCCCCCGCCAGATCGGCGAGCCAGGGGAATTTCCACTCGCCTGCGAGCTTGTGCCACACCTCCCTGCGCAGAGGCATGGGGCAGTTCTGCGAATCGATGCCGAAGAGGGAAATGCCTCGCAATATGAAGGGGTACACGGTAAGGGCGATGTCCGGGGTTATCACGTTGCCGCAGCAGGTGACGGCGCCCCCGGCCATGGTGGATTTGATCGCGAAGGTCAGCACCGGGCCGCCCACCGTGTCGATGCAGCCGGCGAAGCGGTCCTTCAGGAGCGGCCGGGCGGCCACGTCGGCGGCCTCTTCCGGAGAGAGAATCTTCTTTGCACCGCATTTTTTCAACAGGTCCGAGGCGTCCGCCGGTCCCTGGAGCGCAGCGACCGAATAGCCAAGATGGGAGAGGATGGAGACCGCCGTGCTCCCCACGCCTCCGGCCGCGCCGGTGACGAGAATATCGCCTCGCCCGGGGCCCCCGATCCAGCCCAGCAGGCGGTGCAGCGAGAGCCCGGCGGTTAGACCGGCGGTGCCGTAGATCATGCTTTCACGGAGCGTCAGCCCCGCAGGCTTCGGCACCGCCCAGGCCGCGGGTACCCGAATGTACTGGCCGAAACCCCCGGAGGTATTCATGCCCAAATCGTAGCTCGTGACGATCACCTCGTCCCCCAGTTTGAAGGAGCCGTCGCCGCACGATACGACGGTTCCTGCCGCGTCGATCCCCGGCGTGTGCGGATACTGCTTCGTTACGCCGCGGTTTCCCGTGGCGGAGAGCATGTCCTTGTAGTTAAGCGACGAGTAGTGCACCTCCACAAGGAGGTCGCCGGCGGGGAGATCGTCGGTGGTGCGAACCTCTATCTTCCGCTCGAATTCATTGTCCCCCTTTTCCCGGACCACCAGGGCCTTGAACTTCTTCTGTTCCATGATCAATCCTCCTAGTATATGTGTGTTAGGCTATACTGGTCGAGCAACAATGGTATCGTCTCCGGTACAGTCGGTCTCCGCGGCGTCGGCATGGCGGGTTTCATAATCCTCTCGGAAACCATCGCCTCAAGACTGCTGCAGGGACGCCGGCCTTACCGGGACGCCGGCCTTACCGGGACGCCGGCTCTACTGAGACGCCGGCTCTACTGAGACGCCTACATCCTGGAGGGACCTGATAAGGGAGTCTATGGTCGCCCCCAGGTTCTCACGGGAATGATCGAGATTGTACACCACGCAGGCCCCCAGGAGGCCGGAAAATACGATCTCGGTCACCCGGGCAGTGTCCGCCTCGGGTATCACGAGTCCCGCCTCCTTACCCTCGTCCAGGAGGCGCTGGATCATGCGCCTGAGCCTGACGAAGCCCTCGTTCACCTGGGCGGCCAGCGCCGGGTTCTGGCCCGCCAGCTCCACCGCGAAGGTGACGAAGATGCACCCGCCGGGGAAGGTGTGGGCGTCGGTGAGGTAGCGGTCGCGGTAGTTCTCCAGGAGCAGCTGCAGCCGCTCCAGCGGATGCGACCTCTCCTCCAAACCGGTCAGGTTTTTCTCGCGCCATATCTTCCGTGCCCTTGAGAGGACGGTGGTGAAGAGCTCCTCCTTCGTCTTGAAGTGGTTGTAGAAGCCGCCCTTCGACGTCCCGGCTGCGGTGATGATCTCCATTGTGGAGGTGTTGGCGTACCCCTTGACGGAAAAGAGCCTCAGGGCTTCGTCGATGATACGGTCTTTCAGCGTCATGGTCCTCTATGGGAGATGAATGGTGTATCAGACCGACCGGTCTCCCTTTTTTGGATACTGCCAGCCCCCGCCAGTACCTGTCAAGGAAAAATTGATACTGCATTCATCCCAGGAACGGCCTTCTGCACCGGGGATATGGAATCGGGAGACCGCTTCCCTCGGTCCGACGTGGGAATATAATTAGTATTGACAAAAATGTTATGATATATACAGTTGTGGTGTTTACAATTAATGGCGGCGGATGCGATCTCCCCCGGGTGCGGTCCCGGGGGAGATCGCCGCGGCCCCCACCGGTGCAATCACTGGCAGGGAGATACGGGAGAGGTGATATGGGATTGAAGGCCGAACTGGGCTTGAAGAGAGACTTCGCATCGCCGCAGCTGGAGGCCCTTCTGAACATATACTACACCGCCTCGCTGATAAAGAAGCGGGCTGACGTGCTCTTCGGAGACTTCGGCCTCACCGACGTGCAGTACAACCTCATGAACCTGCTCCACTACGAGGGGGGAGAGGAGGGGGGGCTCAGCCAGGCGCAACTGGGCGAGATGATGATGGTGAACCGCGCCAACGTGACCACGCTGGTGGATCGTATGGAGAAGGCGGCCCTGGTGGTCCGCACCACCCACAGAAGCGACCGCAGGCTCAAGATCGTCAAGCTCACCCAGAAGGGGGAAAAGCTGTTCCTGACGGTGAGGCCGCTCTATATCAGGCAGATCAACCTGGGGATGTCCTCCCTGAACGAGACGGAGCTCGCACATCTCGGGCAGATGCTCGAAAAGGTGAGGAACAACATCAGGGTTTTGAGCAAATAATTCTATTCAAGGAGTATCGAATGAAGACCAGGATCACTGAACTGTTCGGAATCAAGTATCCGATTGTCATGTCGGGGATGAGCTGGATAAGCACCCCCGAGATGGTGGCTGCGGTGTGCAATGCCGGCGGCATAGGGATACTCGCCACCGGTCCGCTCAACAGGGAGACCACGAGGGCGGCGGTCCGCCGGATTCGGGAGCTCACCAAGAAGCCCTTCGCCGCCAACACGACGCTGATGTTCCCCGGCTCCAAGGAGAACGCCGAGGTGCTGCTGGAGGAGAAGGTGCCGGTCATCAATTTCGCGCTGGGCAAGGGGGACTGGCTCTGCCGCGAGGCGCACAAGTACGGCGGCAAGGTGGTGGCCACGGTTGTCATGGAGAAACACGCCGTGGCGGCAGAGAAGCAGGGGTGCGATGCGGTGATCGCCACCGGCCATGAGGCCGCGGCGCACGGCGAGGAGGTAACCACGATGCTTCTGGTCCCCTCGATCGCGAAGGCGGTGAAGATCCCGGTGATCGCCGCCGGCGGCGTCGCCGACGGTCACGGCCTTGCGGCGGCCCTGGCCCTGGGCGCCGAGGGTGTCTCCATGGGGACCCGCTTTATGACCACGAAGGAGAGCCCCCTGCATCAGAATTTCAAGGACCTGGCGCTGAAGAAGACCGTGTACGACACCCTGTTTTCCAAGCGCTTCGACGGCATCTACTGCCGCATCATGGACGCCCCCGGCGCCCGCAGGCAGCTCAAGGCCGGCCTCAACCTGATACAGCTCTTGAAGGCGCTCCCCAACTCGCGCTTCATCGCAAAGCAGATGCGCATGCCCTACCTGAAGATGTTCTTCGGCGTGCTCTTTTCCGGATGGAAGACCTCCAAGCAGCTGGCTTACATGGCCAATGCCTTCGATATGATGAGCCGGGCAACCGAGGAGGGCGACGTCAGGGGTGGGATACTCCCTGTCGGCCAGTCCACCGGCCTGGTGGAAGACCTGCCGACGGTGAAGGAGCTCCTTGACCGCATGGTCAAGGAGGCGGAGCAGGTGGCCAAGACGCTGGTCAAGAAGATGTCGTAAATTAATATAGATGCATCCATGACGGCGCCTCCTGCGGGAGCCGCCGTCATGATTCGTAAAGGGGGGAAGCCATGCCGATTACATTTTCAAAGGAAAACAACACCGTTGCCCTGATCACCATGGATGCCGGCGAGAACCGGCAGAATCCCGAGTCAGTCAGCGGAATGCTGGCGGTGCTCGACGAGATCGAGGCTGACGAGTCCCTGAAGGCGGCGGTACTCTGTTCGAAGGAGGACAAGTTCTGGTCGCTGGGGATCGATGTAGAGTGGATCGGAGCGGTGCTCGCCGCGGGGAAGAAGCAGGAGGCACGCGATTTCCTCTACTCGCTCAATACCCTTTCGAGGCGGATGCTCACCTTCCCCATGCCGCTGATCGCCGCAATCGGCGGGCATGCATTCGGCGACGGGGCGATGCTGGCACTCTGCTGTGACTTCCGCTTCATGAAATCAGACCGGGGATTCTTCTGTTTCCCCGAGGTAGACATCAACATCGCCTTCATGCCCTCCATGCTGGAGATCATCAGGAAGGTGATGCCCCGGTGGTTCATGGAGGATCTGATCCTCACCGGCCGCAGGGTGAGCGCCCAGGAGCTCCAGGATCGGCATGTCGTACGGAAGGCCTGTGCGAACGAGGAGGAACTCATCAAGGAGGCCATGGCCTTCGCGTCGACCTTTGCCAAGCCAAGGGGGATCTTCGCCGAGCACAAACAGCGGATGCACAAGAGGGTTTTCGACCTCATGGAGCAGGAGGACCCGGCCTTCATCGAACCCCTCAAGGTCACCGGCTGAACATAGACACGCGGAACCGCAATTGCCGGGTCCCATATGCTGGCAGAGGACCCGGCATACGCGCTCTCCCGTATCCGGGGGAGCGCGGAAGCGGGATTCACTGCATGCATTGTGTACTTAAAATATGTTAACGTAATGCACATGCACATTCCCGGTAAAATGTTATTTTTTTTAAAAAAGTATTGCAATGTCCACCATATGCTGTTTTACTATATGAATGAACATCGTATTCGTTCATTACGAGGTTTCCTCACCAATTGATCCCTCCGGGGGCATCGTTCCCCCATGTTTCACTTCACAGTGTAACATTTTCTCTTTCTCCATAGTCCCGATGGCAATGCTGCATTCGGGATTACAATAATTCAATATTATTGGAGGTAGAACCGATGAGAATGAGTTTGTGTATCGCAGTATCTCTATTGTGTGCGTTCCTCCTGGCGGTGGGCTGCTCGAAGACGCCGTCTCCCGGCGAAGAGGGACAGAAGTGGAGCCTCGACGACATGTCGAACTACCTGAAGGGACAGGGGATCCAGTTCGAAATGCAGAAGGAGACGAGCGATGACGTCCCGATTCTTCAGCTCTATTTCAATCCTGAAAAAAACGGTTGGGTCGTCATAGGGAAATGCCCGAGCAAGGGTTACGGCGGGCATGAGGCCTCCTGGGGGCAGTTCTGGATATACGCAGGCACCGACAACAAGGATGTTATCAAGGGGTATCAGGATATAACGAAAGCGCTGGGAGTTCGATGAGATGGCGCAGTGACATCTCTTTTCTCGATGATGAGGGGATCTCATAGTCGTTTGAACAGTGCAGTTACGTGCACTGCGATCGCGAAACGGATGATTCATAACATGACAGTGAGGAGGTGCGCTATGAGGAAATGGTGTGTAGTCCTTGTCGTGCCGGTGCTCGCATTGGGTGCCCTGGCATGTAAAAAAGTACCGGTGGATTCGGAGCTCATGGGGCTCATCGAATCGGCCGCCAAGAACTGCGATGTGGACACGCGGTACGCCTTTGTAAAGGATTGCAAGGCCGGAGAGGCGGACAAGATCGAGAAGATCATTGCCGAGAAAAAGGTCACGCCGCTGCTGGGAACGTTCACCGAGGCGCTGGGGAGCTCGGACGCCAAGGTAAAGGCAGTGGCCTGCAAGTACCTCTACCGTAATTATCGCGACAATATCGGTGAGCTCAACGACAACCGCGACAAGATCCCGGTGGAGGTCGTGGAGGCCTTCATCAACAACGTCGCGGCGACCAAGGAGTACGTGTCGTTCTACGTCGCGGAGCTGGCGTCGCATCTCGCCATGATGAAGGGGATGGAGACCCAGCTCTACAAGATGCTCGCCGAGCATCCCCAGGAGTATACGCGGCTCGAGGGATACCGTCAGCTCATGCGCTACGGACGCCTCAGGGTTTTCGACAAGGTGAAGGAGCTCGTGGGGAGCACCGACGAGAAGGTGGCCGCGGCCGCCATGGAGGCGCCCACGAACATGTACAAGATCACGGACCAGGAGAAGGAGCAGCTCTGTCCGTGGGCCCAGGGGTTCCTCTCCAGCGAGAACGACAACGTCGCCACCTCGGCGGCGAAGATACTGAACTCCTGCCAGGGGAAATACATCGACGCGGTGCTGGACGAAGCGGAAAAGCGGGCCAACGAGGGGAGGCTGAAGTCGCCCTTCAGCTCGGCGCTCACCAATTTCACCTTCTCCTGCGAAACCATCTTCGGGAGCCCTCCCACGGGGACTCCGGAACAGTGCAAGAGGAAGGAGGCGCTGATAAAAAGGATAGCGAAATGATTCAAGACGATGCCGTACCCGCATCTGGTCGTTCGTGACAGGGCGGGTACGATCGCATGCAATAAATCAGGGAGGTGGGATATGAGGTACATCACGCGTATTTTTGCGATTGCGGCCACGCTGTGCCTGATCGCCTTTGTGGGCTGCAAGAAAGACACCGACACCGCGGCCCCGGAAGGGGAGCAGAAATGGGTGGTCGGCATGGAGGGTGTGTGCACCGACAGCATGGTCAAGGACGCCAAGGAAGAGATGAGCGCAGGCCACTCGGAATTCGACGAGTTCTGCGTCAAGGGCGGATTGAAAACGGCAGTGGACGCCAAATGCGAGAACGGGAATCTCATGGTCCAGTGCAAATGACCCGCCGGTGACACCTGCCGGGAACATGCGGAGCCGATTGTTTTGACGGCTCCGTTTTTTTTGTGCCACTCACGTCGGGTGACGCGCTCCGCCTGTCGGAGCCTTGCATGAAGGTATATTCGGATCAATCGAAAATTCTTCTGCCCCGGCATTTCAACTTGACTGTCGGAAAATTGTCGAATAGACTGCGGTACATACGAAACAAAGTGGGGATACATGATATGAATATGCGCATGATGCTGCCCGCAGTGCTGCTCGTCTTCCCGGCGCTCCTGATCGGGGGCTGTGGCAGAAACGAGGATTACAGCGAGAATGAATACTTTGAGTGTTCCTTCCAGGCGGAGAGGCCCCTTCGGAACATACAGAGGACCAGCGATATCCCCTACAGGCTTACGTGCCGGTGCAAACAAGAATCCGTTGAATTCAGCTACATTACCGTGAGCGTTTATCACAAGGAGGATACGAGCAGGGAGATCGGCGGGCATTTGAGGTCCGATGCAGACAGATATAACCGTTACTCACATAAATACCGGCCGCGCGTGGAGAGCCACAGGCTCGAGACCCTGTCGCATGATCCGGTGGGGGAGCAGAAGCGATATCTCGTCACGCAGGAAAGGCCCCTGGTGATCCGGGGATCGATACGGCACAGGCCGAAGTACAGAATCTACTATAGAGATCGGTTTATCCGGCTTACCGCCCGAATCGAGTATCCCGACGATCCGCTCTTCAGGTCGAATGATCGCGCACGAATCCGGAGTGAGATGCGGAAGAATCCGAAAAAATACTTCCTGCGCATCACGCAGCGGATCGATTGACCGGACGCAGATGATCCGAGGAAGCCCGCACGAGGATGGCAAGGGGAGATACATGGATTCGGGAGTGATCAGACAGAGATTGATCACGATGCATTGGACTCCCCGGGGGATTCTTGCGATGCTCTTTCTCTTTACCTTGGTATTCCTCTGGATTTTCATCTACGCGCCGATGCTCCTGGGCGTTCCGGAGATCGAAGAAGCCATGTTTATCGTCGATACCGGCCGAGAGACGTTTTTCTCTGAAGCGGGGATGGCGGATGGCCTGCGGCGATACTATCCCGCAGTGCTGATCTGCGCGCTCTTCTCGTTCTTCTTTCTCGATGTACGAAAATACTTCCCGCTCATGATCACGGTGGCGGCGACTCCTCGCTTCCTTGCGGAAATATCGGGCATCGCGCCGGTGCCGCTACGCGCCGATGAGATCAACTCTCTCTTCCTGGTTTCGCAGTTTGTGGCGATGAGCTTTCCCTTCGTCTTGCTCGAGCGTTATTCCGGGGGATCCTTCGCCTCCTGGAAGGAATACTTACAGTCACGCCGGGATTTCAGAAAACGCTGCGGCGTTATGGCAAGGAGCGCCGCCGGTCTCTGCAAGGAGCTGGCGGTGGCGGGCGGCTTCATCGCCCTCGGGTTCGTCCCCTCTTGCTTCGCCGACGGCGTCTCGAACTGGTATGTCGCGGCCTATTTCGCCGAAACCGCGATGGTATTTCTATTCAGCTTCTACATCGTCGGAGGGTACCAGCTCATCTTCGGCGGCGGAAAGAAGACGGATCTCCGCGGCATCACGGCGACGGCCTTTCTGTACCTGGCTGGGCTATTCCTCTGCGTGCTGCTGGTGCCGATGCTGCTGGGGCTCATCTTTTCGCCCTTCTTCGCCCCCTTCGGCCAGGGGGGACTGCGGGCAGGCGTGGCCTATGCGCCCGGCACCACCTATCTGTTCTCCTTCTACTTCATGCACCTTTTCCTTCATTCGGGCCTTGAAGGGCTGGCGACGCTCCCCCTCTTCCTGCTTTCGGCATGCTATGTGAGCGGGAACATGTTGTCCCTCCTGCGAATCCAGGCGGTACAATATACCATTCCTGCCGCGGCGGGGATGACGGTCACGGTCGCAGCGGGCTTGCTGCTGTGCGCGGTCACGGTCGCATCACCGCCGGGGGAATACCGGGCTCCCCGTGAGCTTTTTAGTTTCTCCCAGAAAGAAGGTGAGGGCCCCTTTGACGACATTTTTCCCGGGAAGGGGGATATTTACCTGTCGGACCGCACGCATGGACGTGTGTCCCGTTTTGATGTGAACACGAAGGTCCTCGGACCCCCCTCGATCCTCCTGGATGGGGAAGGGCGGCGTTACCGGGGAGTCATACGGAATGTGCTCTTTGTGCAGACCGCAGATTTCCCCGTTGCCGCCGTTGTGACGAAGGAGTCCCGCGGGAGGGGCGGGGCGGTCAGATTCTATCGACTCCACGGTATAGGCGCCCCGCTGCGACCCGTTGCCAAGATCGATATCGGGAAAGACCTTGCACCGGCGGCGATGGCACTTCTGGACGGCGACGTTATCGCCCTGTTCGCGAATACCGGCAGAAAAGGGATGTCGGCTTTCAGTGTCCACGGAAAACGGTGGATCTGGAACCGCGGGGATATTGGCGGTGCGGGGGTGTAT
>JAFGJK010000059.1 GCA_016929135.1 Spirochaetota bacterium | reverse complement strand
TCCTCGTCGATCAGGATGACGTTCCTGATTGCCGGGGCGTGCGCGCGGCACGCCTCGATCTTCGGGAGAAATTCCATGCTGCTGATGACCGTCTCCGCCCCTGTATCACGATAGATGTAAGCGATCTCCGCATCACCTACCAGAAAATTGATGGGGACAACCACGGCCCCGATTGCGTACACCGCCTGAAAGGCCTGTACCACCTCGGGGCAGTTGGGCATCTGTATGATGACCCGGTCCCCCCGTCCGACCCCCAGCTTTCTCAGGGCATTCCCGAGGCGCGATGCGTCCCGTCGCATCTGAATATTGGTGAATTCGCGATCTTCGAATACCAGGGATACGTGTTCACCGAATCGTTCGATCTCATTGTCTGCGAGCTCTGCTATATTCATTCTCCCCCCCCCTTCCCGAGATTGGAATGGCGCAATTCACATGCCTCCGAAAAGCAAATGCAATTCCCCCTCTGATACCGCTCCCCTTCCCCCCTCTATGATCACCCCTCAAGGGTACCTTCCAAGAACGCACCGACACGTTCGAATGCCTTCGGGTCCTGCAGCAGGAACAGGTGTCCCCCTTCAAACAGTTCGAGGAGAGATTGCGGAATCTGCCGGTGCATCGCCTCAAGGTTGAAGGCGGGGGCGATCCCGTCGTAGCGGCCGCCGCAGATGAAGACCGGCATCCGGAGGGCAGGGAGCCGGTCATAGGTATTGTGCCCTCTGCGGGCCTCGATCTGCCGGCGCACCCCCGTTTCGCGACCCGGTTCGTCCGCCCCGACCTTCAGGGTTGCCGCCTCCCGGTCGACGAGATCCGTGAGGTGCCGCGCGTGGTCGGCCTGCCACGCGGTGTCCCTGCGCGTATCGCTGAGCAGAATTACCTTCAGGGCCCTCTCCCGCGCAGGCAGCCCCTCAAGTTCGTGCAGCGGATACGAAGCCCCCCCGGCACCGCCGCTGCTGGTACAGGCCAGGACCAGCCGCTCGACCCGTCCCGGGAAGCGGAGGGCGCATTCCTGGGCCACCATCCCTCCGAATGACACCCCCATCACACAGCACCGGTCCCACCCCACCGCTTCCAGCAGGCCATCGGCATCCATGGCGTAGTCCGCCATCGTGCAGGGGTTGTCCGGCCGGTCGGTCTGCCCGAGACCTCGCTGGTCATAGGCGAGGATCTCGAAGCGATCCGCGAGAGGGGAATCGAAGATAGAGGGGCGGTGGCGCAGATCTCCTCCGGTGCCGCCGATGTAGAGGAGGCGCCGCCCCGTCCCGCGGATCTCATAGTATATTCGAATGTCACGAACGGCAGCGAATGGCATGGATATCCCTCTTCTACGCCCGTTGTTCGAAAGCTACGGTTCCCGCCTGCCGCCCCGCAGCCGCGTGCGCAGGTCCAGGATGTGGCGGGCCGGGTACACGGCCGTGGGGCAGACACGGCTGCAGGCCAGCGTCCGGTTGCACAGGCGTTCCCCTCGCTCGCTCCCCGCCTGTTCCAGAAGGGGCAGGGTGGCCGGCTCCTCGGTTTTCTGAAGCTCCCTGTTCAGGGCGGCCAGGGCGGCCGGCCCCATGAAGGGCTTCTCCTCGCCGGCCACCGGGCAGGCCGAGACGCAGCACCCGCACTCGATACAGTTCTCAAAACGCTCAAAGCGTTCGACCCCATCCGGCAGCTTTGTGCCGCCCAGGTTTTCCGCGCCCCTCAGGTAATCCCACCCCTCATCGATATCCCGGTAGAAGGGGGTCATGTCCACAGCCAGATCGCCCAGGAGGGGGAAGCCGGGGAGGGGCTCCAGGGTGACGGTCCCACCCTTGAACTGGGAGATGCGCGTGACACAGGCCAGCCGCTCATCCCCGTTGATGAGCATCCCGCAGGTGCCGCACGAGGAGTGGTGGCACGAGCGCCGGAACATCAGGGAAGGATCCTGCCCGCCCTGGATCATCTCGAGGGCGTCGAGGACGCTGCTCTCCGCATCGATGGTCAGGGAAAAGATCTCAAAGCGGGGAGGTGTTTCGCTGCCTGGCCGGTGGCGCCGGATCTTCAGGCGGATCTTTCGCTTCATGGGGCACTCCTTGGCAAGCCGCCCCGGGGCGCGTCGGAGAAAAAACAGCGCCAGGGGATGAGGGGGGTCGTGCGGGTCCGGCAGGGAATCTCGTGGCCCGTCTTATGGCAGATCAGACCGGCGGTCTTTTCGGCCATGGCCCGTACGGTCGTCGCCTTCCCTCCCAGAAGGGAGACGATCCCCTCCACGCCGTGTATGACTTTGTGGTCGTAGCACTCGAAGGTGCGGCTGATCTGTTGCGGGCTCGACGCCTCGGCATCCCGGATCAGGGGCCGCGCGGCGCTCCAGACCGAGCGGACCGCTGCCTCGCCGACCGCCGGCACCATACGGGCACACAGTGCGGTGATCCGGTCCACATGCTCCTTGGGAGGAGAGATATCCTCAGGGTCATCGGCCAGCCACAGCGAAGTTCCCAGGATGGAAAGACCGCGCTGGGGAACGATGATATCCCCCTCACCGGCCGGGTGCATCCGGTTGATCACCATGTTGGTCACCCTCCCCTCGACGGCGACCAGCACCCCCGGTCCCGGCTGAATCGGGACATCGATCCCGGCCAGTGCCGCCACGCGCCCGGCCCAGGCCCCGGCGGCGTTGACGACCAGATCCCCTTTCACCGTTCTCGTCTTTCCCGCCGTGTAATCGATAATCTCAACGCCGGTTACCCTCCCCGCCCGGGTATCGATACCCTGAACCTCGCAGAAGGGATGAAAGGTTGCCCCGCTCCGGCGGGCCGTGGCAAAAAAGTACATGGCCAGGCGCCAGGCGTCCATGGTCGCGTCGGGTACCTGCAGGGCGCCCCTGACCTCCGGCGTCAGGGCCGGCTCCAGGGCGCGCGCCTCGGCGGCGGAGATCTTCTTCGCCTTGATGCCGGATGTGCGGCAGGCGTCCAGGAGGGTCTCGCCGTACTCCTCGTCGTCCTGCGAAAGGGCGACGAACAGCCCGTCATTCTGTTCCAGGGCCTGGGGGGCGATTGTGCGAAGGATACGATTTTCTTCGATGCATTCCACCGCGGCCGCGCGGTCGTGCACCGCGTAGCGCGCCCCACTGTGCAGCAGGCCGTGGTGGCGTCCCGTGGTGCCGGAGGTCAACTCCCCCTTCTCGAAGAGGGATACTTCGAAGCCGCGCAGGGTCAGGTCGTGGGCAAGCGCAGCCCCCGCACCCCCGCCGCCGATGATGATGATATGCTCCATACCTCTCTCAACAATCCGCGTTCTGCCCCCTGCTGAGGGACAGCCGCTGTCTGGTTGATTTTGGTACGTTGCCAGTGGATGAGCGTCCCGGGGAATTCCCTCATTCCAGGTATCTCAGGACGCAATCACTGTAACAGGGTCCGCAATCGGGTGTCAACAGCAAAAAGCCGTGAATTTCCGATCTTAATACATGAAAATTATGCATTTACGCTGCCGACTGCGCATAACAAGAATGTGTTGGAAGACGGGGCGCATCCGGAATCGGAATCATCACGGCCATGCGGGAAGGCAGGTGCGGCGTTCACCGCAGCTTCCTCCCCAACCGCGGGATCCACATGGGCACATCCCGCATGTACGCCTCGTACGTTTCTCCGAAACGGGCAAGGAGAAGGCGTTCCTCGTGGCGCGAGATATAGTGCAGGAAGACGATCCCCGCGCACAGCACCACGGAGGCGGCCAGCGACAGGCTCAGCATCAGGAGGCCGAGATAGAGCAGAATCTCACTCAGGTATATGGGGTGCCGGACAACGTTGAAGACACCCTTCCGGATCACCTCCGGGGTCTCCCGCTTCTCGCCGAACACGATAGCAAGCCCCGTTCGGGCCAGGTAGCCGGACAGGACCAGCAGGACAACCCCCAACGGCACCCTGATCCAGAGCGACACAAAGTGGTTGAGAGAGGTCGTGTGCCTCAGGAAGAAAGTGTCGAGGACCCAAACCGCTACAAAGATGAAGGCCAGGATCGCCTGCCCGGCGTCACCGGCCGCGTGCTCTCCGATAAGATCCTCACGCAATCTGTGCTGCTCCCGGCATGATTGTCTCCACCCCATGGGATACCCTCGACTGAAAGGCAGATTTGCCTTGCCCTCGTATCGGCAAGTCTGCTACTACCTTCTATCAGGCGGGGGTATCGCATGTCAACATCCGAAAATGCCCCCGGATACAGTGGTTTGTTTGCGAAAGCGCCGTATCCGGACCACCGTAATGGATCCATGAACGAACCGGACGAACTGTCATCGACCTTCGATATCCTGAGGAAAAGATTCCCGGGGTATGAGGACCGCCCCCAGCAGCGCGAGATGGCGGAGAAGGTCCTGGACGCCCTCCTGGAGCGCACGTCCCTGCTGATCGAGGCGGGGACGGGGGTCGGAAAGTCCTTTGCCTACCTGATCCCCGCGATCCTCTCCCGCGAGAAGACCGTCGTCTCCACCTCCTCCCTGGCCCTCCAGGACCAACTCATCACGAAGGACCTCGTCTTTCTGAACAAGGTCCTGCCCTTTGATTTTTCCTTCGATGTCCTCAAGGGGAAGAACAACTACGTCTGCCTCAAGCGGGAGCGCGAGTACGCGGGGAGCGGGAAATTGTACCTGCGCTTCCGGAAGTGGCTCTCCGAAACGAAGACCGGGGAGCGGAGCGACATCCCCTTCACAGCGCCCTTCTGGGGAGAGGTCTGCGGCGACTCCCAGGACTGCGGGGGGCGCGCCTGTCCCTTCTACGGCCGCTGTTTCTATTACCATCATTACCGACGGCTCCACGCCGTGGATATCCTCGTCGTCAACCACCACCTCCTGCTCTACGACCTCCTCTCCGACTTCAGCCTCCTGCCCTTCCACCGTCAGCTGATCATCGACGAGGCGCCCGACATCGAGGATGTCATATCGGCCGTCCTCGGCAGCACCCTCACCTACGCGCGGACGGCGTGGCTCCTCCACCGGCTGCGGGGACTGAAGGTGGTCGTCGACCATCTCTTTCCACGGGTGGAATCATTCTTCAAGAAGGGCGATG
>JAFGJK010000058.1 GCA_016929135.1 Spirochaetota bacterium | reverse complement strand
GCCGGGGGCCGCCTCTTTCGGGTCTGTTTCTTCACGTCGGTCACGGTGATCGTCTTCCCCATAAGGGACGCCGATGCCTCGTCGGTGTCCTTCTGGCACCGCAGGTCGACCTTCTCTCCCCTGTATTCCACAAGGGAGGCGCGAAAGGTCCTGTGCCCCCTGGTGGCCTCGATATCCAGCGACCAGTACTCCTTGGGTATGAAGGAATCGATCTCCTTCTCCCTGTCGCAGATGACCTTGAGGGCCACGGACTGGACCCTGCCGGCAGAGAGCCCCTTCTTCACCTTTTTCCAGAGTATGGGGCTTATGTAATACCCCACGATCCTGTCCAGCACGCGGCGCGCCTGTTGGGCATTCACCAGGTTCATGTTGATGTCGCGGGGATTCCTGATTGCCTCCTTTATCGCCGACTCGGTGATCTCGTTGAACTCGATCCTCTTGATGTTCCCGTTTTTCGGCGCCAGGGCGTTGGCCAGATGCCACGATATGGCCTCCCCCTCCCTGTCCGGGTCAGTGGCCAGGAGGACCGACTGCACCGACGAGGCCTGTTTCTTCAGCTCGCTCAGCACCTTCGCCTTGCCCCTGATGGTGATGTACTCCGGCCGGAACTGATCGTCCACATTGATGGCCAGCCGGGATTTCGGGAGGTCGATGATGTGCCCCACCGACGAGAGGATGACGTATTTATCTCCGAGATACTTGTGTATCGTTTTCGCCTTTGAGGGTGATTCCACAATCACCAGGGTTTCAGGCGCGGTCCTGTCCTTTTTCATGCATTCGTCCCTGTAACCAATTTTTATCGATACATTCAAGGGTGCTCCTCATTTGTCAAATAGTTCTTTGACATTTCTGCCGGGAACCCAGCGGAGCAGTAAAAAAAGGAGAATGCTCAATAATACAGTCAAAGAGAGGAATATGATTACCCTTTCAGAGGAATAATAGATATGACCGTCATAATCCCGTTCGAAAATCATGGCACCGATGTATCCCCTCCCCCTGCACTCCTGATGGCAGAACCGGCATCTGTCCTCGCACCGGAGGGGCATCACGGCGCGGTATCTTCCGCCTGATACACTCCCCTGCATCACCGGGTTGACCGATTCGATGAGCCTCCGAACATCGCTGTCCCGCTCATCGGAATAGAGACCCGGCGCAAATACCCGACGCCCGTTCCTGTCGTACAGGGCCGCCGAGATCCCCTCTCTCTTTTCAATGTCCTGCAGGAAGACCCATGCGAATTCCGGTCTCCCCATGGTCTTCAGCGCCATAAAGGACTCCAGTATGACGGAGAATCCCCTGTCCAGCTCGTGAAAATAGCCGGACTTGTAGAGCCGGTACACGTCGCCGACATAGGGGGGGACCGAAAACATCTGGGCCGAGGAGACCACGATAAGCAGGGAGAGTGTCACGACGAACAGTATCTTCAGCTTCATATCATAACTCCCGGGGGCTGCAGCCCGATCATTGCGGCGGCGGACCGCGATCTGAAATGCCATTCCGCCGGCGCTCCGGACCGCTACATCCTGGAAACGACGCTCCCGCATCTCTGCAGGGCCCCCTCCAGCTCCATGCGCGCCAGGGCGCTCTGGACCTCGGCGGCACCGCACCCGAGGCGCCGTATCACCGTGTCCACCTGCATCTCTCCGCGGGACAGGAGTGCCAGGATCCTGCCCTCAATTGAATTCTCGTCATATTCTGCCGGTTTGCCCCGAAAAAAATCCGCCGCCGGCCCTCCCCTGCGGACGCCGCCCCCCTGGAAATCGAGGCGTGAAAACTCCTGAAGAATGTCGCCGGTATTGGACACGAGGATCGCGCCGCTTCGTATCAGGTCGTGACACCCCTGGTACCCCTCGTTGAAGGCGAAACCCGGGCAGGCGAAGACGTCGCGGTTCTGCTCCGCTGCGTAGCGTGCGGTGATAAGCGCACCGCTCTTCACCCCCGCCTTCACCACCACGGTCCCCCGGCAGAGGCCGCTGATGATCCTGTTTCTGCGGACGAAGGTCCACTTGCCCGCCATGATGCCCGGGGGATACTCCGACAGCAGCGACGAAACGCCCGATCCCCGGATCGCCCTGAAGAGGTCCGCGTTCGAGGCGGGATACCCGATGTCGATGCCGTTGGCCAGGACCCCCACGGTCCCCCCGGGCCCCTCAAGCGCCCCCAGGTGGGCCTCCCTGTCGATGCCCACGGCCATGCCGCTCACCACGGTGATTCCGGCTCCGGAGAGGTCGGCGGCGATCCTTCGGGCCACCTGCGCCGACCGCGGGTCCGCCATCCTGGTCCCCACCACCGCGATCCCCGGTTCCGCCGGAGGCGATCCCAGGCAGTAGAGCACCAATGGAGGGCGATGGATCTGGCGAAGCAGCTCGGGATACGCACCGTCCCAGTAATGAAGTATGCCGATCCCCCTGCGGTCGCAGGCTGCGACAATCCCCCTCGCCGCCCCCGCGGGGTCATCACCGTACCGCTCCGCGATATACGGGAGCAGCCTGATCCCGCCGCCGCACGACAGGTCGGCGAGGATCCGTCCCGGCGCACGGTGTGCCAGCAGGCTCCACGCATACCGCAGCTGTGCATCGGGGAGTATCGAGAGCTGAACCGGCAGTAACCGGTCCTCATGAACGATCGGCAGCATGGCATCACCGTAACTCGTGGATACAGTGATAAACGGCCGGCGGCCCGAAAGAGTGAAAAAAAAGGGGCGCCCCTTTCGGGACGCCCCCCCTTTCTGTTGCAGTGTCAGCGAGTCTTATTCTGCCAGCGCGCCGGTGAATATCTCGTCCGATGCCTTGATGATCGCCGACTCGCCCTGGAGCAGCGCATCAATCTTGCCGAAATACTTCGGGAATTCCGCGCCCAGATAGAACTGGGAGGAGAGCACCTTGCCGGAGTAGAAGGCCGCCTCGGCATTCTCCTTCAGCAGCTTGTCCCTGTCGGCTCCCTTGGTGTCGCCCACGAGCTCTTTCATCTTCGGCTGTGCCACCACGAGTATCCAGAGGTGCATCCATGCCATGACCAGCATGTACATCGCCTGCTGGAGGGGCGTGGCGTTCATGAAGAGGTGCAGGAACTTGCCGGAGGCCATCTGTCCCTTCATCATCTCGATGACCTCGTCGAGCTTCTTGATACCCTTCTCCATGAGCTCGATGTACTTGTCCTCGACGATCCCCTTCGACTTCTGAACGGTCTCCATCATCCGCTGCTTCATCACGCTGTAGTTGTACTGCTCCTTGTTCATGAGGATCTTCCTCATGGTGAGGTCCATGGACTGTATGCCGTTGGTCCCCTCGTAGATGGCGGTGATCTTCGCGTTCCTCATCATCTGCTCTATGGGATACTCTCCGCAGAACCCGTAGCCGCCGTACACCTGCATCGCCTCGCCGGCAATCTCGGTGGCCTTGTCGGAGCATCCGGACTTCTCGATGGGGGTGAGAATCTCCACCAGTGCCTGCGACTCCTTGGCCTTGTCCCCCTCAAGCAGATGCTCGAGCTCGTAGTTCAGGTAGAGGTAGTAGCAGAGCATCCTCTGCCCCTCCACGTGCGACTTCATCCACAGGAGCATCCTCTTCACGTCGGGATGCTGGGAGATGGTGACGCTCTTCGCCTCGGGATTCAGCATCTGGGTGACGTGCACGCCCTGAAGCCTGTTCCTCGCGTAGGTGACCGCGTGCATGTAGGCGGCCGACGCCAGGCCCTGCCCCTGCATCCCCACGCCCATGCGAGCGAAGTTCATCATCTGGAACATGATCTTCATACCCTTGCGCTCTTCGCCCAGGAGGTAGCCGACGCATTTCCCGTTGTCGCCGAAGGAGAGCGTGCAGGTGGCAGATCCCTTGATCCCCATCTTGTGCTCGATACCGGCGCACACCACGTCGTTCCTTTCTCCCAGGGAGCCGTCCTTATTCACCATAAACTTCGGCACGATGAAGATCGATATCCCCTTCGTTCCTGGGGGGTCCCCCTCGATTCGTGCCAGAACCGGGTGGATGTTGTTCTTGTAGTAGTCGTTTTCTCCGGAGGAGATGAATATCTTCTGCCCGGTGATGAGGAAGGTGCCGTCGGCCTGCTTCACGGCCTTGGTCTTCAGCGCCCCCACGTCAGAGCCGGCATCCGGCTCGGTGAGACACATGGTGCCGCCCCATTCGCCGGAGAACATCTTCGCGAGATAGGTCTTCTTCTGCTCCTCGGTTCCGAACACCTCGATCAGCTCGGCCGCCCCGTGGGTGAGGCCCGGGTACATCATCAGCGGGTAGTTGGCCGCGCAGAGGAACTCATTGCACGCCCAGGTGATCGCCTGGGGGACGCCCATGCCGCCCCACTCCTCCGGCACGTCGATGCCGCCGAAACCGGCTTCATAGAACTTGTCGAGCGCCGGCTTGTAGCAGGGGGGTATCTTCACTTCCTTCGTCTCCGGGACATACGTACATCCCTGCTTGTCGCCCTCGGCGAAGGTGGGATAGAGCTGTTCAACCGCGATCGTCTCTGCCAGATCAATAAAACTGTCAAAATCATCCCTGCTGAAGGCAGAGTATTTCGGTATCTTTGTCAGGCTTTCAACTTCCAGCGCTTCAAAGAGTGCGAAACGTACGTCTCGTGTATCTACCAGTGGATTAAGAGCCATAAAACCTCCTCATACCTGTTCTTGTTGATTTTATATATTTTCAGCCCGATAAAAACAAACGAGATCATTCAATATTCATTAATTTGACCTCACTTCTGTCTGTCAACGGAAATTAATGCAAAACAGAAGAAATTATTTACAAATACAGCCGATTCGCTCATATGTTGATATCAGGGAGATTGTGGGTACACCCTATGAATTACACGAAATACTGGCTCGCCCTGAGCAGGGTCAACGGCATGGGCCCCGCGCACCTCGCCGAGGTACACCGTGCGCTTTCTGAGCACGGCCTCTCCCTCATCGATATAGCGGACTGTAGCCCCGGGGAGATCGCCCAGGAGCTTTCCCTGGGTGACGGCGTCTGCAGGTCCATAGAGTCGTCACGGGAGATGCTTTCGGCCGTGGAGGAGGATTACGGCAGGTGCCTGGAGGAGGGCATATCGGTGATCCCCTTTTTCTCAGAGTCCTATCCCCGGCGCCTGCATGAGGTCCTGGGGAACACCGCCCCCCCCTTCATCTACGCACTCTCCGGCGCGGAAATCCTCTCGAAGCGCGGGGCCGCCATACTGGGGGACAGGGACGTGAGCGAGAAGGGGGAACTGATCTCCTACAACGCCGCCAGGGAGCTGGCTGCCCACGACTGCACGGTTTTCAGCGGCTACGCCCGCGGCGCCGACCAGATCGCGCACCGGGGTTCCCTTGAGGCGGGGGGGACGACCGCGGCCCTGCTCCCCTGCGGCATATTCCACCATGCCGTCCCCAGGATGCTCATGGAGGTCTTCGACCCTGAAAGGATCGCCGTGGCGTCCCCCTTCTATCCCACGCGGGAGATTGACCAGTACGCCGCCATGGCCAGAAACAGGATACTCTGCGCCCTCGCCAGGGCGGTGTACATCGTGGAGGCACCGGACGGGGGCGGCGTTTTCGAGGCGGCGAAATCGGCGCATCACCTGAAGATCCCCCTCTTCACCACCGAATACGCCGAATACCCGAAGAACGCGCCGGGGAACAAAAAAATCATCGATGAGCTTGACGGGACTCCCCTGAGGGGAAAACTGGTGAACGACATGCTGGTGCCGAACATGGACCGTATCATCGCACTGTGCAAGTTCGAATGATCCGGCGCCGGCGATCGACAGGACGGAGCGAAATGAAGAGACTGTGGCCGGTATTCGGCGTGATCCTCATCCTCGCGGGCACCGCATTCCACCTGAACGCGCCCCCCGCCGGCATGAGGACCGCCAGGTTCTCGATCCATCACGGCGACGGCGCGCGGCGCGTCGCACGGCGTCTCCAGGGGGCCTCGCTCGTGGGGAGCAGACACTTCTTCCTGCTCCTCTTCGTGCTCCGCGGCAGGCCCACCCTCTATGCCGGGACCTACCGGATCGAGCGGGGCATGACCTCTCTGCGGGTGCTGGACAGAATATCCCGGGCGGGCGCCTCGTCTGTCAGGATCACCGTGCCCGAGGGCTTCACCCTGCGGCAGATCGCCGAGCGGCTCGACTCACTGGGGATCACCGACGGGGGACGCTTCATGGAGCGCTGCAGCGACAGGAGATTTCTCGCCGGGCTCGGCATACACGCAGCGAGCGCCGAGGGCTACCTCTTCCCCGACACCTACCTCTTCCCGCCGAAAACGGATCCCGCGACGGTGATCCGGGTCATGCACCACCAGATGCGGCGGGTGATTGCGGACAGCTCCCCGTCATTTTCGGGGACGATGACGCGGCACGAGATCCTCGTCATGGCCTCGCTCATTGAGAAGGAGGCGAAGCTCCCGGAGGAGCGCACCCTGATATCCTCCGTGTACCACAACCGCCTCAGGAAGGGGATGAAGCTCGACTGCGATCCCACGGTGCGCTACGCCCTCAACAAGTACGGCGGGAGGCTCACCTACCGGGACCTGGAGTGCGATTCCCCCTACAATACCTACCGGGTGCGGGGGCTCCCCCCCACGCCGATCTGCTCGCCCGGCAGGGAGGCCATCGCGGCGGCCCGGAGCCCCGATTCCACCGACTACTACTACTTCGTGGCGAAGCCCGACGGTTCCCATCATTTTTCCACGACGCTGCGTGAGCACCTCAGGGCGGTGAAGCGTTTCAGGGACGGCGGATGATGGCGGCGTCGCGGCTCCCGGAAATTGTCGCCCCGGCGGGGAACCTGGAAAAGCTGAAGATGGCGGTCCGCTTCGGTGCCGACGCCGTCTACTTCGGCGGCGGCGGCTTCAACCTTCGGGCTCAGGCCGACAACTTCACCCCCGACGAGATTGCCAAGGCAGTGGAGTTCTGCGCCGGGCACGGCGCCAGGACCGTGTTTCTGGTCAACTCCTTCCTCCACGAGGCGGAGATCCCGGCGGCCCGGGAGTACATCGCCTCGATACAGCGCTTCCCCTTCGACGCGGTCATGGTCTCGGACCCGGGGATGCTCCTGCTGCTCCGGGAGTGCGGGGTGACCGCGGCAGTGCATCTCTCGACCCAGATGTCCACGCTGAACCACTTGGCGATACGCTTCTGGAGGGGGGCCGGCGTGAGCCGCATCGTCCTTGCCAGGGAGACCTCCCTGGAGGAGATACGGATGATCCGCGACCACTGCGACGCGGAGATCGAGGTCTTCGTCCACGGCGCACTCTGCATCTCCTATTCGGGACGGTGCCTCCTGAGCCGGTACCTCTCCGGCCGTGACGCCAACCGGGGTGACTGCTCACACCCCTGCCGGTGGCATTACACGCTGGTGGAGGAGAAGCGGCCGGGGAGTCACCTGGAGATCGCCCAGTACAATCCGGTGGCATCCCCCGGCGGCAGGAGCGTCGCCGGCACCGAAATCCTCTCCTCGAAGGACCTCTGCCTGATCGGGAGGATCCCGGACTACGTCTCCGCCGGCGTCACCGCCTTCAAGATCGAGGGGAGGATGAAGTCCCTCTACTACGCCGCCGGCACCGCCAGGGTCTACAGGGACGCGGTGCGCCTGGCCGGGACCGACGAATTCACCAGGCGCCTCCCCTTCTGGAAAGAGGAGCTGGACCTGGTGAGCCACAGGCCCTACACCGAGGATCTCTTCAACGAGTTCGGTTCCGGGGGCTTCAGGGACCTCCCTATGGTGCAGAAGGCCCTCTTCCTGGGCTACGCCGTCTCTGCGGGGAACGGCCGCACCGCCGGCGTGAAGGCCTTCAACCCCATCCGCCGCGGCGAGACCGTGGAGTGCATCTATCCCATAGAGGGGGATATCCGCGACGCGACGCTCCATGTCGAGCGTATCGTCGACGGCGACGGGCTGGACAGGGAGATGGCCAGGCCGGGCGAAACCTGCCGCATCACCTTTGACCGTGACGTCCTGGCACACGGGATATTTCGGAGAAGGCTCGTGGATGGGACTGACCGATAGGCCCCGTCGGGGGAGGCGGGGAATCCACACCGTCACCGACCTGTTCCCCGACGATTCCGCCCAGACAACCGGGGGTTCACCGGAATGCAAAAAAGAATTGCCATGGCCGCCCCGGTGATACTATTGGTGGTGAAAACGGCAATTCAGGAGCGACAGATGATTTCCAAGCCCCCCGGCATCGAAGATATCTATCCGGACGCCATCCCCCGGTGGAACAGGGTGGTGGACGCCGCGAGATCGGTCTTCGGACTGTACAACTACCGCGAGCTGATCATCCCGGTGATGGAATACACCGAGCTCTTCGCCCGGGGACTCGGAGACGAATCGGACATCGTATCCAAGGAGATGTTCACCTTCGAGGACCGCGGCGGCAGGAGCCTGACGCTCCGGCCCGAGGGAACCGCCTCGGTGGTGCGCGCCTACGTGGAGAACGGCGATTACCACCGCCTCTCCACCGCCAAGTTCTTCTACATCGGTCCCATGTTCCGCGCAGAGCGGCCGCAGCGGGGAAGACTCCGGCAGTTCAACCAGTTCGGCGCCGAGCTCTTCGGCAGCGGGGATCCCTTCTACGACTACGAGATCATGGCCATGGGCGACGCCATCACGAAGAGCGTGAAGATCGCCCCCTACACCCTGAAGTTGAACTCCATCGGCTGCCCTGAATGCAGGGCCCCCTTTATCGCCGCGCTGAAGGCCTATTTTCTTTCAAAGAAAGATGAGCTCTGCCAGGACTGCCAGCGGAGGATCGAGAAGAACCCCCTGCGGATCCTGGACTGCAAGAACGAGTCATGCGTGCGCCTGAAGATGGTGGCGCCGCTCATCGGCAACTACCTCTGCGACCGGTGCAGGGCCCACCACGAGACGGTGAAGGGGTACTGCACCGCCGGCGGCATCGCCTTCCAGGAGGACCAGTACCTGGTGCGGGGCCTGGATTACTACACCAGGACCACCTTCGAGTTCGTCTCGTCGGCGCTGGGGGGCCAGAACGCCTTTGCCGGGGGCGGGAGGTACGACAACCTGGTGACGGAATTCGGCGGAAAACCGACGCCCGCCGTGGGCTTCGCCGCGGGGATCGAGCGGATGGTGCTCCTCCTGCCGGAGGCGGGGGATGACGCCACAGGGATAGACTTCTACGTCGTGCACTCCGGCGGGGGCACCCTCGCCGCGGCGGTGTCTCTGGCCTCACGGCTGCGCGCCCTGGGGCGCTCGGTGGAGATTGAGCCGGACGCCGGGGGGTTCAAGTCGCAGATGAAAAAGGCGAACCGGGAAAGGGCGGCGCGCGCCCTCATCATCGGCGAGGAGGAGGCATCGTCGGGCAGCGTCACCGTGAAGGAGATGGCCGGGGGGACGCAGGAGACCGTCCCCTTGGAACGGTTCCTCGCGTCGCTTCAAGACCTGAGGTGACAGCGTGGACCGCAGGGGGCTCATTGCAGAGATCTTCCGCGAGGGGGGCTTCTCTCTCTCGGAGGAACAGCTCGGCCTCTTCAGCCGCTTCTTCGTCATGCTGGTGTCCCACAACGACGCGCACGACCTCACCAGGATCACCAGGCCCGAGGACATCATCGTAAAGCACTTCATCGACTCGGTGTACGTCTCGCGGCTCATGGACCTCCCGTCGCCGCTGATCGACATCGGCACCGGGGCCGGCTTTCCCGGCATTCCCCTGAAGATAATGAACCCCGATATCAGGATCATACTGGCGGAGCCGAGGCGCCGGAGGGTTTCCTTCATGGAGACGGCGATCCGCGAGCTGGGGCTCCGGGATATCGAGATCTACCCGCACCTGGTGACCGACAAGTCCCACTTCACGGTGAAGGGGGTCATCACCAGGGCGCTGGAATCCTCCGGGGAAACCCTGGAGCGGGTCGACCACTTCCTGCCGAAGGACGGCCTGGTGATACTCATGAAGGGACCCGCGGTGGACAGCGAGCGGGCCGACGACGTGCCCGGCTTCGCCCTGGAGCGCGACCAGGCATACGTGCTCCCCGGCACGGCGCACCGGAGACGCCTGCTGGTTTTCCGCAAGACCGGCGATGAAACCGCCCGATCCTACCACATCATGCGCAACCGGGACGAGCAGCAGGGGATACACGTCACCTCTGCGGAAAACCAGCGGTTCCGGGAGCTGCGGCGGCTCCTTGCGTCCGACGGAATGAAGAAGGCCGGTCTGATGATCCTGGCGGGGAAGAGGATCATCGGCGAGGTCATCGCGGCGGGCAGGCTCCCGGTGCGCCGGGTACTCCTCTACGACGGCTATGTCGAGGATGAGGATCTCCTCCGCGACGCCATCGACGGAGCGGCCGAACGGGGGGAACTGCTGATCCTGAAGAAGACACTGTACAACGAGCTCGACACCGCCGGCACCGGCGGGCCGCTCCTGGTGACGGACCTGCCGGAGATGGGCCAATGGGATAACGACGATGTCCGCGGGTGCCTCCTGGCGGTGGCCTTCCAGGACCCCGCAAACGTCGGCGCGGTGATCCGCTCGGCCCTTGGACTGGGGGTCCGGAGGATACTGGTCCTCAGGGAATCGGCGAACCCCTTCCATCCAAAGGCCCTCAGGGCCTCGGCCGGGGCGGTGCTCAGAGCTGACCTGGTGAAGGGCCCCTCGATTAGGGATCTGGCGGCAGAGGCCTCCCGTCGGAACGTACCGGTGGTGGCGCTGGACAGCGGCGGCACGCCTCTCGAGAATTTCATCTTTCCCGGAGGATTCATCCTCCTGCCGGGGCTCGAGGGGCCCGGGATACCGGAGGAACTGAGGGCGGGATCGGTATCGATCCCTCTGGAGAAGACCGTGGAATCGCTGAACGGCCCGGTGGCCGCCGCCATCGCTCTGTACCGATGGCGGCAGAGGCCCTAGGCCGGCCACTGTTGGGTTTCAGGAATTCCTACTCCCTTTCATGCGGTACCGCATACTGTATCGATTCCTGTATCATACTGATCATGCGAAAGATCACCGGTGGGGCACTCTCTGTGCCTTTTACAGATCAATCACCATCCCTTCGTACGCGATATCCAACTGCGGTGCTCCGCCCTCCCGCATATTGATTCCCATATAGGCCTTCGCGTTGGATAGTACCTCATCGAGTTTTTCATCGTCATAGTCCGGATCATGATGGAACAGTATCAGCCTCTTCACCTTGAACCTGGCCGCAATATCGATGGCGATCGAGGCGGGGGAATGGCCCCAGTCGATCTTGTTGAAAAATTCATCGAAGGTATACTGCGTGTCGAACACGACCGCGTCGGCGTTGTTGAAGAAGCTGCCGTATCTATCGATATCGTGCATCTCCTCCATGTTGAACTCGCAGTCGCTCGTATATATGAAAGCCCTACCGTTCTCCTCTATCCTGTAGCCGAAGGATCCCCCCGGATGGCGCATCCCCTTGTTCGCTATTCTGACGCCCCTCACATACAGCTCAGAATCCCTTTCCAGGGTGATGAATTCCTTTGTGGCGAGCATGCAGTCCAGGTTCACCGGGAAATGCGTGAAGACCTGCTGATACTCAATCCTCTCTCTGCAGTCGCCGAAGGGCGAATAGATTTTGAATGAATTCCCTTTAATGAAGAAGGGGAGAAAGAAGGGGATCCCCTGTATATGATCCCAGTGCGTATGGGTCAAGAGTATGCTCGCAGCGCCGCGCCCCCTGCCGAAATCACCCTTCGCCAGCTCCATGCCCAGGGCCCTGAGGCCGGAACCGCAATCGACTATGAAAATCTCGCCGCTTTCCGTGATCAGTTCCAGTGAGGCGGTATTCCCTCCATAGGTGCCCCGTAGGGAAAACGGCAGATTGTCAATAAACCGCTCCACTGATTCCTCGGAAGCGATATCGTCCGGAGACGCCAGCGCGAGCGCCTTTTTTATCTTGTATCGTACACTGTCGCTCGAAAGCGGGGTCGGGATCGACCCTCGTACACCCCATAATTTTATCTTCATAGCTCTCCCCCGGACCGTATGTCAAGCAACCCTTTGCGGAACAGTGTGGGGGCATCGGGCGGGGGCCTCCCCGCCCGACTCCCCGGATCGTAACTACCGTATGCTGTCGTACACGCTCTTGAGGAACCGCTCCTCGCCCCAGTCCTCGTCGTGCGTGACCCCCATACGAACCACCACCAGCTGCTTCGAGGGGAACATGGCGACGATCTGGCCGTTGTAGCCGCTCATGTAGTACATGTCCGTGGGCAGGGAGGGATAGGTCCGGTCCGAGGGATTCCCCTTCGCGCCTGCGTTCAGCCACAGGTGAGCCCCGTATTCACCCTTCGGCGCCAGGGGTGTTGGCGTGACGGAATATTTCACCCAGCCCTCCGGGAGGATGCGCTGGCCGTTCCATACACCGTCGTTCAGAAAGAGCAGGCCGATGCGGGCCCAGTCGCGCGGCGTCGCGAACATGTAGCTCGACCCCACCGGCGTGCCGGAGGCGTCCGGCTCGATGAGGGCGGAGCACATTCCCAGCTTGTCGAAGAGCTCCCTGCGCGCGAAGGCGTACGTGCCCGCCAGGGTGCCCCCGGAGAGGTCGCGAATGATGCGCGCCACGATGTTGGCGGTGCCGCTGGAGTAGTACCACTCGCCGTCCGGCCTGGTCTTCAGGCGCTTCGCCGACGCGAAATCGGACATGCTCTTCGAGGCGTAGAGCATGTCTGTCACGTCCTGGTGCGGCCCGTAGATCTCGACGAACTCCAGGCCGCTGGACATGCGGAGGAGCTGGTCGAGCGTGATTGCCCCGCGGGGATCGCCGGGTGTATGCCATGCGGCGACCGGAGCGGGCGCCGCGATGTCGATCAACCCGAGCCTCACCAGTATGCCCACGAGGGCGTTGATCACGCTCTTCGTCATGGACCAGCCCAGGATGGGCATGGAGGGTGTGTAGCCCTGGCCGTAGCGCTCGGCGATGATGGTCCCCCTGTAGACCACGACGGCGGCCTGCGTGTTGTTGGGGGGGCCATCGGCGGGCTCGGTAAAGATCTCATCAAGCGCCGCGGCAATCTTCGCCCCGTCCACGTTTGCCGGTATCGAAATGGTGACCCTCTCCCCCCCGGGCCAGGGGCTTTCGGCGTCGGGGGTTTTCCGCGTCATCAGCCCCGCCGCCTGTGTCATGAGCTCTTCTCTGGTCGTGTCGACGGCCAGGGTGCATCCCAATCCATCTCGGTAGACGGCGGTGATGGGCCTGCGGAATCCAAGCCCCTTCCCGGTGACGGACTTGTTCGCGTAATCCACATCGACCCCCACGAGGGAGAAGAGCACGTTGGTGGGCCGTACCTCCTTCTGGAACACGTAGGATGGATCCCTCCCGTCTATGAATACCTGGGAGCATACGTATTTCGCGGCATAGCCGTTGCCGATGACCAGTGCGGAATCGATGTAATAGATGCCATAACCAAGGGCCGCAAGCACCACGAGCGCGATGCCGTACAGGAGCTTTTTTTTCATGACCGCCACCTCTCTCACAAAGATTAGAATGTCGTGCTGAACAAGAAAATTTTCATGATTCGCGGGAACAGGGCAGATGAAATCACAGGGGAACGGAAAAAGCAATCACAATTAATGCCTCCGGAAAACCGGCTTCATGCGCCATACGCATGCGGGGCGCAGGGGTACAGTCCGCCGCAGCGATTTTCCGACAAAACGGTCCAGGGATAGGGTCAATGGTGGCAAAACGTCATCTGCGCTGCTCCCCGGGCCCCCGTGGAATGACGCGAGATATGCATCGCAGGGAGTCATGACCATCACCCGGCCATGCACACCGATGGCCCGAATCCCGGAGGGGTCCCGGCGCCTCCCCTATTCCCTCCCGTCCCAGCAGTAGGTACACAGTTTCTCCTTCGGCAGGCCGATGGCCTCCACCAGGTCGCCGAGCCGCTGGTACTGCAGGGTGGTAAGCCCCAGGCGGGCGCGGATCGTTTCCACCATGGCCAGGTATCTCTCCCCGCTCCCCGAGGCGTATTCCTCCAGGTGGGCCTCGTCGTTCCCCTCGAGCTCCTTGATGGCCATCCTCCCCGCCAGGTCCAGGGCGGACCGGGATCGCGAGAAATTGAGGAACTTGCACCCGTACACCAGCGGCGGGCAGGCCGGCCGCATGTGCACCTCCCCGGCACCGTAATCGTAGAGCCGCTGGATCGTGTCCTTCAACTGGGTGCCCCGGACGATGGAATCGTCGCTGAAGAGGATCCGCTTCCCCTGGATCAGCTCCCGCACCGGGATCAGCTTCATGCGTGCCACCAGGTCCCTGATGGACTGCTCCTGGGGCATGAAGCTCCTCGGCCAGGTGGGGGTGTACTTCACGAAGGGGCGCCGGTAGGGCCGCTTCGACTCGTTGGCGTAGCCGATGGCATGGGCCACACCGGAATCGGGGATGCCCGCCACCATGTCGATCTCCACCGAATCGTTCCGCGCCAAGGCGGCGCCGCACCTGTTGCGCGCCACCTCCACGTTGATCCCCTCGTAGCATGAGGGGGGATACCCGTAGTAGACCCAGAGGAAGGCGCAGATCTGCATCCTGTTCCCGGGGCTCTTCACGGTCCGAACCCCCTCCTCGGTCATGTGGACTATTTCGCCGGGCCCCAGGAACCGGTCGATATCGTATTCCAGGTTGGGGAAGGAGCAGGTCTCGAAGGCGGCCGCGTAGGAGCCGGGCTTCCTTCCGATCACCACCGGAGTCCGCCCCAGGCAGTCGCGGGCCGCGTAGATCCCCCCCTCCGCCAGCAGCATGATGGAACAGGACCCCTCGACGGACTCCTGGGCCCGCGTGATCCCGTCCACGAAGTTCGCCTCCTGGTTGATCAGCGTGGCCACCAGCTCCGTGGGATTGATCTCCCCCCCGCTCATCTCCGAGAAATGGGTGGTGCGCTTGCCGAAGGCCGCCCCGGCCAGCTCCTCGAGGTTCTTTATCACCCCCACGGTGACGATGGCATAGGCCCCCAGGTGCGAGCCGATGATGAGCGGCTGGTCCTCGAAGTCGCTGATGACCCCGATCCCCCGCCTCCCCCGGAACTTGGGGAGCTCGCCGTCGAACTTTGACCTGAACTGGGTGTTGGAGATGTCGTGGATGCTGCGCGCGAAGCCCTGCTCCCCCAGCACCGCCATCCCTCCACGCTTGGTGCCCAGATGGGAATGATAATCAGTCCCGAAGTAGAGGTCGTTCACGCAGTCGTTTTTGGAAACCACACCGAAAAAGCCGCCCATGATGGATACTCCGCATAAAAAGATAGAAACACGGGGAGAGAGAGGCGATCCCTGCATTCAGTAACAATTCCCTCTATTTCCTCCCCCCTGTAAATAGTTTTTTCCGATTGTTTAAAAAAGCTGCAGTTCACGGGAAAAATGGGGGCGGGTAGCCGGCAGTGGCGGGAATGGGGCTCCGGACGCCCGGCACGAAATGCCCGCCAGGTCCGGGAGTCAGGGGCGGGATGCCATGCCGGGTCACATGAAGACCCGCAGTATCACGCCACAGCCCCGGCGGCGGCACAGGCACCGCGGGCCCATGGCGACAGCTCACGGGATCAACAAAATCCTTGCAATTATTCGGTAATCATGCATCCTCGCAGGATCAGCCCCCGGAAGGGGATACCGTAATGCGAGGAAGAAACCCATGAAAGTGATCATCATCGGCGGAGACGCCGCGGGGATGAGCGCCGCGAGCCAGATCAAGCGCGTGAAGCCGGAATACGAGGTCGTTATCTTCGAGAGGGGCGAGTACATATCGTACGCGGCCTGCGGAATACCCTATTATGTGGGAGGGTCAGTGAGGCCTCTGGAGGACCTGCTGGAGCTTTCCCTGGAGGATGCAAGGGAGAAGCGGGGTATCGACATCCGTACCGGGCAAACCGCCATGGCCATCGATCCATCCGCGTGCACGGTCACGGTTGCGCACGACGGAGAGCGCCTGGTGGAACGGTACGACCGCCTTGTCATCGCCACCGGGGCGCGCCCGCAGACCATGAAGATACCCACGGGCGACTTCCCTAACCTCTTCACCATGAACGACCTGTACGACGCCAGGAGGATATCGGAGCATCTTGCCGCGCGCAGGCCCCGGAGCGTCGCCGTGATCGGGGGGGGATACATAGGGCTCGAGGCGGCGGAATCGTTTCGCGAGCGGGGGCTGGCAACGACTCTCATCCATCGCCGGGAGGATCTCCACCGTTCCTTCGAAAAGGAGATCTCGGAGATGATCAAGGAGAGACTGTCCCTGGGGGGGGTCACCCTGAACCTGGGGCGGTCCTTTTCCGGGGTGGAAAACCGGGGCGACGGCATCGGCGTCATCCTGGACGGGGAGGTCCTTGAGTTCGACGCCGTCCTCCTCGCCGTCGGCGTCGAACCGAACAGCGAGCTGGCCGGGACGGCGGGCATCCAGCTGGGGGCCAACCGTGCCATCAGGGTGAACGAGTATATGGAGACCAGCATCGAGGGCATCTACGCCGCCGGCGACTGCGCCACCGCCCGGATGGCATCCTTCGGCATCGAGATGCACGCTCCCCTGGCGCTCAAGGCGAACAAACAGGGACTCATCGCGGGGATGAACATCGCGGGCGAGCGGAGGCGATTCGCCGGGATCATGAACGCCGCCGTCACCAAGGTCTTCGACCTGGGCGTCGCCCGGACAGGTCTCTCCTTCGACCAGGCGCGCGACCTGGGGCTGGATCCCGAAAAGAGCATGGTGACCTCCAGGGACAGGGCCCGGTATTACCCCGGATCCTCACCCATCCATACCCTGGTGATCACCGGCAGGAAGGACGGACGCGTCCTGGGAGCGCAGATGGCCGGGAGGGTCGAATCGGTCAAGCGGATCGACGTTTTCACCGCGGCGATCCACAACGGCATGACCGTCGACCAGGTCTTCGATCTCGATCTCGCCTACGCCCCACCCTTCTCGCCGGTGTACGATCCGGTGCTGCTGGCGGCGCGGGTGGCGAGAAAGAAGAGATAGCGGGACGGCAGCGAGGGATTCCCGGGCAGGGGGGATACGCGCCGGACTTCGGACGATGGCGATGAAACCGGGATACCGACGGCTTCAGGGGGAATCGGATCTGCGCCGATCCCTGCAGTGCCGCGGACCGCGGGGAACGGCCGGACCGCCGGCCGGTGATTTCTGTCGGTACAGACGCCCTAGTCCCCCTCGAATTCGCAGAGGGCGAACATGGGATACCCCGCCTCCCGCAGCGCCTTCCGCCCCCCCACGTCGGGGAGATCCACGATGAAGGCGATCTCCACCACCCGTCCGCCCAGCTTCTCGATGAGCCGCGCACCGGCTATGGAGGTCCCCCCGGTGGCCAGCAGGTCGTCCACAAGGAGCACGCGCTCCCCCTCCCGTACCGCGTCGACATGGATCTCCACCCTGTCGGTGCCGTATTCCAGCTGGTACTCGTATTGCTCCGTTTTATAGGGGAGCTTCCCCGCCTTGCGCAGCGGCACGAAGCCCTTCCCCAGGGCGTACGCCAGGGCGCCGCCGATGATGAAACCCCGGGCTTCGAGCCCGGCCACGATATCGATCTCCATGGGAGAATAGCGCTTCACCAGCTCATCCACCACGAGCCGCAGCCCCTCGCGGTCGTGGATGAGGGTGGTGATATCGCGGAAAATGATCCCCTTTTTCGGGAAATCCGGGATGCTCCGTATCTTCGATTTCAGAATATCGGCAGCCGCCATGGTGGTTACCTCCTTTTCATGCCGGGATCGTTCATCAGGTTCAGGCACATCTCGGTGATGCTCTGGGCGCGGGCGTACAGCTGCTGGAACCGCGCCACCCCGGGGTTGCGCGAATAGACCGACATCAGGGCCGCGGAGGCGCGCTCCAGGTGACGGTGCAGCTCCGCCACCAGGGAGATATCGAACTCCCCGCGCATGGCCGAATCCACCGCGGCCGCGAGGCCCCGGCCGTCGAAACGAATCTCCTCGTACATCGCCAGCTCCTTGAGCAGGTCGCGGCAGTACAGCGCGATGGTGGTTTGAAGGGTCGCGAGATTGTTCATGCCTGGAAACCCGGAACAGGATTGCCGCCATCTCCCCATTCGTCAAGAATATATTGCATCACCCGGAGCGAACAGGCCGCCCCTCCGCGATTCCTGTTTGACAAAGGCCGTCACCGGTGTCCCCATGGCATGACGATCCCACGGCGAGGTGACGGAGGCTATGGATTCAAATGAACCGGTGCTGCTCTCCTGGAGCGGCGGAAAGGACTGCGCCCTGGCGCTGCAGGAGGTGCGCTCCGGCGGCCTTCTCGACGTCACCCTCTTCACCGCCATCACCGAGGACCACGGCAGGATCACCATGCACGGCGTCAGGGAGGGGCTCCTGGACCGCCAGGCGGCCTCCCTGGGGCTCCCACTGGAGAAGGTCTTCATCCCGGCGGGATGCACCGACGAGGAATACGGGGCCCGCATGGCGGAGGCTCTGGAGCGGGCCAGGGAGCGGGGGACGCGCTCTGTGATATTCGGTGACATCCACCTGGCGGACGTCCGGGACTACCGGGAGCGGCAGCTGGCGAAGGCCGGGATGAAGGGCCTCTACCCGCTCTGGGGGATGGATCCGCGAAAGCTCCCGGAGTCCTTCATCTCCCTGGGATTCAGGGCGATGGTGGTCTGCGCCGACACGAAGTATCTGCCGGAGGGCTTCGCGGGGCGGGACTACGACGCCTCCTTCCTGCGGGACCTCCCGCCGTCAGTCGATCCCTGCGGCGAGAACGGCGAGTTCCACACCTTCGTCTACGACGGACCGATCTTCTCGGCGCCGGTCACCTTTGCCACGGGAGAGCGGGTGATGAGGGACGGGCGGTTCATGTACGTGGACCTCGTCCCCCCTGCCACATGAGATGAGACGGGGGTCCTCCTCTGAGGGCGATGAGGCTCTCGATCGCCGAGGGGCGCTATTCTTCACCTTGCGCAAGGTGAGCGAAGTGCACGAGGAGCGGGCCTCCTCGGCCCCCTCCTCGTGGCTCCTCCCCCCGCTCGCTCAGGCGCCGCGAGAGGCTTGGTATCTTCAGTAATGATAATCATTTCTGTGCGTACTGCGTATAAGGCTCACCGCCGGTGTCAGTCGGCGAATCCACGTAGGGGCCTCCTGCCACCGGCTGCCTTAACGCAGTACGCAGCCCATTTCACCTCACCTCCTGTGAGTCTCATCCTTAAGTTGTATGAAACAGAACGCCGTTTCATGGGGAACGGCGCCCTGCCAGTTGTTAAAGAGGATTGAGTACGAACGAAGTTATGCGGCGGTGGCGAAAGCCCCTGCGGATGATGAACAGATTGTTCGAGATGCATGAACATTTACATCGTCCTGACGGCTCATGAAGGCACCCTCCCGCGGGGCACAGGCCGGTTTATCGACTCCTCTCCTCCCCTCCTCGCAATATTTTTTCACATACCGCATCCTTGGTCGTTAATCCATAGAGTCCCGCTGCCAGGCATAGACAGATACCAGGAATGGAGAAGTGACCATGCTGATACCGAAAAACCCATACTGTGTAATACGCTTCGCCGGTATGCGACAACTATTAATTCTATTGCTTCTCCACAGACCCAACGCAGCCGTGGCGATGATATCCCCGGACATAGCGAGAGCCGGGGAGCTTGACCGGACCGGCATCCTTCGGCAAGGTCAGACGGAGTCAGAACCCGCTGCAAGTACAGAGCTGAGACAGAACACTCTTATGGATGGCAGATCAGGGCGGGATAAAAAAGACTCAGCGGCGGCGTCGTTCCCGTCTGGACAGTTCTCTCGCAACGCTGCGGAGACATGCTCGGGAAGATCATTTCGCGCGCCGGTCATCCCGCCGGCAATGACGGCAGAATCCACGCATCCCGGTCCCGGCATCCCCGAGCAAATACTCCCCCGACAATCAGAGCCGTCCGGGCACGTCATCGGCAGGAAGGCACCATGGTAAGGCGCTCCATCTTTCGACATCTCCTTTCATGGGCCACCTTTCTGGAGGCGATCATACTGATACCGCTCTGCAGCATCATGACCGTGCATGCCGACCCGAAATTCCGATCCTTCACCGACGACCGGCACCGCCTGGAGTACTACGTAGACCAGGGGAAGGACGCCGCGGGGGCCTCG
>JAFGJK010000057.1 GCA_016929135.1 Spirochaetota bacterium | reverse complement strand
TTTCGACAGGGCACTCAGCCAGACCAGGGGGTTGACGGGAAAGGTGAGCAATGTCGCCAGCGCCGACTTGTAAAGGACAAAGTCATTCCCCGCAAACCCGGTGATGCCGGCACAGTACAGTATGCCCACCGCCAGGGGCGTGACGATTGCGGCGGTTCCCGCCGAGATGAGCATCGACTGGGCAAAGGCACCCCGGGGCATGAACCCGAGGTAGGAGTCCCTGAGAGAACGCAGTTCTTCCCGGAACTTCTCCACCGTCCCCTTGTTCATCTCCATCTTTGCCAGGGGCGCCACGATCACCACCGTCAGCCACGGCAGGAGAAAGGAGACCGCCAGGGTGTCCAGGGCGATGCCGGGGTTCCCCCAGAGGGGCATGGTATCGACGCCACGCACCATGTATATCCCGATGCCGGCATTCAGCGAGAGGTTGATGGCGATGCCGATCGCCCCCTGCAGTATGAGAAACTTTATCAGCGCGCCTTTGTGTTGGTCCGACATGTCCTTCTCCTTTATTGCAGTATGTAATCCTACCGGGGCGACGCCCCGTATCCGCGACAATCTAATCCGCCGGGGGATACCCGGTGATCGATGCGATTTTCCGGTAGAGCGGCTCCAGTTTGTTGTACGTGGCGGCGTAGACCCCGTGGTAGAGATCGTCGTAGACGCGATGGCTCGCCGGGACGGGCTCGAAGGTGCGCCCCTTTTTCACCATGGAGGCCACGGCGGATTCGAAGGAGCCGAACATCCCGCAACCCACCGCCGCGTCGATTGCCGCGCCGAGGGCGCAGATCTCCGACGTGGCGAGCCGGGAGACCGGCAGGTTGAAGATGTCCGCCGCGATCTGCACCGCCGCGTCGCTCCGCGAGCCGCCGCCGCCGACCCGAATCTCGCTCACGGTGACGCCGGTTTTTTTGCGCACCAGCTCGTAGAGCCGCCGGAGCTCGTACCCGATCCCTTCCAGTATGGCGCGGTAGATGTGGGCACGGGTATGCACATCGCCGAAGCCGATGATGGAGCCCTTCCCGAACTTGGAGCTGGTCATGGGACTCCAGTGCGGCTGCAGCATGAGCCCCATGGAGCCTGCCGGGATGGATCGGATCACCTCGTCGAATATCGCCTCCGGAGGAATCTCCCGCCGCTCCGCCTCCAGGGATTCGCGGTACCCGAATTCCTGTTTGAACCAGGTGATCATCCAGAATCCCCGGTAGATGAACATCTCGATGTCCCAGGTGCGGGGAACCGCGCCGGGCCAGGCGAAGAACCTCAGGGCGCCGTCGGACACATACCTGCGGGTGATGATGTCCATGCAGGCCGCGGTGCCGAAGCTGATCACCCCGATTTCCGGATCGATCCCCCCGGCGCCCAGGAGCTCCGACTGCTTGTCCCCGGCGCCCACCACGACCGGGAGCCCCTCGGGGAGTCCCGTCTCCGCCGCCGCCGGGCCGGTGACATGGCCCAGCACAGTGTCCGGCGCGAAGACGTCCACCATTTGCGACGGTTCGGCGCCGAAGGCCTCGTACACCATGCCCAGGGAGTGCCAGGCGAGCTTCTTGAAATCCAGGGGCCAGAGCCCCGTGACCATGCCGACGGAGTCCTTGAACTCGCCGGTGAGCTTTTTCACGAACCACCCCGATACCTGCAGGAACTTGTGGGTGTTGCGGTACACCTCCGGCTCGTGATCCCTGATCCAGAGGAATTTCGAATGCTTCCGGACATACCTGATGGCCTCCGAAAGCCCGGCGACGCCGAAGAGGGCCCTCGCGCCGGTCGACAGGGGGGGCGGGGTGTCCGTTTTTCGCTGGTCGAGCCAGATGATGGCCGGCCGCAGGGCCTTGCCGTCCCGGTCCACGGGAATGGAGGTCGTCCGCTGGGTGGTGATCCCCAGGCCGGCGATCGCCTTCGGATCCACCCGCGATTCCTTCATCACCCTTTTCGTTACCTGGCAGAACTGTTCCCAGTAGTCCGCCGTGTCCTGCTCCGCCCAGCCGGGTTGCAGGGAAAAGTACGGTTTGTGCGGCGCCTGGGCGATCGTCACCTCCCGTCCCTCCGAATCGAACAGTATCGCGCGGACGCTCTGCGTCCCCGAATCGACCGCGATCACGTGCTCCTTGTCGGCCATGGCATCCTCCCTCGGTCCCCGGGGATTTCCGGGAATGTCGTTACATCTCCGGCGTCCAGGAGGCGTCCCTGGCGCGGTAGTAGTCGAAGAACTTCTTCCGGTGTTCCTTTGCCTTTTCGATCATCTCCGCCTCAAGCAATCGCCCCGACGCGATCAGCAGGTCCTCCAGCTTCACCAGGGCCTGCTCGTAGGGTGGGCAGCCGCCGAGGAAGCGGTCGATCCCCTTGAGTTGCATCTCGTTGCGCATATCCCGAAGGTCGCCACCCGTGGCGAGGGCGCATTCACCCAGGAAAAAGGTGTGCTCCAGATCCGTGGAAAGCCTCGGCGGCACCTTCGGGTCGACCCCGACGATCAGGGAGAACTTTTCAGGGACCTTCGCAAGCAGGTTTTCCACCAGCGCCGTCATGAGCCAGCAGGAGGGGCACGCCCCGCCTATGTAAAGGTCGATGTTCCGGTACACGCCGGTCACGATGCTCTCCAGGGGCTGCGTGTAGTTGACGGGAAGTGTGAATTTTTTCCTCACCGACTCCACCTGATCGCCCACGACCTGTATCTGGAAGGGATTGGCGCAGCCGAGCCCGTCGTGCTGGGCGATCCGGGTGGTTCCCACCACGAGGGGGTTCTCGATGCCCATGCAGCGTGAGGCGATGCAGTCCACCGCCACGGGATCGTGGCCCGCCATGATGACGCCCATATCCACGGGGCTGCCGCTTTCGCCGGCTCCCATCCCCTCCATGCCGATCAGCCCGTCGAGCACGACCAGGTCCGGAAGGCGTATCTTATTGATGTCCACCATGTGCTGGTCAAGGTCGTCGCGGTGGGAGAAGTAGCGGCTCTTCTCGTCCAGGAGCCCCTGAAGGTTTTTCAGCGAGAGCGTCACCATGGTCATGGTGTGGGTCTTCATGGCGGGGATGTTGATGAAATAGTCCGCCTCCAGGACCACCCGGGGGAAGAGGGCGCGGTGGAGCGCCATCCCCCCCCGGATCTCAACCGACACCTTTTCCGCGTCCTCCACGCCGAGCACCTCGCCCCCGGCATCCTCTACGGCCTTTTTCACGCCCAGAATGTTCATCACCTCGAGGGTGCCATATCCCCGCCGCATGCACGTGCCGGAAATGGCGGGATTGACGCGCTTCATCAGGGTGCCCATGCTCACCCCCTCGATGACCGTGACCCTGCCGGCGCCGGCCTCACGCGCCAGGGTTACCACCGCTGCAATGACCCGGCGGTCGACGGATACCGGGGGAGGGTAGGGGGCGAAGAGGTTCGGCTTGACCACAGCGTGCCCCCCTTTTTTTATTTTGCCCGAGAGCCCCCCGAGCAGGTCGAGGGCCCTCCTCGTCATGTCGAGTATCTCACCGGCGGTTACCGGTATGTCCTTTTTAACGATCGATACTTTCGGATTCTCCGTCATCGCTCCTCCTCCTTGTGTCATGCGAAAAACCCTGCCGTCACTCCATGCGTTCCAGCAGCACCGCCGCCATTTCGGCGAAGCCGAGCCCCCCCTCTTTCGAGGTGACGTAGGTCGGGACGTGGCGCATAACGTGCATAAATTTCCTGACGTTTGCCACACCCACGGAGAGGGGGAAGGCCTCAAACATCGGCTCGTCGTTCGGCGAGTCCCCGGCGAAGACGAAGGATGCCCGCGCCTCTTCCCACGGCAAGGCCAGCCGCTCCTCGATGAAGAGTTTCGCCGTGGTCAGCTTGTCGTATCCGCCAAACCAGCCGTTCACATGAATGGAGCTCACCTTGCAGACCGCGCCGTGTTCGCTGAAGACCGTGCAAATTTTTTCGATCTCTTCACCGGTGAGAGGCGATACGTCCTCGGCGAAATCGATGGCCAGGTCAAACATCCTGAAGGGCTGGTCCGCCGCCACCGCTGCGTGCGGCACCCGCTGCAGCGCCTCCCTGCATATGCATTCCATGGTATCCCGGTTGGCCGTCGCCGCCTCAGGGTCATTCACGTTTCGCCGGTACAGCTTGTGATCCATCGCGGAATAGTGATAATAGAAGGCGCCGTTTTCCCCCACCACGCCGTCCACGGGCCACATGCGGGCGATATGATCGCACCAGCCGGCGGGTCTGCCGGTGATGGGAACGAGCACCAGTCCCCGTTCATGGAGCCGCCACAGCGCCGAATAGGCCTCGTCGAGGATCCGACCGTGGAGCGTGAAGGTGTCGTCGATGTCGAAGAGGACTCCGCGGATCGTCCCCGGCGGATGTCCGGCGAGGTGGCTCACGGGTTTCATCGCCTCTGCCCTTTCCCCTTTTTCTGCGTTGCCGGACCGAAGGGATGGCCGGGGTTCATGATATTGTCCGGATCGAAGTGCCGTTTAATCGACCTGATCGCCTCCATCTCTGTCGAGCCGAGAAAGCGCTCGATCCACGGGGCCATCAGCCTCCCTACGCCGTGATGGTGGCTGGGGGATCCCCCCGCCTGGACCATCGCGTCTATCAGGCCGTTGCGGAAGGCGGTGTATTCCTTGACGCCCCCCCTGATGCCGAAGATGAAGTAAAGATTCGTACCCGAGGGGTAGAAGTGCGAGGCGTGGCTGATGCACATCGTGCCAGGCACCGAATCCGCGAAGCGGTGCACCTTCTCGTGTATCTCGTGAATGTTGTCCCAGCGCACCGGGGTTTCCACCGTATCAAGAAGAATGTCGTAATCGGTCATCGCCTCGGCGATGAGAAACGAGCGGTACCGGTCCTTCTCCCATTCCCTGGCGGCCCTGCCTGTGACGTTGACGCCTCCGAAGTGGCGTGCGATTCTCCTGACCTTCTTGCGGACCAGCGTCGCAAAATCCAAGTCCCCCTCCACGGTCCCGACACTGAGGCAGCGCCTCCCGGGCCTGCAGCCCCGGGCCTTGAGGATGAACTCCACGGCGGAGGGGACGGGATACATCTGGAATGCGTGGTCCGTTTCCTCTGCGTCGGAAATGCGAAGCACCGCCGGAAGGCCGAACTCCCCCTGGCTTATCTCCCTCGTGGCCCCGACCGCCGAGCACCAGTCGGGGAAAAGGAAGCCGAAGTATTTCCTGTTCTCCGGCATATACCGGAAAATCCGTATCGTGAGCTCTGTAAGGATGCCGAAGGCCCCTTCGCTCCCCTTCATCATGTCCATGACCCTGGGGCCGGTGGCGGTGCTGGGATAGTCGCTCGTGCGGATGATCCCCGTCGGAGTGACCGCTTCCATGGAGAGCACCAGGTTTGCGGCGTCGCCGTAATAGGTGGAGGCCTGGCCGCTGCCGAGCGTGAGGACCCATCCGCCGACACTTGAGAGCTCGAAGGACTGGGGGAAGTGGCCGCAGGTGAAGCGGAGGGTTGTGCCGAAGAGCTCCGGGGCGCCGTTGAGGGCCCTTTCGAGGTCCGGGCCCATGCACCCGGCCTGGACCCGGCAGGTGTGGTTCCGCTCGTTGATCTCCAGAACCCTGTTCATGTGCGTCCCCAGTACCAGGGTGATGCCTGCCCTTTCGGGTAGGAATCCCTTGTTCACGCTGGACCCGCCGCCGTATGCGTATACCGGGATCTTTCTCCTGCTGCAGAGCGCCACGATCCGCCCCACGTCCTCTGCGTGTCGCGGGTGTACCGCCGCCCCTGTAATCTCATGAATGATACCGCGCTTCAGGTTGAAGATCTCCTCCTGAATCTTGCCGTGACTGTACTTGATCCGGTTGTAGGCATCGCACTGCACGTTTTCCTCCCCGACGATGGCGGCGACGGCTCGGATGACATCCTTCCCGAGAGCATTTCCACCGTCGATTCGGACCGGCTTGTTGCCGTCCTGCGGCGGTTTGGCAAAAAAGGCGTCCTCCAGGCCCAGTTCTCGTTTCAGGAGGGAAACATACCTGTCCGAGGGGAGTTTTATGTCGTCGGGCTTGCCCAGCTTGGCGATGGCACGGTATGAACCCGGAAGCGGCGGCTCCACTGTCCAGGGGGATGTAGGGCGGTGTTCTGACATGGGGGGCACCTCTGAATGGTTTGGATTCTCCAGGGTCCTGTGTCGCGGCGCGGCTTCATGGAAGGCGAAGAATGTTCGGTTCCGTAACCTTGCTGCGAAATGACCATAAAATCAATGGTAGTATACCCGGAAGAAATACGGTTGTCGTTCAGCATTATAATCCTAAACCGTTTTTTTTCGTCAGTATTTTCCGATGATCGATGCCCCCCCCCACTTGCAGGGGGCTGATTTGCGATGCGGACCCTTCCGAAAATTCGGCGGCACAGGAGGACCCGGGGATGGAAAATTATTGCTATAATCCGGCGTTGCGATAGCCTTTGACGATGTGGTGTCCGATTCGTTGAAATACCGGATTATGCGAAATCGCAATGCGCGTTGATCGGATGCTTCCAACCCCGTCTTTTGGCAGGATGCCGATGAATCTGTTTCACGTTATCATGACGGCCGTCATCGCCTCCGGAGTGGTGCTGAGCCTCTTCATGGCCCTCGAGCATATTACGGGTCATCCGAAGGGGCGCCGCAGCTGGTTCCGCTTTTTCCGGGGCCTGATCCTCAGCGTCCTGATCGCCCAGATGTGGGCCCTCGGTTCGGGGCTCTACCGGGAGCATCCGTCGATTGTGTTCCTGTTTTTCACGTTGATCTATCTCGGCGGCCCGCTTGAATATATACGGTATTATACCTTCCTCAATCCGAACAAAAAGGTCCCCCCGATGGTCACGCTTTCGCTCCTCCCAGTGGTTCCGCTCCTTCTCCTTGAGGTATACCTGTACCGCAGGCCCGCCGGCGAGGTGGCGGCGTCGGTCGGTAGGTTTTTCGCCCGTCCCCTCGATCACTGGCTGATCTACGTATTCGCGGCGTCCGTGCTGGTGAGCATGACCTACTCGAGCCTGCTCCTCTACACGGAGATCGTATCGCTGAAGCAGAGCGCACTGAAGCGGCCACTCCTCTTCTCGATCATGCTCTCGCTGCTGTCGCTGGCCTCCACGGCCCTCTGTTGCCTCTATGGCGTGACCCTGGATCCCGATTTCATCCTCCTCGGCGCCTCCGGTTTCAGCCTCTCCTTCATCCTGTATTTTCTGCTGAAAAACCGTTTCCCCGATTTCTTCCGTGTCTTCGTCCGGGAGGTGAAGCTGCAGCGGTACCGGCGGACCCTTCTCAAGGGGCTCGACAACGGGGCGATCAACGAGCGCCTTTCCGAGCTGATGCGCGAGGAAAAACTCTACCGCACCATGGATCTGCGTATGAAGGACGTGGCGGAACGCCTGCTCATCACGCCGCACCAGTTCTCGCAGCTTCTGAACGAGCACATCAAAACCGACTTCCGCAACTTCGTGAATCGCTACAGGGTTGAGGAGGCGATGGCGCTGCTCGCCGGGGATCCGACGCGCAGCATCATATCGATCTGTTTCGACGTGGGATTCAATTCGAAGACCTCCTTCAATATCACCTTTAAAAAAATGACCGGCCTGTCGCCCAAGGAGTACCGGGAAAGGACCTGTGCCGCCGGCGGCCGGGCGTTCCCGGTCAGTCTGAGCTGACCATGGAGCAGTATGGTGAACCTCCCGACCGGCAGTTGCGCCGCACGACAGGGAGACAGCGGATTTGGTGTTGACAAACCGGCCGAGGCATGTGATAGTATCGTATTACAACGATGGAGATCAGGTGCCTCGATACGTGTTGATTCCGGATAAAAACGCTTCCTCCGCTGCACTCCCATTTCGGGAAGCTGCCCGCCTCACCCTCCGCAATGGATCGGGATGATGATCAGGTACGCCGGTTTCACCATTCTCACCAAATGCGACGGCTGCGGGCAGCCGGTGCCGCTCAACGGACCCTTCAGAGCCGTGCGTTGTGCCGCCTGCAGGAGGGAAGTCGTCATCGCACCGGATTCGCTGGCGGGCCTCTGCAACGACTTCGAGGAGGAGCGTGAGGAACTCCATGACGGCGAGGCATACCGCGGCACCCTCATGGGAAGCGGTTACTTCGAGTATTCCTATCAGCGCATGGAGCCGCGATGCGGCTCCTGCAAGGCGCCCCTTCCGATGCCGGCGCCGGATACGGACGGGCCGCTCCCGTGCCCCCGTTGCGGCGTCCTCCACCAGGTCTACCCGGCCCCTCCGTGGCTGCGGAAGCGCGTCCCCTCGGCCATTCAGTGCCTGAGCCGGGAGCGGGAAGCCTCCGGTGATACCGGCCCTGGGCTGGTCGACGAGGATTCCCCGGCTCCCGTGGTGATGGCCTGCCCCAAGTGCGGCGGCACCCTGACGGTGACGACGGTGAGCGAGCGCATTCTGCGGTGCGAGTACTGCCGGAGCGACGCCTATGTCCCCGACGCGGTATGGACGAGGCTCCATCCGGTAAAAACCGCCGAGGAGTGGTTCGTCCGCTTCGAGGGGAAGACCGCAGCCGAGACCGCGGCGGCGGACCGGCGCAGGGACGAGGCGGAGGAACTGATCGCCCTGAAGAACTGGCGAAGACGGCGCCCACTGCGCGGTGCGAAGCGAAGTCTGGCCGCCTATGGAATCGTCGGCGCCGTCATGCTGGCGATAATTGTCCTGATCCTGATGATGCGATTTTCCTTCGGACCCTACGCGGGGAACGAGGAGCTTGAGCTCCTGACCTTCCGTGTACTCATAATCGTCTCGATCGTTGGGATTGTGATGGCCACGGTTGTCGGTTCCCTGCAGTTCCAGCTCGCATACCGTTTCGGCGTCGCCGCCCGGTGCAAGAAAGCCCTGGCGGCGCTGGCGGCACAACACGATTGGAAACACGAGGCGGCGGAGTACCGGTACAGCATCGGCGCCGTGGACGTGCGGTACCGGGGGCGCGATATCAAGATACATCCCGACGACGACTATGCCATCGAGGTGGGGCTGGACTCCTCTCCCTTCTATCTCAAGACGGAACCGCCGGGATATCCCCAGGAGAGCCTGCGGCGATTCCATACCGGCGACACGCGCTTCGACGAGTTTTTCCCCATCCGGTACGCGGAGCCGTATTGTATCGAGAGGATACAGCGCGATCTCGCCTTTCGGAAGGCGGTGCTGGAATCGTTTTTCTGGTTCATGGACCGGTGGGACTGCAGGATCGGGCTGATGAAGGTGGACTGGTGGGGCGTCGGCGCGCACCTGGCGCCGGGGCACAGGGAACCGAAGTACGGCGCCCGGCCCCGATACCTCTATCCCGGTGAAATCGAACCGCTCCTGGAAGACCTGATCGCGCTGGCCCGGATGATCGACGACATCAAGCAGGGGAAGGCGCCGTCGCCTCCCGGAGCCTAATGAGCCGGATCACTCCCGCCCCCCGGTGCGCTTTTTCCTCGCCTCGGCCAGCTCCTCTGCCAGGTCCTCGTCGTCGACGATGGTGCCGGGGCTCCTCCAGATGGTGGAGCCGTCGGGATTGAGGGCCCGCAGGTTGTTGAAGTCGCCACCGCAGAGATGGATCGCCCCCTCCGGGGTGACCGAGATCCGCCGAACCCAGGTGCCGATGGAATGGTCGTGCACCGGGGCGTGGGGCCCCGCGATCACCTCCAGGGCGCCGTCGAGGCCGATGCGCCCCACGTCGGACCACTCCTCACTGCCGATCTTTTTACGGTGGTTGAAAACAATGTACACCGAGCCGTCACCCGCCACGGCGAGGTCCTCCACCTCCCTCACGACCTTCGCGTCCGGACGAATCACCCCCAGGCACTTCCCGGCGCGGTCATACCGGGCGATCGCCGAGGCCCCGGGGTCCACCATATAGAGGGTGCCGTCGGGCCCCGCTTCCAGAAAGGCGTCCTCCGGGGGTTCGGCGGGGCGGTCCGGCATGGATTTCCAGGAAGGGACATCGAGGTGCAGGTCGCCGTCGACACTCCCCTCCCAGAGGGGGATCCGTTTCCCCTTCCGGTCGAAGCGCCGCATCTCCCACAGTCCGGTCCTTGTCTTCAGGGCCGCCAGCTCCTCCGGCGTGATCACGTGGGGCTCCTTGAAGTGGAAGACCACCGGTGCTGCCCCGGAATCCCCGTCGGCGTTGCCCCAACGCCGGTACACCACGGCGGTATCGTCGGAACAGACCGCGACATTACGGTGGTCAATCACCGCGATCAGGTCCGGATCGTAATCCTCGTTCTCGATCGAGCGGATTCGCTTCCCCTTCTCGGCGTCGAAGAGGTGAACCACCTCCTCGTCGTGGTCCAGCACCCAGAGCGTCTTCGAAGCGGGGACGTGGCAGAGCCTGGCGTAGTCCGAGCAGCGGATGCCGCGCACCACCCATCGCAGGAGACCGGTGCCGTCGGCCCGGCCGATGCAGTATTCGCCCTCCTCTTCCCAGAGCAGGGCGATGTCGTTCCCCGGCAGGGCCGCCAGGTCGACGAAATCGTCGATGTCCTTGGCAAGGAGCCCCGCGGCGTCGCCGAGATCGATGATGACATACCAGGGGCGGGGGGTCGCCACGGGATTGAGGCGTGCCCAGATGTCGTCCGGCACCAGGAAGTCGCCGTTGCAGTACTGGCACCGTACCGTGCGGCTCGAGCCGTCAAGGGGAAGGGCGCTGCCGCAGTGATAGCAGAAGATGGAGATCGACGTCGCTCCCTCGAGGCCGTGCCGCTCCTCATCCGGGGTCGTTTCACCCACCAGGAGGCACGCGTGGGGAACCACCGTATCGAACCATTCCGGCGGGCGGCGAAGGCTCACCTCGCTGCCGCATTTTTTACAGGTGTGGAGCCCCGGGTCCTTCCCGCCGATCTTCAACAGGTCCTTCGGGTCCCAGAGGGCGCCGCATTTCCGGCAGCGGGGACTCTTGTTGCCGTAGGTCATACGGTAGGATCCGACGCCGGCCATCATCCCGTTGGCCCAGGTATCGGTCTCGGGCTCCATTTTGGTCGCCTCGATCAATTGCTCGGTCACGAGGGCCTGCCAGAGGGGCTGTGGGGTCTCGGTCTCGACGCCGCACTGGGCGCAGCGGATGCACTCGGCGGCCTTGTTCACCGGCAACGGCTGGGCGCAGTTTCCGCATTCGATCGAAAATTCCAGCACGAGGGATTTCAGGGTCACGATGGCGCCTCCTCGGGTGTGCAGTATGCTCCCAATATGGCGAAAAATCGGAGGGAAGTCAACAGGATAGGTTCCCCGGTCAGTGGCGGGATACTACAGGAACAGGAACCTGATCGGTTTGGCCGCGAGATAGACGCCGGTGCCAGTGAAAACGAGCCCCAGGAGGATGAAGATATAGTTTATATCATGGGTACCCGGCTCCAGAACGGATATTCCAGGTCTCTCGGAATCGTAGTAGACCCTCACCGCCGAGTTCGGCGGGTACAGGCGCGCCTTGGCCTCCCAGTATTCACGGTCGACGCTTCGGGGTTCGAAGGAAAAAGTGTGCCCGCGGTATTCCTTGGAATCGACATGATACCGGTACTCCACATAGAGATCGTAGCTGGTCGATTCAGTCATCCTGGAGCCGTATCGTCCGACGACCGAGCTGGTGTGTCGCTCCACCCGGCTCTTCAACAGGTACCCTGTCACCCAGGGCCAATGGCCGCTCTCCCTGGATGTTTCCAACATGCGCCCGAAAACGACCACGGCGATGATGCCGCCGACCATGCAAAGGAGCGCCAGGAAGGCGACAGGGATAACAGAGCGGGTGAGGCCATGCAGCATCCGCACAAGTTCGTCGATCCGGTTGCGTGCGTCGGTAATGGCCGTTTCTCCCCTCTTCGGCATGCGCAAGTCTGTCGTCAGTGAGTTTTTCATAACCGTGGCAAGGGGTGCAGTCTGTTTCGATTGCGACAGGACCGGCAGGGTACGCTCCAGGAGGCGGTCCTTTGACCTCCCGTACTCGGTTGGATCCTCGATGTTCGCGAGGACCCTCAGCTCAGCGACGATCCAACGTATGGTTTTTCGTGTCATCATGGCTTTGCGGTATTTTGCAGGAGTCATCCGTGAAAGAGGGGTCGGGGATACTCCTGCCGCGCACCATCGTATCAACGATTGAGAGATAATGCAATTATAATTTAGAGCACGTCATGCACTCGTCGAGGTCTCCCTACTCGGGCCGCATCAGCGGGAAGAGCACCACGTCGCGCAGCGTCGCCGCGCCGGTGATGAGGGCCACGAAACGGTCGATCCCCATCCCCCAGCCGGACATGGGGGGCATGCCGTATTCCATGCAGGTCAAAAAGTCGTGGTCGATCTCCATTGCCTCCATGTCCCCGGCGGCCCTGGCGTCGGCCTGGGCCTTGAAGCGCTCCTCCTGGTCGATCGGGTCCACCAGCTCGGAGTAGGCGTTCACCACCTCCCAGCCGTTGATTACCAGTTGGAAGCGGTCCACGATGCGTCCGTCGTGATCGTTCTTGCGCGCCAGGGGGGAGATGTCGATGGGATGCTTGATCACGAACATCGGGTTCACCATGGAGGGGCGCGATACCTTCTTGTAGAGGTTGTCGATGATGGTGCCGATGCCGGCGGTCTTGACGTTCACGTCGTCGAGGACGATATTCTTCTTTTTGATCTCCTCCAGAAGCGCCTCCTTCGTGCCGCACGCGTCGATGTCGATGCCGCAGTCCTTCAGGATGAGATCCCGGAAGGAGATGCGCGGCCAGGCGCCGTCGAAGTTGATGGGAGTGCCTTCGTAGGTCACCTCCGTCGTCCCCAGCACCGTCGAGAGGACGTGCTTGATGAGCCTCTCGGTGAAGTCCATGTTGTCCTCGTAGTTCCAGTAGGAACAGTAGTACTCCAGCATGGTGAAGTCCGGCAGGTGCGACGGGTCGATCCCCTCGTTCCGGAAGCAGCGGGCGAACTCGTAGACCCGGTCGAAGCCGCCGGCGATGGCGCGCTTCAGGTAGGTCTCCGGCGCGATGCGCATGAACACGTCGATGTCCAGGGCGTTGTGATGCGTCTTGAAGGGCGTCGCAAAGGCCCCGCTGGCCTTGTTGATGAGCACCGGCGTGTCGATCTCCATGAAGTCGTTCGCGTCCAGGTAATCGCGCATGGTCTTGATCACCAGGGTGCGGGTCT
>JAFGJK010000004.1 GCA_016929135.1 Spirochaetota bacterium | reverse complement strand
GAGAGGGCCGCGCAGAGCGACCTGTAGGAGGAGACGTCCCCCCGCGTCGAGGAAAGGTAGTAGTATCCCAGCGAGAGCCGCATGTCGGTCCTCTCCATAAAAAGGCCGGTAACGCTCCCCTCGACGACGTTTCCCAGGGAGAAGCCCGAGACGTCCCCGAAGCTCCCCGCAGGCACCATGAAGGAGAAGCAGAGGGACGCATGGTACCGGACGGGGCTTCCGGCGGCCTCCTCCCCGGCCGAGGGCGGCGTCTCCTTCTGCGGTTCGATCGGCGGCTCCCCACACGCCTGTTCCTCCGCCTGAGTGGCCTCCCGGGGCCGATAGTGCGGCCCCAGCGCCGCCACCATCCGGTCAACGGCGCCCTCCAGCCCCTCGGGCCCCGTTTCCTCGTTCAGGGATGCCAGGAGAGCGCCGCTTTGCACGTCCACGAGCTTTATCCCGATGCGGTAGGTCTCCCGGGTCTCGACCTTCAATATATATTTCTCGGCGCCGGCCGTCCCCAGACGCTTCTTCTCCACGTTCCTGCTCACCGAGACGAAGCCGTAAATGGCGCGGTCCGATCCCAGGGACCTGCCGATGGCGACGGCGCATCCTGATTCATGGCAGGGGGCGCCCCCCTTCCCTTCGCCGTCCACCAGGGAGATATTGGGAAGCCGCAGCAGCTGCGACAGGAAACGCCGGTTTATGCGCCGCCCCGCCGTGGCCGGGCAATCGTAGCGCTTCAGGTCGAAAAAGGCGGTTCTATACGATTGTACAGCCGCCGGGGCTCTGACCACTCCCTGGTTCGGAACATTCTCCTGGCCCCGCAGGACCGGAATCACGGCCGCCGTCAGGGCGGCGGCACAGAGTATCAATTTTATGTAACGTATCATGAATTTTTCCTCAAATCAATATTCCGATTCTCACCGATAACTATCGCAAAGGACCATAACCGACACTTTCCTCCGGTAGAACAATCGTCCCTTCGACCGATAACTATCGCCTGCCAGGATACCATCAGCCGCCGATAACTATCCACTTACCCGATAACAATCGCCTCTCTGGCCGGCAATCCGGATAGGTATCGGGTAACCGAACCGATTCATCATCCCCATGGCCCTACTCAGGGCATGTTCCCCCGCAGGTAGGGAAACCCGCCGTTTATGGAAGGATCGATCCCCCATATCGTGGTAAAGTCCCAGCCGGTATAGGTGGACTGCTGCCTCATGGCAACTTCGGTCACATACGAACCTATGCCGTTATTCGACCGGCAATAGTAGCTGGAGCTCACCGTGCCGTCATTATACCCCACCAGACCGCCGATACTGTTTCCAGCCCCACTCACATTGCCAGTGGCATAGCAGTTGGTCAAAAAGCACCCCGTGGCTTGAAACCCCACCAGGCCGCCGATAAGATCACCTCCACTCACCGTACCCGTGGCGTAACTCCCATTTACCGTGCCTTCATTATCCCCCACGAGGCCGCCGACACAGGCTTTCCCGCTAACATTACCCGATGCGTAACTCCCGTTCACCGTGCCGAAATTTAGACCCGCCAGTAATCCCACAAAATTATAACCGGTGACCGAGCCTCCCGTAAGGACGCAATTCCTTACCACGCCCCCGCTCCCGATATAGCCGAAAAGACCCTGTAATTCCGAAATACTCCTGTGTATGGTGAGATTGCCTATGGTGTGGCCGTTGCCGTCCAGGGTGCCGGTAAAGTGTGTGGACATATCACCAATGGGCTCCCAGCCCCCGCCTGAGCTATTATACCCCGACAGGTCTATGTCCGCGGTGACGCTGTAGCAGGCCGTGAGATCGTTCCGCACGTCGTCAAGCTCCGCCGCACTCCCCACGGCGATGCCGGTGCTCATGGTCACCGCGGCGTCGCCGCCGTAGCTCCCGTCGGCAAGCACGGCGCGCACCGTAAAGGTATAGGCGGTGCAGACGGAAAGGCCCGTCGCGGTGAAGGTCCGCGTGCCGGCGGCGACGCTCTGCGCGGCGGAGCCCCCGGGGCTCCAGGTGACCTCGATGCGCTCGAAGGCCGCGGTCGGGTCGATCCAGGTGAGGGTGACGCTGCCGGTGTCCGGCATCGCCGCGAGATTCGTCACCCGGTCGGAGCTGATCCAGCCCGTTACCGCCGCGTCCCCCTCCTGGTCCGCGATCATGTCGGAACAGCCCCATGCCGCGAGGCACAGAAACAGGGCTGCCCTCAATTTCCATTTTCCTTTCATTTCATGCTCCCCTTTGTCACCGATAACTATCGCAACCATCAGCCGCCGATAACTATCCACGTACCCGATAACTATCGCCTCTCAGACCGTCAATCTGGATAGGTACCGGGTAACCGAACCGATTCATCATCCCCATGGCCCCCTCAGGGCATGTTATTCAGCAGGTAGGGAAACCCGCCGTTTATGGAAGGATCGATCCCCCATATCGTGGTAAAGTCCCACCCGACATAGGTGGCCGAATCCCTCATGACAGCTTCGGTCTCTTGCGAACCGATGCTGTTATCCGGTTCCTGATAATAGTAGCTGCTGTTCGCTGAACCTGTACTGAGCCTGCCTATCAATCCGCCGATATAATCACCGCTGCCAGTCACCGTGCCGAGGACATAACAATTGCTAATCGTGCCATAGCTCCCTCCCAGGAGACCGCCGACCCATTGAGTCCCCGAAACTTTACCTTTAGCATAGCAGTTGGTCAAAGAGCACCCGTTGCTTTGATCCCCCACCAAGCCGCCCACATGATTGACTCCACTCACATCGCCCGTGGTAAAACTCCCGCTCACCGTGCCGATATTCCTACCCAGCAGGCCGCCGACATTGTTTCCACTCCCGATCACATCGCCCGTGGCAAAACTCCCGCTCACCGTGCCGAAATTATCCCCCACCAGGCCGCCGACATTGTATGGCCCGCTAACATCACCCGTGGTAAAACTCCCGCTCACCGTGCCGGAATAATTATCCCCCACCAGGCCGCCGACATTGAATGCCCCGCTAACATCACCCGTAGCGTAACAGCCGCTCACCGTGCCGGAACTTCTACCCGCCAGGAACCCCACATAATTATTACCGGTGACCGAGCCTCCCGCCAGGCCGCAATTCCTTACCGTGCCGCCGCTCCCGATGCAGCCGAAGAGACCCTGATAATCCGAAGTGCTCCTATTTATTGTAAGGCCGCTGATGGTATGTCCGTTACCCTCCAGGGTACCGGTAAAGGGCGTGGTATCGTCGCCGATGGGGACCCATCCACCATCCGCAGTGTATCCCGACAGGTCTATGTCCGCCATGAGGAAATAGCTGCCGGACAGGTTGTTCCGCACCGCGTCCAGGTCCTCGGCGGTGTAGATCTCACCGGCATTGCCGCCGGCACCGCCGCCGGCAACGACCGCAGCCCCCCCCTGGTCCGCGATCATGTCGGAACAGCCGGCGTGGACGGCGCAGAGCGCGCATACCAGAATGGCCGCAAGGAGCCTCCTTTTTTTCATGATGATCCTCCGCATTACAGCACCGGGAAGGGCGAGCCCAGCACGGTCAAGTGCGGGCCCGACGGCCCCCGGCGGGTTTCATGTTCCGCGTGTGCTGTGGTTACGGTGGATAATATAGGGTCTGCGCGCCGGACGGTCGTTCCGATTCAGGAAATCGGAACCTATTTTTTTAAAAATGTTTTCCGGTACTCGCGGGGGGTAACGCCCGCTTCGCGGGAAAACAGGGTGTTGAAGGCAGTCTTGGAGTTGAACCCCACGGCGAAGGCGACCTCGATGATCGACTTTTCCGGCTCATGGGTCAGCAGGCGCTTCGCCTCCTCCAGGCGGTACCGGTTTATGAAGGAGCGGAAATTCATGCGCATCTTTTCGTTGAGGATCAGGGATAGATGGTAGGCGCTGATCTCGAGCGAGTTGCTGAGCGACTGGATCGTGATCTCCGGGTCCCTGTACACTTTCTCGTTTTCGATCATTTCCATCATCCTGCCGATGACGCCGGCCACGTCGACGTTGGCCGGCAGTGACCCGGCCTTCCTGCCGTCCCTGATCACCGACTGGGTCACCTCGGGATTGCGGTGGCTGAAGAGAAAACACGAAACGATCAGCGCGCCGTTGACCACCGATGAGACGATGAGCAGTCCCTTGTCATCGACGATATGGGCGTACAGCACGCCGAGATAACTGAGCGACACCGCCAGCAGCAGTACCGAGATCAGGACCAGCTTGTTGTTCTGGGCGGGCATGGTCGATCTGCCGAAGACAAACACCCGTATCGCCGCGGCCAGCAGGTACAGGACCACCCAGAGGTCCGAAAGGATGTCGAAGGCGAGGATGAAGGGGTCGTTGTATACCGGGTACGCGGGCCGATGGGCCAGGAAAAAGGCCATGCTCCCCCCGCTGAAGAGGTGATACGCAGCGAGCGCGCATACCGCGAGAAGGGCCGGGATAAAATGAAGAAACATGGATTTCGTGAACCTTTCATGAATCCCCAGGAGCCGCGCGACGTACAGATACGCCGAAGGCCCGATGGCGAAGGCGACCGGGAGATCGCTGTAGATCAGGCGGGGCGCGAGATAGATGACGCCGGAGCGGAAGGACCAGTAATAGAAGAGAACGTAGGCCATGAGGAAATAGAGGAGCGCGATAGTGCGCTGCATGGAGGATTTTTTCTTTTGCACCAGCTGAAGCGCCGCCCATATGGCCACGGCGACGCCGATTATCAGATTGATGGATGTCAGTGCCAGATTGATCATGCCGGTCTCCGCATGCCTACTCATCCGCGATCATTTCATCAAGATATTCGCGGACATCGCTCCTGCCGTACCGGGAAATGCCGTGATGGCATATCCGCTCTTTTCTTTGGTCAATTCGCGCCGGGAAAGCCCAGGATTGCAACGAAAAAACCGTCAGGCCGCGGGGCGAACGGCCGGTTCCCGCATCCGTCGCCCCAATGGCGCCACCCGCCATCATGCATAAATTATTCTTGCACTGGGCAGGAGGCCCTGCAAGAATCAATCACGCCGGCCGCGATCCCCGGATACTTGATCTTTCGGGCGGAACCCGCGGCCAATCAAGGAGTGGTTTCATGAAATGGATCTACCTCTCCATCGCCATCGTGGCCGAGGTAATCGCCACCTCGGCGCTGAGGGCCGCCGACGGCTTTACCCGACTGGTACCATCGGCAATCGTCGTCGCCGGGTACGGCACCGCATTCTTCTTTCTCTCACTGACGCTGAAAACGATCCCCCTGGGGATCGCCTACGCGGTCTGGTCCGGGGCCGGCATCACCCTGATCGCCCTCATAGGGTACTTCTACTACCGGCAGTCACTGGACATCCCGGCGATCATCGGCATCGCCATGATCATGGCCGGGGTGGCGATCATATATCTCTTTTCAAAAAGCGTATCGCACTGAGGAGGCGCCATGAGACGGAGGGGGATGCAGGGATTGCGGCTGCTGGCCTGCCTTCTGCTGGCCGCCGCGGCTGCCGGCTGCGGATCCGGCGGCAACCGGGTCCTGGACTTCCTGGAGAACGCCGAGCTGCAGTACCATGGGGACACGCAGAGGGAGAATCTGGCGCAGGCATGCAGGGACATCCTCACGCTGACGCCCGACGAGCTGCGCCTGAAGCGCTACCGGGACTATGCCGGAAGGGAGGGGGCATGGGACCTCCCCACCCTCCTCTACCGGCATCTGGTCCCCAGCAGAAAGGGGAAGACGCTGGGCGACGACTTCTACCGCCGGGTGAAGGAGGCTGATACGCAAAGGGTGATCGAGAGGTTGCTGGAGCGTGTGGAGAGAGACAGGTGACGATCACTTGGACATCGGGGGGGGGTCGGTGACGATCGAATCGGCGGGGATGGACGACGCGGCGGAGATCCTGCGTCTACAGCGGTTCGCCTACAGGAGCGAAGCTGAGCTGTACGGGGACTTCCGGATCCAGCCCCTGGTGCAGGAACTGGGAGATCTGCACGAGGAGTTGAGTAAGGTGAAGGTCCTGAAGGCCCTGGCGAGCGGCGCCATCATCGGATCGGTCCGGGCCTATGAGAACGATGGCACCTGCCACATCGGGAAGCTCATCGTGCACCCGGAGTTCCGGAAGAGGGGAATCGGCTCCGCCCTCATGCGGGAGATCGAAGGGCGCTTCCCCGACGCCGGGAGGTTCGAGCTCTTCACCGGGCACCGGAGCGAGACGAACATACGCCTTTATACGGGGATGTCGTACCGGATCTTCAAAACTCTCGCCGTGAACGAGCGGCTCACGCTGTTCTATTTCGAAAAGCGCGTCGCATCGGACGGCGCCTCCTTCCGTGATCCACCGGCCGCAGGAAAATAACTGGACACCGCCGCGCAGTTCGGGTACACTCCTTCCGACGGCACCGCGGCCCCCCGTCCGGTAACCGCAGGAACCGGCATGAGCGGAATGTTCGCGTCCGGTATCCCCGCGGTATCGCGGGCGATTTACAGGGCACGGAATAGCGGGGGGAGGGCATCATGAAGAGACTGGCGAGATGGATCCTTCCGGCGATGCTGCTGACCGGCATCTGCGCGGGAATTGCGGCGGCCCAGGGGGGGAGTATCCTGGACTACTACAGGGCGCTCCCGGGGGAATTGTTCGCGGGGCCCTCCGGCACCGGATACCGGTACACAATCGATTTCACGAAGGGGAAATACGTCACGAAATCGGATGCCGGCTATGAGATCCATCCGGTGGTGGACCTGAGGAACGGCTACATCAGCATCACCGACAACGGCACCGGGGGCGGCTCGATACTGCAGGAGATAGCCCTCTTCATCGACAGGAGAAGGCGGCATTACCTGGCGGTCAACCTCTCAAGCCACGACGGCATCACGATGGAGGCCCGCTTTGATATATACCGCGTCGACAGCGGCGGCTTCGTGAAGGTCACCGACAGCGTGCTCCCGAAGGTGGCGCTCGCCCGTTTTTTGAAAACACCCGAGGACTACCCGACCCTCCGGAAATACTTCTCAGGCAGGCCCTTCTATTCGGTCATATACACTCTGCCGCGGATCGGCACCACGGTGAAGGCGACGCTGGCCTATGACCAGGTGCAGATGCATCTTGCGCAGCCGGACGACCGGGGGGAGCTGACAGCGCAGTGCAGGAGATTCATCGCCAACATCAAGACCGGCTCGCTGAACCTGGCCTGGGACATGGATCGTGGCAGGTTCACAATAAAATGAAAGCGACGACGATCATCGTCGTTCGAAGAGATGATCAGCGCCGGATTCACGAGGAACCGTCAGGCGAAGGCACACCATGAAGTCACGGTCCATGACGATACGGTTCGCGCCGTTTCTCCTTGCGGGGATTTCGGCCGCCCTCTTCGGGCTGGCGACGCCGGCCAGCAAGCTGCTGCTGCACGGCATCAACCCGTTCCTCCTGGCGGGCCTGCTCTACCTGGGGGCCTCGGCGGGCCTGCTCCCGGCGGTACTGGCGAAGCGGGAGCTGCCCCGGGCCATGGCGCTGCGCGGCGCCAACCGCGCCAGGCTTCTGGGTGCCGTCGCCCTGGGGGGCATCGCCGCGCCGATACTCCTCCTCTTCGGGCTGCAATACGCCCCGGCCTCGTCGGTCTCCCTCTGGCTGAACCTGGAGCTGGTCGCCACGGCCCTGCTGGGCGCCCTCTTCTTCAGGGACCACCTGGGGAGGAGGGGATGGGCGGGAGTTCTCATCGCCCTGGCGTCGGGCGTGATGCTCACCCTGGACGGTGGGAGCACCGGTGCCGTCGCGGCGCTCCTAATCGCCCTGGCCTGCCTCTGCTGGGGCCTGGACAACCATTTCACGGCACTCATCGACGGGATCTCCGCCGTGCAGAGCACCTTCTGGAAGGGGCTCATCTCCGGCACTGTCAATACGGCCGTCGGGCTGTTGCTGTCCCGGCAGCCGGCTCCTGCCCGGTATGCCCTGTACGCGGTCCTTCTGGGGAGCCTCTCCTACGGGGTCAGCATCGTCCTCTACATCATGTCGGCACAGCGCCTGGGGGCCATACGGAGCCAGATCGTCTTCTCCAGCGCCCCCTTCTTCGGCGTCGTATTTTCCGTGCTCCTCCTGGCGGAGAGGATGACCCTCTTGCAGACGGCATCCTTTTTCCTCCTGGCGGGAGCGATCCTCCTGATGGCCTCGGAGCGGCACGAGCACCGGCACGAACACCAGGAGACGACGCACCGCCACTACCACGGGCACGATGACCTGCACCACGGGCACCGCCACGACGTACCGGCGGGATACCACGAACACACTCACGCCCACGAGAGGGGCGAGCACTCGCATCCCCACTGGCCTGATCTTCATCACCGGCACGGTCATGAATGACGGGGCAGCGACGATGCCGGGCAGTATGACCGGGGGCGCGGAAAACGGCAGAGGGTGACGGAGGATGGAAGGCCGCGCCGACATCGCCATACGCAGCGACATCAGGCCGGGTGACCTGGGCTACATCACCTACCTCCACGGGACGATCTACGGCAGGGAATGCGGCTTCGACACCACCTTCGAACCCTACGTGGCGGTCCCCCTGGCAGAATTCGTCGCCGCCGGCGACCCGGGGAGCAGGATCTGGATACTCCAGGGGGACGGCCCCATTCTGGGCTGCGTCGCCATAGTGAGGCTCGACGATGTGCGGGCGCAGCTGCGGTGGTTCCTGCTGGATCCCTCGGTGCGGGGTCAGGGGTACGGGACGGCGCTCCTGCGACTTTCTATCGCCTTCTGCCGGGAGCGGGGGTACCGGGCGATCATCCTCTGGACCGTGGACTTCATGAAGGCGGCAGTGGCACTGTACCTGCGGCACGGCTTCGTCCTCGCCGAGGAGAAGAGGCACGCGCTCTGGGGAAGGGAGCTGACGGAGCAGCGGTACGAGCTGTCGCTGGAATGAGAGTCCGTCCCCCCGTCACTCCTGGGAATACTGGAGATCCCGCCGTATCCTCTCGCAGGCCCTGCGCGCCGCCTCGCGCACCCTCAGGACACGGTCATCCAGGGCCCCCTGGAGCGCCTCGATCGAACGGGGATCGGTGATCTGGGCGAGCGTGGCCACCGCCTCGAGGCGCACATCATAGAACCTGTCGCGCAGGAGCCTCTGGGCGTACTCGATCGAGGAGGGGCTCCTGAAGGCCGCCATGGCCCGCAGCGCCTCGATGCGGACCCCCTTGTACTTGTCGTAGCAGGCCCTGTGCAGCAGCGGCAGCCCCTCCCTTATGGCGGCACCGCCGATCAGCTGCGCCGTCTCGCGCCGCGCCGGTTCCGTGTCGTTCATCCCCCTGACGAGCCTGAGGAATTCCGCGTCATGAAGGGCCCTCTGCACGTAGGCGATCCGTATGTTCGCCAGCAGGGAGCGGGCCTCCTCCTGGACCGAGGAATGCCTGTCAGCCAGGAGGCCCATCAGATAATCGGCGCTCCCGTCCCCCCCGACGGCGTAGAGGGTCCGTGCCGCCTGGATGCGCATCTCGTAATGCTGCTCCTGCAGACGCTCCGCAAGGGCCGGCATCAGGCGAGCGTCGCCGGTGGACGCTGCCGCGACAATGGCGTAGAGCCGCACGACCTCCTTTCTGTCCGCCAGGGCAAGCACGATGACCTCCCTGATGGCCCCGTCCTCGGTGGGACCCCGCCCGGCGATTATCTTCAGCAGGTCCAGCCTGGCGTCCCGCGAGCCCTCGGTGATGATCTCCCTGAGACTGTCGGACACGGAGGGATCGCCCAGCCCGGCGAATTTCAGTACCGCCAGGGTTTTGACCCAGGGATCCGGATCGTGCACCATCTCCCTGAGCCGCTGCAACACCTCGTCCCCTGTCCCCTTCATGCCGGCCAGGGCCACGAAGGCGCCGTAGCGGACCGCGGACCTCCTGTGGGCGAGGCATTTCAGCAGACCCCGGATGTCGCCCCTCTTCTCCAGTCTCCGTATGCCCGGTGTAAAGAATCTCATGGTGAAGCCTCCCGCAACCGGTTGGAGTTATACCATCAGGGCGTCATCCTGTCAAGGACAATGCGCCATCCGCCGCCTGAAGATACCCCCGGCGGACCGCGAAGGGGCAAAATATTCTTGCGCGGCAGACCGCCGGCAAGGTAATGTCTGCCATCGATAATTGCGGAGGTGCCCATGAATACTGCCGGCAGCTGGTGGAAGGAGGGTGTCATATACCAGATCTACCCGAGGAGCTTCTGCGACTCCAACGGCGACGGCGTCGGCGACCTCAGGGGGATCACCGGGAAGCTGGAGTACCTGCAGGAGCTGGGCGTGGACGCCATCTGGCTCTCCCCGGTCAATACCTCCCCCATGTTCGACTTCGGCTACGACGTGAGCGACTACCGGGCCATCGCCCCGGTCTTCGGCACCATGAGGGACATGGATCGCCTCATCGAGCGCGCCCACGGCAGGGGAATCCGGGTGATTATGGACCTGGTGGTGAACCATACCTCCCATCTCCACCCCTGGTTCCTTGAATCGCGGTCATCGAAGGAGAGCCCGAAGCGGGACTGGTACCTCTGGCACGACGGCAGGAACAGGAAGGCGCCCAACAACTGGAGGGGGGTCTTCGGCGGCAGGGCCTGGGAGCGGGACGGGGCCACCGGTCAGTACTACCTCCACTCCTTCCTGAAGGAGCAGCCGGACCTCAACTGGAGAAACCGCGAGCTCCGGGAGGCGGTCTACGACGAGTTCAGGTTCTGGCTCGACCGGGGCGTGGACGGCTTCAGGCTCGACGTGGCGAACTACTACGTCAAGGACGAGCTCTTCAGGGACAATCCGGTCGTCCCGGGCCCTCACCCCCGGCCCTACGACTGGCAGCGGCACCTCTACGACAGGGACCGGCCGGAGACACAGGAGATATTCAAAGAGCTCAGGGATCTCACCGACGGCTACGGCGACCGCGTCCTGGTGGGGGAGATATACACCCACGACAGCCCCGCCACATCGGCCTCCTACATTGGGAACGGCGCCGACGGGCTTCACCTGACCTTCGATTTCTCGCTGATGCACATCGGGGGATGGCGACCCCGGCGGTTCTTCCGCGCCCTGGAGGAGTGGGACCAGGCGATCCCCCCCGGCGGCTGGCCCTGCAACGTCCTCTCGAACCACGACAATCCCCGGATGGCCTGGCGCGTCGGCGGGGGTGACCAGAGCGGCGGACGCCTCCGGGTGATGGCCGCCCTCCTCCTGGCGTCACGCGGCACCCCCTTCCTCTACTACGGCGAGGAGATAGGGATGACCAGGGGGGAGATACCCCGCAGACGGCTCCGGGATCCCCTGGGGATACGGTACTGGCCCTTCCACGGCGGCCGCGACCCCGACAGGACCCCGATGCAGTGGGACGCCTCCCCCGGCGCAGGATTCACCGCCGGCGATCCCTGGCTCCCGGTAAACAGGGACTATCGGACCGTGAACGTGGAGCGGCAGATGGGCCAGCGGGGATCGCTCTTCCATTTCCACCGCTCCCTCATCGCCCTGCGAAGAGAGATCCCGGCCCTCCGCCTGGGGGAATGGATCCCGGTGCGCGCCACCGGCGATGTCCTGGCCTTCATCCGCTCCCACGAGACCGGGAAGGCCCTGGTGATGCTGAACTTCTCCGCCGGGGCCAGGGCGGTACGAATCGCCGGCGACGAGCGGTGGGACACCGTCTTCTCGACGCACCGCAGGCTGGGGGACACCATCGGACGGGGGAACTGCGGCCTGGCCCCCTACGAGGTGACGATATGCGAAATGCTGCCGGCAGCACCTCCAGGGACCGGCCTCCCGAAGGCCCCCGGCGATGTCGCCGGGGGAGAGTAGCATGGCTCGGAGGCCAGAAACGCGCCCCATTACGGCGGGGAGCACCCTCCGCCCATGAGCACCGGCTTCTATCGTGCGGTGCTCTTCAGGTCCGTGAATCACACCATGCGGGCCGAGTCGATCCTGAAGAAGGCGGGGATTCCCCACAAGCTGATCCCCGTCCCGCGGGAGATCAGTTCCGACTGCGGCGTCTGCCTGCGCGTGGAGGAGCGTCATCTGGATGACGTGAAGGGGGCGCTGTCGCGGATGGAGGAGGAGTGGTCCATCGCGGACCTCGTGAGTCCGGGTCAGCCGGAGACGTAGCGCACCAGGTAGAGCACCCCCAGCACCAGCATTAGGAAGACGGTGACGCCGGCGAGGAGGTACGGGAACAGGAATATGATCACCGCGCGCCCCGCGCCGCTGTCGTGCATCTCCGCGATCCCCTTCACCACGATGAAGGCCGACCAGAGGGCCACCAGCACCGAAAAGAGGACGTAGAAGAAGGGGGGTGCGAAATGTATCGTCCTGAAGATGAGGACCAGGGGGAGGACGAATATCTTCGGGAGCTGGGAAAAGTTCACCAGCGCCATCATCTCTTTCATGTTGCCCCGGTAGCCGAGGAACTGGGCGAAGGCGTCCATGAGGGCCGCCGCCGCAACGATCGTGAAGAGCGAGGAGACCACCGAGAGCAGCCAGCCGTAGGTGAGCTTGCTGTAGAAGAAGCGGGACTCAACTCCCACCAGGGAGCCGGCGATGATCCCGGTGAGCGCCGCAAATACCGGCACCGCGAAGCTCAGCACCAGGGGGCGCGGCTCGTTTTTCTGTATCTGCCGGTACAGGGCACCCGGGTCGGTTATGGCGTAGAGAAAGAAATCCACCCACCGCATCGACTTGATGGTATCCATGTTCACGGCTGGTACCTGTACTGGACGATGTTGTACCCGCCGAATCCGAAGCTCCTCTCCAGCAGGCCGGCGCTGCGGCCCCGGTACATCCCCTCCATGGAGAAGAGCAGCTGCTGGAACGGGCTCTTCACCTCGTCGTAGACCGCAGAGTCCTCGGGGAGCTTCGCGAGCTTTCTGGCCTCGTTCACCGCGTCCTCGAAGGTCCCGATCACGTCAACGAGCTTGCACTCCAGGGCCTTGTTGCCGGTCATGATGCGGCCGTCGGCGACGGGGAGGATATCGTCCCTGCTCAGGTTCCTCCCCAGGGAGACATCGCTCACGAATTTCTGGTACGACGAATCGATGATCTCCTGTATCAGCTCCCGCTCCTCGGGGGTCATCTCGCGAAAGGAGCTCAGGATGTCCTTGTACTTGCCGCTCTTGATGACGGCCATGTTGATGCCCAGCTTGTCGAACAGCTGCCGCAGGTTCGGGGCCATGATGATGACACCGATGGAGCCGGTGATGGTTCCGTAATTCGCGACGATCCTGCTGCAGGCCGAGGCGATGTAGTATCCGCCGGAGGCCGCGATCTCGCCCATGGAGGCCACCACCACCACGTTCCTCTTCCTGAGGTTCATGAGCTTCTGGTAGATCTCCTGCGTGGCCCCCACGGTGCCGCCCGGTGAGTTGATCCTCAGCACGATTGCCCGGATGTTGGGGTTGCGCGACATCTCGTCGAGCCGCTTGATTGCCGCCTCGGCGCCGGAGAGCATGCCGAAGGGGCTCGAGCTGTCGGAAAAATCGATGGGCCCCTCTATCCTCACGACGCCGACGCCGGGCCCCACCTGGGGTATCCCGATCGACGGGGCCATCGTCTGCCGCTCCTGCATGGTGAGCGAGATGTCGACGATCGCCAGAACCGCCGAGAACGCCACCACCGCGAGGATGGCGATCAGTATCTTCCTGTTCCTGTCCATGAAATGATCCGCCTCAGTATCCCGATCTACCGATGCAGGTGCAGAGGTACACGCTGTCCTTCGGCGGCTCGCAGGTGTCGTTTCGCACTTCCGACTTCATCTCCTTGTCGAAGCCTATGCAGTCGCAGTAGCTCACCACGTAGAGCGCCTGCCTGCTCACCTTTGTCATTGCCTGCAGATTCGCCATCATGAGGCTCTGGTCGCACACATAGATGTCGGCCACCTGGTAGTTCCTGCGGCCCGTCCCGTACAGGAATCCCGCGGCAAGGACCACCAGCGACAGCGCCGTTCCGAAAAGCATCATCCGTTTCATACATCACGCTCCTCACCGTTCGCCTTCGGGCCGTGACGGCCCGCTCCCGATCGGCCCCGATAATACAACAATGCGATATTGAAAGGCAGATGGCAAGTTAAAATTGGCGGCGGCGACCAATAAATACCCGCGGACTTATGTCGCATAACAGCACTGTAACGAAAAAATGGTGCGGAGGGGGCCGTAAGCCGAATTCTGTCTATGCGGCAATCTGTCTTGGACGCGCGTTGCCGCGCGCCTCCTTGCGACCTACCCACAGCCTCGGACGGGCCGCCCTCGAACGGCTGTCTGCTTGGTCTTGCACCGGGTGGGGTTTACCGTGCCGCCCGCCTCGCGGCGGGCGCGGTGAGCTCTTACCTCGCCATTTCACCCTTACCCCAAGATATGCCGAGGGCATATCCCGGGGCGGTATCCTTTCTGTTGCACTTTCCATCGCCTCGCGGCGCCCGGGTGTTACCCGGCACCCTGCCCTGCGGTGTTCGGACTTTC
>JAFGJK010000056.1 GCA_016929135.1 Spirochaetota bacterium | reverse complement strand
GGTGCCGTAGAAGACCTCGCCGCCGTCAATGCCGACGCCGATCTCCAGGAGCACGGCCTTGTAGACCATGGCCTCCTCCTTCGTGAGCCCGCCCTTCTTCGCCTGCATGTCGTTCTTGATCTTCCGCATCCTCTCCCTGAGGTCCTGGGTGACCTCCTGCACCTTGTAGCCGGCCATGATGGCCTGGTAGGACTTGTTGTTGGTCGATTCCTCCATGGCGCCGAAGACCGCCAGCAGGGCGTCGCCGATGATCGAGCCGATCACGCCGTCGAACTTGACGATCTCGCGGATGGCCCTGTCGTAGTGCAGATTCAGGAGCTTGATGATGTCGGTACCCAGCGTCTCGGTGATGTAGGTGAAGCTCTTGATGTCGGAGAAGAGTATCGTCAGCTCCTTCTTCTCACCCTCGAGCTTGATCTGGCGCTCCCGGTAGGCCTTGTGCACGATGTCCTGGTTCGCGAACTTTCTGAATATTCCAATCAGGTTCCCCACCATGCTGGAGAGCGAGTTGAAGGCGGTGCCCAGATAGGTGATGTCGTCGCTGGGGGCCCCTCTCATGTCGATGATTCCCAGATCCTGGGACTTGATCATCTTCATGATGGTGGAGGTCATGACCTCGATGTAGCGCAGTATGAACCGCAGTATGAAGTTGCCGATGACGGCCATTATGATCGTGATCACGACGATGATGATGCCGACGATGAACAGGATGCGCCAGGAATTGGAGTTGAACTCGCCCAGCTCCTCGGCGCGCACGATGTAGGCGTCCCAGCGGGGGTTGAACTTGTACATCCCGAAGTAATTCTCGTCGTTGAAATTGAAATAGATGGCACCCTCGTCCTTGTTCTCCTTGAGCCTGTTCTTGAGCCAGTTCAGGGACTCAGTATCGGCGAATTTCTCGACCTTGGGGATCGACGAGGCCTGGAAGAGCATCTTTCCGTCCGGCTGGACGCCGATAATGATCCCCTTGTCGGTCTTAAGAGTGCTCCTCCCCATCTTTTCGATGCTCTCCACCGAACCCTCGATGTTCTGGTCGTACTGGTAGATCTCGTACTGGTTGCCGCAGTAGGTGTAGATATTCTTCAGGTCCTTGGTGAGCAGCTCGTTCATCAGCTTGTAGAGCTCGTTCCTGTTGAATATCAGGTTGATGTAGTTCGTGGTGAAGTTGGAGATGAGGATAAAGAGCGTAAAGGTGATGGCGATTTTTACCGTAACCGGAAATACGCGGACGTTTTTAACTTTCTTCCCAATCATAACTATCTCCGAGATTATGGGAATAGTATCGCCTCTAATTCCTATTTGTCAAGACTAAATAATAAATCACCTTCATAAATTTATTGTCATGACGAAGGATCGGCCTCCTGCAGCGATGCTGCGACAATGATGACAAAAAAAAACACGGCGCGATGTTGATTATTTTATGGAAAAAACCGATATTTGTTACAGAATATCTATGCAGTGACATAAGAGCGAGGAAGATATGGCCACAGCGACCGTTCCGAAAGAAGCGATCAACGTATACAACAGGGCCCTTGAGCTGGCCAACAGGGGGGAAATCGAAAAATCCCTGGAGGAATACCGCAGGGCCATCCAGCTGCATGCCGGATTTGTCGAGGCGTATAACAACATCGGCGAGATCTATTCCCGCATGGGAAAGCGTGACCTGGCAATCGCCTCGTACAACGAGGCGCTGAAGTTCGACAGGAACGGAAGGGTGCTCCTGAACCTGGGCGTCGAGCATTACAACGGCAGCGATTACGGGAAGAGCCTGCAGTTCTTCAAGGAATCCCTGGCGGTCGCCCCGGACCTCCTGGAGGGTCATTTCTATACCGGCCTGGTCTATTACAACGAGAAGAACTACCGGGAGGCCGAGCCGTACCTGAAGAGGGTGATCGGGATGGATCGGAAGCACCTGAAGGCGAACTATCTCCTCTCGCACATCTACTACGAGCAGAAGGAATACCAGAAGACCATCGCCTGCCTGGACAATATTCGCGATATCGCAGACGACAAGTCCTTCGTCAGCCGCTACTACGGCTTCTGCCACTACTATCTCGGCAACTTCGATCTCGCCGTGGAGCACCTCACCCAGGCCCTGCACCTGAAGCCGGAATACAAGAAATTCAAGAAATACCTGGCGGGGCTCACCTACGAGAAGAGGCTCAAGGAGATCGGGGACGTCGGAAAGGCCATCAGGGAGATGGAGGGGCAGATGATGAAGGGGGAGCCTCAGATCGCCGAGGCGACAAAACTCAGCATGCTCTACATATTCGACGGGCAGAACCAGAAGGCGGAGCAGCTGCTGCTTTCACTCAAGCAGAAGCTCGCATCGTAACGATGCGGCGTTTTCTGAAGGGGGCGCCGCGTCGTAAGGGCCCCGGCGGCCGGCCCCGCGGGCTCCCAAAACAAAATAGCCGGGGCGCGTTAAAAAATTAGTGACAAATCGCGCGGCCGATTCTATTCTCATAGAGTCTTTCCATCACACAACTCGGGGAGGCCTCAATGCTGAAGACTGTGACCAAACATGCGACGATACTGCTGGCGCTCGCCGCATTCATAACCCTCTCAAGCGGAGTTCTCCTCGGCCTCGAGGTGGACGTCGACGAGATAACCAAGGCCAGAAAGGTCGTCTTCGTCAACTACCGCGGTCCCGCCAGGAAGGGGACCGGCAGGAACATCCGTGAGGTCCGCACGGTGGGAGGGCGCCTCGCAGCCGGCGCCCGCAGGGTTGCACCGGGCACCAGGTTCAACTACCGGATGAAGTACTCCGTGATCCACGCCCTCTCCGACAAGGACGAGAAGAAGTACTCCGCCGACATCATCTCCATAGACCGGAGGGCCAGGATCGATCACATCAAGTATATACGAAGGATCCTCTCCGACTACTACCAGTCGATGTACCGGTACCAGAGGAGGAACGCCGACACGCTGGCCCTCTTCACCACCTTTTACAACGCCGTATACCGCGGCGACCTCAACTACTTCGGCCAGAAATATGCCCAGGCGGTGCTCCACCATATCACGGAGAAAAACGCGGGGATCTCCACGAAATACTACGAGTGGCCGGGCACCACCCGGCTGGTGATCCCTCTCACGGAGGAATCCATGAGGGGCAAGCTCAACACCATCGACACCGACATCATCTCCGACAAGAAGGTGATCGAGGAGCTGCGCAAGGACAAAACCGCAATCGACGAGCGCAAGGACATGGTGGACATGAAGGAGAAGATCCAGAAGGAGGAGAAGGACCGTCTCGACAGGGAGAAGGACCGCCTGCAGCGAGATAAGGAACGTCTCGACAGGGAAAAACAGAGAGCCCAGCGTGAGAAGGAGCAGCTGGAGCGGCAGCGGCAGAAGACGCGCGAACGGGAAGAGACCATCCAGCGGGAAAAGGAGCAGACGAAGAAGATAACCGACAGGAAGGAGCGGGAGGAGAAGGAGCAACAGATCCGGGAAAAGGAAAAGCAGCTGAGCAAGGACAAGGAGAGGGAGAAGCAGCAGGAGGAGACGCTACGCAAGAAGGACGACACGATCCGTCAGAAAGAGGAGCAGCTGAGCAGGGATAAGGAGAGGGTCCAGGACAGGGAAGAGAAGAGCAGGGAAAAGGACAGGACGATACAGGAGGAGAAGCAGCAGATCCAGCGCGACGAGAGGGCCCAGGAGAAGGCGGAGCAGAAGGAGCAGCAGCTGGCCCAGCGGGAAAAGGAGCTGGACAAGCGTGAGGACAAGCTCAGGGACAAGGAGCTGGACAAGAACATCTACGCCGACAAGCTCTACTACATGAAGATCCGGGAATACCTCGAGGGGGGGCACTACAACAACGAGCTGTACATGATCAACGCCGCCACGAAAAAGATCGAGTTCAAATCCCCGGTGGAGAACATCTGCGGCAGGAGATACGACGTCTACTCCGGCGGGGTCGTGGTGATCACCCACAGGGGGAGCCACACCACGGGCCACCATCTCACGCTCGTCGACCGGCAGACCCTGAAGGCGAAGGTCCAGGGGACCGACAACATCTTCTGGCGGAGCTTCGTGGAGATCCACGACGGTCACATCTACGCGATCATGAAGGAGAACGAGGACTACTACCTCGGCAAGTTCGACAGCGACCTGAAGCGCATCGCGAAATCGAGCGAGCGGATCAACGAGAACACCTTCATCAGCTTCTATGACCCGTATATCTACATCAACAGGTACGACAAGCAGATCATAGTGCTGAAGAGCGACGACCTGTCGCTGATCGACATCGTGAAGAAATAGTCCGGGGGACCCCATATTTTCTTGACAGGGGACCGGTTTTTTTACTACATAGAAGGTGGACGGGCCCGGCGGGCCCTCACGCCTATTTCACCGAGGCCCCATATGAAAAACGCCATGAAGGTATTCCTTGTCGCAGCCCTGGTGGTCACAGCGGGATTCACCACCTCCTGCTTCGAGGACAGCTCCAACGACCCGGTTACCGTGAAGATCATAAGCGAAAGCCAGACCGGAACCGATAATTCGATCACTGGCTATATAATCGCTGACGATTCCCTCCCCTATTCAATAACTGATATTTATTCCAGCGGAGGAACCCACTATACCCAGATTGATCTCGATGATATCGAACAGGTGTATATCAGCACTGAGATAGGTGGATCGAGCGATGCCAATGTTACTATTATGATATATCGTCGCACGAACGATACCGATGTTAAGGTCAAAGAAACGACAACATCTGTTACCGGATCGACCTACCGGACGGTGACCCTCTCATACGAGTACGGCGAGGAGGAATCCTCGACGGATTCTGATTCAAGCTCCTCTTAGCAAGCTGGCAACCTAACTGACCCCGCCGCAATCATAATAAAAAAACGCCCCGAGGGATCCCGAATCCCCCGGGGCACTTATTCAGAGGTGTTTTATCTGCTCAACTTCACACTGTCATAGTTGCGCGATCCCCCCTCACACGTACTGGATCACCTGGATCAGCACGCCGTCCGGGTCCTTCATGAACGAGGTGAGCCGGTCCGGCCTCGGGTGGAGCGGGTCGTTCAGGACATTCGCCCCCCTGCTCCGGGCGTCCTTCACGAAGCCGTGAATATCGTCCACGACGACGCTGAAATGGTTCAGGCCGGTCATGTTCACCGGGTCCGCCTGGGTGTCCCCGGGCTTCGCCTGCTCCATCTCGATCTGGATGGTGTCGTTCCCCACGAAGACGAACCTCTTGCCGTGAAACTCCATGGAGTCCACGATATCCAGGCCCATCACCTCGCGGTAGAAGCGGATCGAGGCGTCGACGTCCCGCACCTTAATCCCCACGTGGTACCACCGCATCTCAGCCCCCTATCTTCTCCCTGGTGATTTTGAAGCACTCGGCGGAGATCTCCAGGGTCTTGTCGATGTCCTTCTCGGTCATGGCGGCGCATACGAACCAGTTGTGGTGCGGGTGGAAGAAGATGCCCCTCCTGCTCGCCTCGCCGCAGAAAAACCGGTTGGTGCCCAGATTGGGATCGTCGGCGAAGGTCATGTAGGGCATCGCCGGCGGCCCGGAGAGGGTCACCTTGACGCCGTTTTCCGCCGCCGCCTTCTCCATGCCCTTCATGAGCCTTGTCCCCAGGGTGTCGATCTTCTCGATGGCCCCGCTGGCCTGTATCTCGTCGATCGTCGCCATGGCCGCCGCGAAGGGGACGCCGGAGAAGTAGTGGGTGCCGGTAAAGAAGATCTTCTTCGCCGATTCCATCAGCTCGGCCCGCGCAGCTGCCACCGAGATGGGATAGCCGTTCGCGATGGCCTTGCCGAAGGTCTGGATGTCCGCATCCCAGCCGTAGTGGAGGGCGCTCCCCTCCAGCTTCAGCCGAAAGCCGCAGCGGATGTCGTCGACGATCACCAGGGCCCCCTCCTTCTTCGCCAGGCTGTTCACCGCGTCGACGAATTCCTTCTTCGGCAGCTCCTGGTCCCTCATGGCGTCGTGGCGGTGCGGGGCCACCATGATCCCGGCGATCGTGCCGCTGTTCTCCGCCACCACCTTCTTCAGGTCGTCCACGCTGTTGTAATCGAAGTACTTAATATGGGTCTTCCACTCCTCCGGCACTCCCTGCCCGTGGGGCTGGCACCAGAAGTGCGAACCGTGATAGGTGCCCCGGGCCAGCAGGATGTCGTTCTTGCCGGTGAAGACCCTGGCCAGCGTGATGGCGTAGGAGGTGACGTCCGATCCGTTCTTCCCGAAGACGCACCAGTCGACCCCGTTGATGGTGCCGACGATCTTCTTCGCCAGGGGGAGCCACTGGTCCGACGGAAGGGTGAAGCAGTCCGCATTGTCCCACTGCTTCCTCGCGGCGGCGTCGATCTTCGGGTGGCGGAGCCCCAGAAGGTTCGTGCCGAAAGAGCACATGTAATCTATGTACTCGTTCCCGTCGACGTCCCACACGCGGCACCCGTCCCCCTTCTGGAGAAAGGCCGGATAGGAACCGAAGGTGAGAAAGGCGGGCGTGCGCGGTCCGTATATGCCGTTGGGGATATATTTCTGCGCCTCCTCGAAAATCTGGTACGATTTGGTAAATTCATAGAGCTTCACAGTGCGACCTCCTCGGTTTCGGGATTTCTCCGCCCCCTCATTGCCCTTCCCCCTGTTCCAACAGATCCGCATCACCCGGCAGGGATCGGGAAAACCCGCTAATTAGAATGGCATTCAGTTTGTGAACGATATTCATGGCCGTTGTCAACAATTTTTTTAAAAAAATGGGGGATCATCACAACCCCTGAATTTTCCAGGGATTATGGGACGAGGCCCCCGTACCTAGACCGCGAGGCGGTGCAGCAGGTACGCCACGGTGATCCCGAGATAGGTACCCACCACCCAGCCGATGATACCCGTCACCACGCCGGAGAGCACCACCTCCTTGTTCTTCAGGGCCGAGGCCACCATGGGAACCAGCGGCGGCGAGCAGATCCCTGCCGTGGAGGTGACGATGACCGTGTCGGCGTCGATCCTGAAGAGCCTCGCCATCAGCACGTGCAGGATCAGGCAGGCGAAGACCGTGAAGGATACGTAGACCAGCATCACCGGCGCCGTGTTGATGAGCCGCTGCATGTTTGCCATGGAGCTCACCACCAGGCTGAATATCAGTATGAAATAGTTGCCGAACTGGTAGGTCATCCTGATGTTCCGCACCGCCGGGATGAAGGAAAAGACGATGCCCAGGGTCGCGATGCTCAGGATCGCCACCACGAAGGCGGTGTCCTCGGAGAGAAAGACGAAGGCGCTGGCGCCCGCCGCGAAGATGAGCACCGCCAGTCCGAAGGCACCCAGGAGGGGCACAAGGGTCTTCCGCTGGAGTATCCCCTCGTAGGACTCGAAGTTCATCTCCTCTGCCTCCACGGCATTCTCTGCCGGCCTGAAGGGGGGGAGAAACTTCAGGAAGAGCCGCTGCCCCACCGTCATGAGAAAGAGGAGGTAGACGGAGGATGCCACCACGTCGGAGGTGTGGGCGGCGATGTAGAGGGTCTGGTCGGTCCGGAGAGCCGTGGCGATGGCCCCCAGGTTCACCGTGCCGCCGGTGTAGACGCCGATGAACATCCCGGCCAGCTTCCAGGTCTCCCGCCCCACCGTTCCCCCGAATATGAAGAACCCAGCTGCCGCAACGATGGTGATGGCCAGGGTCTGCAGGCCGAAGGAGAGGAGGGATTTCCCGGCCAGCCTGGTCCACTTCCTCACGTCAATTGAAAAGAACATCAGGGGGAGCGCCAGACAGATGGTGACGAGCATCAGCGGGTTCTGGACGGCAGTAAAGCTCTGGGGGATGATGCCGATGTTTCCCACGATGATGCCGGCGATGTAGCAGATGACCACCGCGCCGAGCTTGTCACAGATGACGAACCTCTTCGTCAGGAAGATGGCGACGACGGGGAATACAAGATAGAAAATGATGATCGCTGCTGCTGTCATGATCCCTCCTGGTCATTGTCTGTTGCAGGGTATTCGACCGAGATCCCACTGCGCCCGGGCATGTTATCCCAGGCACTCCTGCCTCGCCCGGGGTTCACCCAGGCGCGATGATCTACCTTCATAAAATGAACATAATTCATAACACCCCACTGTCAATACATTTTTCATGCCGGCTGCTTCCGGTTTCGGCAACCGCCGGGTTCCTGACAGCGGTCACCTTATACCGAGACATACTGATACCGGATTCCGGTCCCCGGGGAGGGGCAGGCGATACAAAAGTGGTTTGACAAAAAATGAATCCTGATCATCTATTCAAGACAAAGGCACAACCGTACCATGTCCAGAATCAATACCCTCATAGCCACCATCCTGCTGATGGCGGCGCTCGCCGCGCGGGCCGACGAGATATACCTGAAAAACGGGACGGCGCTCAGGGGATTGATCATCAGGGCCGGGGATCTGGAGGTGCGGTACCGCCCTGAGGGTCAGAGCATCGACCATATCGTGCCGCGCGACCAGGTGGAGCGGATCTCCTACGACAAGAAGGAGGCGGTCAATTGCTGGCCCGACAGGATCATCATGATCGACGGCTATGAGATCAGGGGGAGGGTGCTGAACATCACCGAGCGCTCTATCGGATACATACCGGAAAACGCAGCGTCGGAGCAGATCATAGAGCGCACCCTTGCCCAGCGGGTGGTCTTCGGCGACGGAAGGGTGGTGGTCATACAGGCCGAGCCCCCTCCTCCCGCCGAATGGGACGAGACGACCGAGAAGCAGGCCCCCCCGACCCCGCGGCGCAGGTTCGTGCCCCAGGTGCCCACTACCCTGTAGACCCAGCCGGCTGCTTCAGCAGGAGCTCCATCTCCGATGTGGTCTTCCTGAACCCCTGCTTCTCGTAGATCCTGCGGTCGGTGCCGATGGTGTCCAGCACCAGCTTTTTCGCGTCCATCCCCCTGGCATAGAGGATCACCTGCTCCAGCAGGGAGGTGGCGATCCCCCTCCCCCGCCATTCCTTTTCCGTGTAGATGTCCATGACGTAGCCCTCGGTGCCCCCCAGCACCTCGTCCTCCGGTGGATTCTCGATCAGGTGAATGCAGGTCATGGAGACGGCGTCCCCCCCGCTCTCGGCGAGCCATACCGTGAACTCCCCGGTCTGCATCCTCTTGATGAAATAGCCCCTCGTGGCGGTGCGCAGGGCCTCCGTGCCGTCGATCCTGTCGCTCCGCCCCATCTCGTAGAGGAGCTTCATCCTCAGATCGACGACCTCGTCGATGTCCCTCAGCGTCGCCTTTCGTATCGACAGCATCACCCCCTCCTGAACCTTCGGCGTTCCAATCCATACACTGCGTTTCCCGTAAATAGTAAAGCATTTTACCGCGAATGTCAAGGGCGCGGGAGGACCTCATGCCCCCCGCACATCCCCGGTTGCGGGAAGCCCGGCCATCCCCCGCCGCCGCAAATTTGTATTGACTCTCCCCCCCGAAGGGGTATTGTAGCGATGTCGCGACCGCTCAACAGGAGGAAAAACCATGGCATCCACCCCGATGATAATCGCAAAGGCGAAGGAGGAGCTGGCGATGCTCCCCGCCATGACGAACCGCCACGGACTCATTGCGGGCGCCACCGGCACCGGCAAGACCGTCACCCTGCAGACCATCGCCGAGGGCCTCAGCAGAAACGGCGTGCCGGTATTTCTGGCGGACGTGAAGGGGGACCTCTCCGGGATAAGCCAGCCGGGGAAGGTGGGGGCGAAGCTGGAGGAGCGGATCAAGACGCTGGGGCTGAAGGACCACACGCCCGAGGGATACCCGGTGATATTCTGGGACATCTTCGGCCAGAAGGGGCACCCGGTGCGGACCACCGTTTCCGAGATGGGCCCCATGCTCCTCTCCAGGCTGCTCAACCTGAACGAGACCCAGGAGGCTACGCTCACGGTGCTCTTCAAGGTGGCCGACGAGAACGGCCTGCTCCTCCTGGACATGAAGGACCTGAAGGCCATACTGCAGTTCGCCTCCGAGAACGCCGACCAGCTCCCGGCCGAGTACGGCAGGATCTCCAGGGCCAGCGTCGGCACGATCCAGCGGTCCCTTGCCGCCCTGGAGAGCGAGGGGGCGGACAGGCTCTTCGGCGAGCCGGCCCTGAACATCGACGACCTGCTGCAGACAGACGGCGCCGGCCGCGGCATCATACACCTCCTGGCCTCGGACAAGCTGATCCAGCACCCTAAGGTATATTCCACATTCCTCCTCTGGGTCATCTCTGAGCTCTTCGAACAGCTCCCCGAGGTGGGTGACGTGGAGAAGCCGAAGCTGGTCTTCATCTTCGACGAGGCGCACCTGCTCTTCGATGACGCGCCGAAGGTGCTCCGGGAGAAGATCGAGCAGGTGGTGCGCCTCATCCGCTCCAAGGGGGTGGGCGTGTACTTCGTCACGCAGAACCCGCTGGACATACCCGAGGACGTTTTGGGACAGCTGGGGAACAGGGTGCAGCACGCCCTCAGGGCCTTCACGCCCAAGGACCAGAAGGCGGTGAGGGCCGTGGCCCAGACCTTCCGCGCGAACCCGAAGGTGGACGTTGAAAAATCGATCACCGAGCTGGCGGTCGGCGAGGCCCTGGTCTCCTTCCTGGCGAAGGACGGCACGCCGGAGCCGGTGGAGCGGGCGCTGGTGCTGCCCCCCCGGAGCCAGATCGGCGCAATCACCGACGAGCAGCGGCGCGCCGTCATCGACGGATCGGTGCTGAAGGGGCAGTACGAAAAGGAGATCGACCGGGAGTCCGCCTTCGAGATCCTGAAAAAGCGCGCCCGGGAGGACCAGGATGAGGCGGAGAAGGGGGCCGCAAAGGCCGCCCCGGAACCCCGGGAGAGGGTGCAGAAGGAGCCGGCGAGGCGCGGCGGAAGGAGCGACAGCTTCGCCGAGGCGATACTGAAAAGCGCCGGCAGGTCCGTGGCAAGCACCCTGGGCCGCGAGCTGGTGCGCGGCCTCTTCGGGTCCGCCACGAGGCGCCGCAGGCGCTGGTGACCGGCGCCCCCTCCCCCCATCCCCGGGGGTGGTTCCGGGGATCATGCCCCAGAAAAAAACCTTGACGCGGAGAGGGGGGCAGTCGCCTATCCTTGCAGCATGCAGGGAGTGCGGTCATTCAAGCGGTAAGCTCACATAGGCACAGCGGCGCCGGGGACCTGGTCCGGTTTACGGCCGCCATGGCGCTCTTTGGATTCGCACAGAGCGTGGTCAACGCGGTCTTCAACAATTTCCTGAGCGAGACCTTTTCCATCTCGGACTTCGCCAGGGGGATGCTGGAGCTCCCCAGGGAGATGCCGGGATTCCTGGTGGTCTTCATCTCGGCCCTCTTCTTCTTCCTGAGCTCCCGAAGGCTCGCGGCCATGGCGAACCTCCTGGCCGCGGCCGGCATCATCCTGATCGGCTTCTTCTCCAGCGGATTCACGCCCATGCTCCTGTGGCTCTTCATCTTCAGCACCGGGCTGCACCTCTTCCTCCCGCTCATATCCGGGATCGGCATGGAGTTCGCCCGGGAGCGGGAGACCGGGAGCATCCTGGGACGGCTCAACGGCGCCATGAACTTCGCGGCGATCCTGGGGAGCTTCGCCGTGTTCCTGGGCTTCAGGTTTTTCGGCTTCACCTTCGGCATCGCCTTCGCCGTGGCGGCCGCCGGCTTCCTGCTGGCGTCGGCGTTTCTCGTCTCCATGAAGCCGGACCGGCCGCTGCCGGCCATGGGGCGCTTCACCCTGCGCAGGGAGTACCGTCTCTACTACTGGCTCAGCATCCTCTTCGGGACCAGGAAGCAGCTCTTTATCACCTTCGCCCCCTGGGTGCTGGTGACCGTGTTCCACAAGCCCACGGAGACCGTGGCGACGCTCCTCACCCTCGGCGGGATCATCGGAATCGCCTTCTATCCCCTCCTGGGAAGGGCGATCGACAGGATCGGGGAGCGCGCCATTCTCACCGGCGAGGCCGTCCTGCTTGTCTTCGTCTGCCTGGGCTACGGGTTCTCCCGGAGCGTGTTCCCCGAGGGGGCGGCCTTCATCGTGGCAGCCTCGTGCTTTGTCGTGGACCAGCTCCTCATGTCGGTGGGGATGGCCAGGGCCACCTATCTGCAGAAGATCGCGCTGCGGCCGGAGGAGGTATCACGGACCCTGGCCATGGGCGTAACCATCGACCACCTCTTTTCCATCGCCATCGCCCTGGTGAGCGGGCTCGTGTGGAACCGGCTGGGGTATCAGTACGTCTTCCTCATCGGCGCCGCCATCGCCATGGTGAACCTTGTGACGGCCTCCTTCGTGAAGACGCCGGAGGTGCCCACGCGGGTCACCCCCTAGGCGCTCCTGCGGGCCGATTCCTCCTGCAGCTTGAAGTACTGCATCATCTCCCTGAGACGCGACATCAGGCCGTTCAGGTTGTCCGCGGTGCCCGCCAGCTCCTCCGAGGAGGATGCCGTCTCCTGCGAGAGCTGCCCCAGCTGGTTCATGCCGGAGCTGATCTCCCGGATCCCGGTCTTTATCTCCTGGTTGGCGCTGGCGATGCGGGTGACGATGGAGCCGACGCTCTTCGAGGACTCGATGATGGAGGTGAGGGACTTGCTGCTGTCACCGGCGAGCCTTGAGCCCCGGTCGATCATCTCAGTGGACTCCCTGATGAGCTGGCCGATGTTCTGCGAGGCCGCGCCGGAGCGCTGGGCCAGGTTCCGCACCTCCCCGGCGACGACGGCGAAGCCCCTCCCCTCGCTCCCGGCGCGCGCCGCCTCCACCGCGGCGTTCAGGGCCAGGAGGTTCGTCTGGAAGGCGATCTCCGAGATCATGCCGACGATCTCCTCGATGCGCCGTCCCGAATCGCTCATCTCCTGGATCGAGGAGATGGCGTTGCCGATAAGCTCGCCACCCTTCTCGGCGATTGTCGACGACTTATCCGCGATCTGCTCGGCCTCGGAGGAATTCTCCGCAGTAGCGGCGATGGACGAGGAGATCTCCTCAAGGGCGGAGGAGATCTCCTCGATGTTGGCCGACTGTTCGCTGGAGCTGCTGCTGAGGATGCGGGCGGCGGAACCGATCTGCTCCGCCGCCGAGGCCACGTGGTTGATGATCTCCATGACGTTGCCGATCATCTTCGAAAGCCGCGCCACCATGTCCTGAAGCTTCTGCGACATCCTGCCGAATTCGTCCCTGCTCTTGACCTCTATGGCCAGGGAGAGGGTCCCGTCCGCCACCTTCTCGATGATCTCCATCATGGTGTTGACGGGCCGGATCACCTGGATGTTCAGCGCGATGACGCTGGTGACGCCCACCACCACTGCAATGGGGACCAGTATCGCGGCGGTGCCCAGGGAGATCCCCATCTTTCCCATGATGAAGCCCAGGAAGGCGATCGTCCCCGCAGAGCTCAGGTAAAAAATGAAAATCTTCGTAATGAGGTTGAAGCGGAAGCGGATGTAGGACACGGCAAGAACCGATACGACCACACCGAGGATGATTCCGCCCATGATCAGATACTCGTTCATGATGTCCTCCGGTTCGGGTTGATGGCGGCGCCGCGAGGCCTTTCGATGGCGGTGCCGTGATTGGACTGAGAAGGAACGGAAACTGCGCCTCTATAGTATACGCAATATCGGGGGTCCGGTCAAGTCGTGGCATCCACCTTTCTTTCAAGCTCGCGCCGCACCGCGACACCCAGGGTCTCCATGGTGTAGGGCTTGGCGACGTAGGCGCCGGCGCCGAGGCGCATCGCCTCCCGCACCTTTTCCGATTCGGTGAATCCGCTCAGGATGATCGCCCGCTGCCCGGGACGAAGGGCCACGATGCGGCGGTAGGTCTCCAGCCCGTCGATCCCCCCCTCCATGATCATATCCAGCACCACCAGGTCAGGCTCCACCTCCGGGGACAGCGCCACCGCCTCACCGCCCCCTGCCGCGGTGGTCACTCGGTATCCCAGCGAGACCAGCAGCTCCTCGGCGATCCGGCGCTGCTCCGGCTGATCGTCCACCACCAGTATCCGCTCGCCGTGCCCCCGGTACTCCTCCCTGGGTATCGAATCGCGCTCACCAGGCGGGCCCGCCAGGGCCGTGGGGAGATACACGTCGATCACCGTCCCCTCCCCGGGGGCGCTCTCCACGTCGATAAAGCCGCTGTGGTCCTCCACGAT
>JAFGJK010000055.1 GCA_016929135.1 Spirochaetota bacterium | reverse complement strand
GATCACGTTCACGTCAGCGCTGGTATACCGTGCGATCATGGCGATGAGGGTTGACTTCCCGACGCCGGAGCCAGAGAAGATGCCGAGGCGCTGCCCCTTCCCCACCGTGTTCAGCCCGTCGATGGACCGTATCCCAACGGAGAGTGGTGTGTCGATCACCGATCGCTCCAGCGGGTTTCTAATCGGGCCGTCGATGGGATACCGCTCCTTGGTATAGATATCGCCCTTGCCGTCCAGGGGACGACCCACGCCCGAGATGACGCGTCCCAGAAGCTCGTCACCCACCGGCACCATGAGGCCGGACCCTGCCGCCGTCACCAGTGAGCCGGGAACGACGCCCTTCATATCGCCGATGGGCATGAGTATCACGCGGTTCTTGTTGAAGCCTACCACCTCTGCGTGGAGGTATTCGCCGCTGTTCAGTCGAATCTTGCAGAGCTCGCCGTACATGACCGCAGGGCCCACCGACTCGATGGTGAGCCCAACGATTCTCTCGACCTTCCCGGTGTACTTGACGATATCGATCTCCTCGATGATATCGCGGTACTTGCTCAGTATGTCGATCTTTTCATGCGGCAGGATCTTGATCATGTCCGCACCCCGGCCGAAGAATCGTTATGTCTCATTGGCACGAATACCCTCTCATCCATCGATTCCCCCGGTGGCGTACCCCCGGGGGATGCTCCCCACTCACAGGGCGCTGGTGTTCCTGATGGCCTCCTCGATCGCATCGAGCTGCGAGGATATCCTCGCGTCGATAGCACCGACGTCCGTCTCGATGATGCAGCCGCCCCGCTCGACACGGGAATCCTCGTATATGTTCACCTTCTTCAGAGATTCCATCATACGTATCAGTTCGTCCTTGTGGGCCGTGGTCATGTCCAGGTCCGCGAAATTCACCCTGATATCTATCCTGTCGCGGTCCTTCACCCGCTTGATGGCCTCCTTGATGTTGTTGATCACCACCTCGCGGCGCTCCACGATCTCGTCCTTTATCACCTTCCGGGCGATCATGAGTATCATCTCCACCATCAGCTTTTCCGAGGAACGGATGATGTCGTCCCGGATGTCCACCGCCGTGGAGACCACCGTACCAAGCCTGTCGATGAGCCGCATCACCTCGGCCTGCCCCTCCTTGTAGCCCTCTTCGCGCCCCGCATCGTATCCCTTTTTGTACGCCTCGTGTTCAATCTCGGAAACCTTGAGCTCGGCCTCCTTTATCATCTTTTCCGCCTCGAACTTCCCCCGCTCGATCTCCTGCTCCGAATCGACCTTGAGTCGTTCCATCTCGAGCTTAATCTGCTCGCGTGACTGCTGTAGCTCCTTGAATGCGGCGGCCTTCCCCTCCTCTTCGATCTTGCGGGCCCTTCCGTTGGCCTCCTCGATCATGAGCTTTATCTCTTCCTCGGTCTCGCGCCGGTAGCGCTCCAGCTCGGCCTCCATCTCCTCGATTGACGGTCCCTGGTACACGTCGATGGGGTTCCCGGATTCGTCGACCTCGAATTCCTTGAATTCCTCCGATTCCATGAGGTTCTTCTGGTATTTCGCCGGGAGCTCTATCTGCTTGACGACCCGCGATACCTTGACCTCCTGCGGTTTGAAGACTAATCTAGACAACCAGTTCCTCCTCGCCTGCGCGCGCGACGATTATATCGCCGGAATCCTCAAGCTTGCGTATGATGTTCACGATCTTCTGCTGCGATTCCTCCACGTCACGCAGCCTGATGGGACCCATGAAATCCATGTCCTCCCTGAGGAGTGACGCGGCCCGCTTCGACATGTTGCGGAAAATCTTCTCCTGCACCTCCGCATCGACCCCCTTGAGCGCCTTTGCCAGGTCCTGGCTGTCCACCTCCCGGAGCACCTTCTGTATCGAGCGGTCGTCCAGCAGGACGATGTCCTCGAAGACGAACATCCTCTTCTTGATCTCCTCTGCCAGCTCCGGGTCCTCCTCCTCCAGCGCCTCGATGATGATCTTCTCCGTCCCGCGGTCCACGTTGTTCAGAACCTCAACTATGGAGTCGATACCGCCGGCGGAAGTGAAGTCCTCGCTTGCCAGCGTGGAGAGTTTTCTCTCCAGCACCCGCTCCACCTCGCGGAGCACGTCAGGGGAGGTACGGTCCATCTGTGCGATCCGTTTTGCCACGTCCGCCTGTATCTGATGGCTCAGACCGGAGAGTATTAGGGCCGCCTTCTGCGGATCCAGGTATGCCAGTATCAGGGCAATGGTCTGGGGATGTTCCCCCTGGATGAAGTTCAGGAGGTGGCTCGGGTCGGTGCGCCGGATAAAGTCGAAGGGACGGACCTGGAGCGACGAGGTGAGGCGGTTCACGATGTCGATGGCCTTCTGTGTGCCCAATGCCCTCTCCAGAACGTCCCGTGCATAATCGATGCCGCCGTTCTGGATGAACTCCTGGGCCATCATCATTTCCTGGAATTCCGCGAGCACCCTGTCGCGGTCCTCTGGCTCGACCTTGTCGAGTCGTGCGATCTCGAAGGTGAGCTGCTCTATCTCATCTTCCCTGAGATGTTTGAATATCTCCGATGAAACGTCCGAACCGAGGGAAACCAGGAATATCGCCGCCTTCTGCCTTCCCGACAACTGTGATTTTTTCGATTGGAGCATACCGCCACTTCCCTTCGATTTCGCGACAGTCCCATAAATGGGCACTTCACGGGATCGTACCGCCATTCAGGCCGGGATCATACCGTGAAGTCGCGCTCATTATTATAATCGGATAATTACCTATAATACAATAAACAACAAATGCCGACTATCGTCAAACCAAATACTATTCTTCCGCCAGCCACGTGCGTAGGAGTTGTGCCACGTCGTCGGGTCGCTCCTTGGCCAGGTTCATGGCGCTTTCCTGAAGCTCCAGCCGGGCCCGTTCCTCCAGGGACAGCTCCACGTCTATCCCCTCCTCTTCCGCTGCCCGTAGCGCAGCCTCCCGCATGCGCTGCTGTTCCAGCGCCAGCTGCTCCTCCCTGGCACGGCGCCTCCTCTCGAGCTCTTTTGAGAGCGCCCTGAAGAGTATAAACCCGACGAAGAGAGCAATCACGCCGATCAGGGCCGCCAGGAGGATCCGCTTCATCTGTTCCCTCTTGCGGAACTCCTCCCGGAGGGACTCCCAGTAGGAACTGCGGTCGAACATGATGTTCTCCACCGCCACCTGGTCGCCCCTGCTATCGTCAAAATTGATCGCCTTTTTGACGATGTTCTCCGCCTGTTTCAGCTCATCCTCGCTGAGCTTCGTCTGCACCGGTTTTTTTGTCGGGTCCAGATCGTACTCCCCGTTGGAAAGCCGCGGCAGCGCCTGCACGCCGTCGATGGCGATTGCCACCGAAACCTTCGTGATGTCGTAGGGATCCCGGTCGATCTTCCTTTTGGTCTTGTTCAGGGCATGGTTTACGATTTTTTCCTTTTTGTCATATTTCGCGAACTGGTCATCGCTGGCCTTGTATCCCGGAGGGGTGTTCGATTCGGTCCCCGCGGGCCCTTCAGGATTGAATCCGTGCCCCTGGAAATGCTCCTCTGTGTTCTTTTCCGATACGGTGAGTGATTTCGTGACCTTCCGCTCTGAATAGGGCGTCTTCGGATCGTCGGGCACCATTACGATCGGGGAGTACTCCTCCTGCTCCTCGGATATCTTGTCCCAGTTGAACTCCATGTTGAGCCGAACGATCTGTATCCGGTCGGGGGAATAGATGCGCTCCAGCCCCTCTCGTATATCCTTCAGCAGCTTGACCCTGGCCCGTTCCTCGATCTTTTTCCTGAACTGCATGATGTCGAACTCGGCCTTTGCCCTGTCCAGCTCGTCGTCGAAATCTGAAATGATCTTCCCGAACTCGTCGGTAACCGTCACGTTTTCCGGCGGGAGCCGGTTCCCCACCGCACGGGAGACCAGGTAGATGATCCCCTTAACCTCCTTCTGGGAAAGCTTATCGTATCCAGGAGCGAGGTATACAGTCACCGCCGAGGTGTAGTTGCTCTTCTGGTCGGTATAGAGGCTGTCCTCGGTTATGGCGACCTCCACATCGGCCTTTTCGATGTTGCTCAGTGCCTCTATGTGGCGCTTGATCTCATCCCTGAGGGCCCTCATGTATTTCACGTCGATCTCACGGTCCGTCTCGGTCCATTTCGTCAGATCGAAGAGCTTCCATCCCGGTATCCCCTTAGGTATCATCTTCTCCTGGGCCAGCTTCGTGAGGATAACGTCCCGCTCCTTCGGCCTCACCAGGATGCTGGTGCTACCAGTAGTGCTGTAGTAGATGTTCATCTCATCAAGCTTCTTCGTGACCTGTCCGAAGTCATCGGCGGTGAGTTCGGAGAAGAGCACCACATTTGACTCTCCGCTGGAGACGGAGAATAGCACCACGAAGGATATGCATATCGCTGCAGCGACGGCGCCGATTATGATTTTTTTTGGCCTTTCCAGCTTGTCAAAAAGCTCTTTCGCCTGGTTGAACAGTCTTGTCAGGAAATCCATAGCCCCCCCTCCGAGATTCGCGGTGTTGCGCGGTCACAATGCGACATAATGCATTCTATCAGGCATAAAAAAATTGTCAATTAATTTACTTATAAACCTGTTGTTTTATTCATAAAAAATTTTAGAGCTCGGAAGCCTGTTTTGGTTCAGTCAATGAACACTCAGGGAGCGGGAAGAGGATACCTGCGGGGCGTCGATGTAAAGGCACGCGGGGCGGATCCCTGCCCCGCGTGCGCCTCATTCATTACCTCAGATTCATCAACTCCCTGAAGGCGCGGACCGCCTCGTCCCTTACCGCCCTCGTGAAGCTCAGCGCGATCTCGGCCTTCTGGGCTGCAATCATCACTGAGTGTATATCCACCGACTCAGGCTCGGTTATCATCTGCTGGCTCAGGTTCTGCGAATCGACCTCGAGATCGTTTACACGGTTGATTGCGGTCCGCAGGACATCCGAGAAGGATGTCGATATGTCGCCTGCATCTGACGATGGTCTCTGCCTGTCGCCGTAGTGCAGGGGATTGGTGGTGTTCATGGTGACCTCGTGCCCGGTCTGCCGGGCACTCACACGACCGGCGTTTGTGTTGTACCAGGATACCATTACCGCACCTCCCCTACGAGCGAGCAGCGCTGTTCGATCTTTTCTGTCGACACCATGGTGCTGTCGCAGTTGTACAGATGATCCATCTTCTTCAGCTTACCATGGTCCGATACGCAATGAGTCGTGTGTATCTCCTTCATATACGCGTGTTCACGAAACATGTTTTACCCCCTATGCTCCCACCCTGCCAATTTCCAGCGCCTTGTTGAACATCGATTTTGAGTTGTTTACCAGCATCACATTCGCCTCGTAGGATCGTGTCGCTGAGATCAGATCGGTCATCTCGGTAACGATGTTCACGTTCGGCATCATGACATACCCCTGCTGCGGACCGGTTCGTATCGCATCGGGATGCGTCGGGTCGTACTGCAGCCGCAATGGAGAGGCGTCCTGCTCGATCTTTACCACCCTCACGCCCCTTCCGATGCCGTGCTCTATTCTTTCGGGTACGATGGGCGAACGGTAGTTGGGACGTATATTCATCGGCTCGAATACGATCCGTCTCCTTCGATAGGCACCCCCTTCGGGCGTCCTGGTAGTGGTGGCGTTCGCAATATTGTTGCTTATCACGTCCATCCTCAGCCGCTGCGCCGTGAGTCCCGTTGCAGCGATATTGAAATCATCAAACATGCCCATTCTTCAATCCTCCTACACCACTGACCTCATTGCTATCTTCAACAGCCTGAAGTTGCTGTTCAGACTGGTAACGAAGGCGTTGTAGCGCATCAGGTTCTTCGCCGCATCCACCTCTTCTTTTTCAATATCCACGTTGTTTCCGTCGTTTCTCATGGAGGTTGTATGGTCCAGGTGAATCCTGGGCCGCACACCCCGCAGGTCCCTGGGCACGTAAAAGGGGATGTGCCGCTCATCGGTCATCTCCGCCGGAAGCTGATTGTCCGGATCGCTCCGCTCCGTGATGGCCCTTCTCAGCTCGCTTTCGAAGTTCACCTCGCTCCTTCGGAAATGGGGCACATCGACGTTCGCGATGTTATTTGAGATCACTCTCCTGCGTAGGGACTCGGTATCGAGCGCCCTCTCCAGGAGCTCGTTTGTCTGCATCAATGGGCTGCTGTCGAACATGTCACACCTTCCGGGTATGGGACTGCTACTATTGTTATCGGTAGAATATTAGGAAGGATAAGCGTTTTTTAACGAGACATAATTATTTTTCTAGCACGGGACCCCTGAGGATCATGCCGTAGCGGAACTGAAGGAGGGTGGCGCTGCGGATCAGATCGGTGACCGCCTCGCCGATATCGGCCCCGGTCATTCCCGATATTGTCCCGGTGAGGTGCACCGCCTGGAGGGACTTCCCCTCAATCTGGAAGGTGAGTATATTGCCGCGAACACCCGCAGTCGACCTGAGGTACTGTATCCTCGCCATTGCCCTGTCCACCAGGGTCATGGCCGCTTTGGGGGATTTCACTATGCTGATGCCAGCCACTCCCAGCCCCCCAGCGGTGAGAAAATTGACGGTATCGGGAGGATAGGCGCCGGTGAGCCGCGAATTCATGTCTATCTGTCGGAGCAGCTGGTCGATCTCCGATTGTCCGAACTCTCTCTCATCCGGACCCATGAAGACCCCTCCCGACTGCTGCACCAGGAGTCTGATCCTCCGTAGCAACTCCGTGTTCTGCTCCAGCACGGAATCCACGAACCGCAGGTAATTGCGCATATCCTCGGCATTGACCGCCTCCCGCTCCAGCGACCTCATGAGGGCCTCCATCTTCACGGCCACTGCCAGGGCTGCCGGATCGTCTGCGGCGGAGCGCACTCGCCTCCCGCTGGCTATTGATGCCATCTCCCCGTCCATACTCCGCAGGGCCGGGTGATCCCTTCTCAGGATCATATCCCCGCCCCCCCTGTTGAGGACAATGAAGTTGGCGCCGGGTGGTATGAAGAGGTAGTCCGCCGAGGCATCACCGGTTGCGGCGGCAACCGAAATGCCCATGATCCCCGCGACGAGGATGCTCCTGCAAGCTCCCATGGGCCGTCATCACTCCGAAGGGTTCACGGCTCCCCGGATTCCCGCCCCTGGATCCAGAGAGTGGCATGCTGGATCAGCTCGATGGCGCTCTGAAGATTCAGCTTTTCCTTTATGTGAGCCCGGTGGTTTTCCACGGTTTTCACGCTCACGTGAAGCTTCTCGGCAATCTGGCGGGTACTGCTCCCCTCGCCTATCATCCGGAACACCTCAAGCTCCCGGTCAGAGAGCAGGTCCACCGGGGAACCCTTGATGTTTTTTCTCCCTTCGGCGAAAACCTCCAGCATCCTGGAGGCCATGCTGTCGCTCACGAAGACCTTGCCCTCCAGAATTTGCCTGATCGCCCGCACAATCGTCTCTGGCGCCTCCTGCTTCATGAGGTAGCCCCTGGCACCGGCCCTGAGTACCCTCTCGGCATAGATGTTCTCGTCATGCATCGACAGGGCCAGTATCGGCATCTGAGGGAAATAGGTCTTTATATCCTTGATGAGTTCAACGCCGCTGCTGTCCTTCAAGGCGATGTCCACGATGACGAAATCAGGCGTCGTCTCCCTGATCCCCTGAAGCCCCCGCAGATGGCTGTCCGCCTCGCCACAGATTTCCATCCCCGCTTCGCTGTTCAGAAGCTGCGCCAGCCCCTGTCGGAATATCGGATGGTCCTCCACCAGATAGATTCTCAGTTTTTTACCCTTTATACCATGCGCGTTCCCCATCTGTTCCCCCTCACATCCGCAGGGTGCAGCGTACCGAGGTGCCCCCCTCGGTGAGCCTCTTAATCATGATCTCTCCGTTGATGAGACTTGCCCGGTACTTCATTAAATTTAACCCCATACCCTTTGTCGTGTCAAGTAAAGCAGGTATTCCCACGCCGTCGTCACGTATCTCTACGGAGAGCACATGGTCCGAGTGTCCTATGACCACCTCGATCCTGCGTGGCCCGGCGTGCTTGATGGCGTTGTTGATCGCCTCCTGGACAATGTAATAGAGGTGCGTCGCGGCAATATTGTTATTTATCGTCACCGGGCCGTCGTATTCCAGTGTGCACTGCAGGCCGTATTGAGTGCAGGTACGCCCCACCAGTTCCTCCAGTGCAAAGAGGAGCCCCTCCGGCTCGATATCCACCGGCTTGAGCCCCTTGATGAGGCGCCGTGACTGTTCGATGGCATCAGAGATAAGTCTATCGATGTTCTGCAGCTCCTCCAGCGTGGGCATCTGGCTGTTCTGCACCTTCTGCTCCAGTACACGGAGCATAAGCTTCACCCCTACGAGATGGGGGCTCAGCCCGTCGTGCAGATCGCTGCCGATCTGCTGGCGCTCCAGTTCGCTCACCCGTAGTATCTCGCTTTCCAGGCGCTTTTTTTCGGTGATATTCATGAACGAGGCGATGCTTATTTTCGATCGGGGCACCATATCGATGGTCATGAATATATTCTTAATCGTCCCGTGACGGTCGATGAACCGGAATTCGTAATTCCTCGGCGCGTCCTTGGGGTTGCTCCTGCGCAGGCGGTGATATTCCAGCATCCGTTCCACATCCTCGGGCATCACGAATTCGGTCCAGCTCATCTTCCCCTCGATCTCCTCTTTTGAGTAACCGGAGAGGTTCTCGAACTCCTTGTTCACGTATGAGATGGTGGTGTCATCCTCGAAAAGCGCGGTTCCGTTGCCGGTGGTTTCGAACATGATGACGAATATGTCCTTGATTCTGTCCTGGACATCGACATCGTAGAGGAACACCGATATCGACTTCACGGCGTCTGAGAGGATCAGCACCTCCTCCCGGACAGACTGGTAGTCCCCCGGGAGGATGATGGAGAGCACCCCGTATATGATTCCGTTGAATGACAGTTTGAAGGTGATCGAATGCATTTGCATGTCATCACGAATCGAGGCATCACCCAGATACTCCAGCAGCGGATCCCCGTCTATCAGGTAGTCACTGCTGTGAACGAGGGAGTCCTTCACGTAATCGGCGATGGTAAAGTCGCTCACCTTCCCGTGTACGGTGAAAAATTCCTCCTTCTTGTACTGGGAAAGGCTTTTCAGCTCGCCGGACTCGAAGACCACCGCGATCCAGCAGCTGAGGTATCCCGCAGTCTCCACGAACATCCTGCAGACCACGGTGAAGTCCCACTGCTCGGATTCAAGCGAATCCAGCAGGAAGGGGACCCTGCTGATTGCCTTGAAGCGGCTGTTGAGAAATTCCCGCTTATGCTTTTTCATGTCCCCCCTTCATTCTCTCCCAGCACAGCTTAATCGAGAGTGCAGCCACGAAGACCATAGCGAAGTAGAGGATCAGATCTCCCGCAGCGGAATAGACAGTCGGCCTGTTCATTCCGAAATCAAGGTCTGCCACCAGCGCCCCCTTCTCCCATATGGGGATGGAGCGCACCTGCCGCCCGTACGGGTCGATCACCACCGTATAACCGGTATTCCCCGCCCGCACGTACCAGATACCGTTTTCCACCGCCCTGAATACCGAGACCGCGAAATGTTGCATATGCCCGCTGTAGGAGTGGGTCCAGCCGTCATTGGTGATGTTCACGAAATACTGAGCCCCCATGTTGCGGTATGTGCGGCAGAGGCGATGGAATATACCCTCATAGCATATGAGCACGCCGAACCGACGATTGAAAAGCTCGAAGAGCACCGGCCGCTCCCCCGGGACGAAGCGGGATGCCCCGAAGGAATCGAGCAGGGGGCGCAGGAACGGGAAGACCCGCTCGTAGGGAAACCACTCGCCGAAGGGGACGAGGAATATCTTCGCATATGACAGTAGGGGGACACCGCTCGCGTCCAGGAGCACCGCGTTGTTCTGCGGATACCGGTTTACGTAGAAGCCGCTCCACCGCTCCACTACGCCTATCTCGCCGGTAAGGAGAGGCCTTCCCCATCGCCGCACCGAGTCGATGAGGTCACGCTCGAAATCGTTGAGCTCGCCATAGTTCCAGTGATAGGTGATGGGCTCCAGAGTGGCGGACTCGGACCATATCAGGAAATCCGGATTCCTCGACAGCGATTCCTCCGTGAGCTTCTTCAGCTCGTCCAGGTAGGCGTACTTGTTGGTCACCCACATCTTCCATGGATCGATGCATGACTGCACCACGGCCACGCGCATCGATCCGCCGCCGGAGGGACGGGCCGTAAGGACCGTCAGTGCGCCGTATCCGAAGACGATGCACAGGAAGAGTATGAACGCCCCGAGGCGCCTCCCTTCCGCCGATCTCGTCAGTCCCCGCAGCGAAGGACCTCCAACGGCGATCCGGTCTACCGCCTCCGCCAAAACCGCGTTGGACATGATGAGTATGAAGGTGACCCCCATGATGCCGGTGATCGAGGCAATCTGTATGAAGGGGAGTACCGGATACTGGGAATACCCCCAGAAGGGCATGGGGAAGGCTATAAACCCGATTGACTGGATCCATTCGACGATGATCCACACAGAAGGATAGATAATCAGGCGAAGACGCCCGAAGCGCCTCGATAGCAGTTCGGCGATGAATATTTTGACGGTGAAAAACACGGTAAGGCTCGGGATGAGAAACGAAAGAATCATCACCGGCCCGCCCGGGACGCTCCTTCCGAAATTGCCTATCCAGTGATAGGTGAAGAGGTTTCCGAAAAACCCGGTGACGAAGGCGATTGTGAAGACATCCTTCATCCGCAGTCCCCTGACGGCGTGGATGAGCGGCACCAGCGACAGCCAGGCAAAGAATGGGAATCCCTTCAATACGATACTATCGAAGCTGGGAAACGACAGGAACATGAGCACTGCCGTGAGAAGATAATACCTCCCTTTCAACCAATCCAATAGCCTCTTCATCTATTCTTCACCAATCATACTTAAAAATTCATCCTCCGTGAGTACCGTAACCCCCAGCTGCCGGGCCCTCTCCAGTTTCGATCCCGGCGACTCCCCCGCAACGACGTAATCGGTCTTGCCGCTCACTGAGCCGGAGGCACGTCCTCCCCGCTCCTCCACCATGGCCTCGCACTCCCTTCTCGTTTTCCTCGAGAGAGACCCGGTGAAAACAAAGGTCTTTCCGGCGATGCCCTCCGCGACCGTTACCGAGGTGACCTCATCCTCAACCGCAAGTCCAGCCTTTTTCATATCCTCTATCATTGACAGGACCGACCGGTCCCGGAAGAATCCGTACACCGATTCCGCCACCTGCGGCCCCACCTCGTGAATCCCCTTCAATTCCTCCACCTCCATGCCCATGAGCCGCTCAAGGCTCACGGCGTTCCGGGCGATCACCCCGGCGATATGCTCACCCACGTTCCGGATCCCCAGGGCCTTCAGGAACTGGGACAGGGGAATCCTTCTGCGGGATTCAATCGACTCCAGCACCTTGTCTGCCAGCTTCTCGCCCATACGGTCCAGGGAAAGGAGGTCATCCCTGGTGATCCTGTAGAAATCCGCCATGCCGGCGAGCCTGCCGGACTGATGCAGGCGATTGACCAACTCCGGTCCGAAAAACTCGAAGTCCATCCCGTCCTTGGAGACGAAGAACTTGAGTCGTTCCATCCGTATGGAGGGGCAGTCCCTGTTGCGGCATCTGAGGTAGATGTCCTCGCGATTCAGCTCCTCGCCGCAGGAGGGGCATCGCCCCGGCGGGGTGATGGCGCTCCCCGGCCCGGCGTGCTTCTGATGAATACCGGTGATCTTCGGTATCACGTCCCCCGCCCGCTTCACGGTCACGATGTCACCGATCTCCACGTCGAGCCTCTCGATCTCCCTGAAATTGTGCAGCGACGCGCGCTTCACCACCACGCCACCGATATTGATGGGCCTGAGGTTCGCCACCGGGGTAACGAGGCCGGTCCTGCCCACCTGGAAATCCACCGACTCCAGGAGTGTCACCGCTTCGGCGGAGGGGAATTTCCAGGCCGTGGCCCAACGCGGCGCCTTGGAGGTGGCCCCCAGGGCCTCCCGTGTGTTGAAATCTGCCACCTTTACCACCACCCCGTCGATATCGAATTCAAGCTCGTGCCGGTGCTCGTACCAGTACCGATAGAAACCGGCGATCTCATCGATGGTGCCGACCGTCGAGTATTCCGGTACCGGTATCCCCCACCGCCGCAGCGCCTCGTACATCCCCCGCTGATCCGTGATGACGTCACCGGTGACGCGCCCTATCCCGTAAAAGACGATATCGAGCCTCCGCTTCTCGGTGATGCGGGAATCCAGCTGCCTGAGAGACCCGGCGGCCGCGTTTCTCGGGTTGGCGAAGGGAGACTCCCCCTGCCCCTCACGTTCCTCGTTCAGCCGTTCGAACTCCCCGTGCGTCAGGTACACCTCCCCACGGACCGAAAGGTACTCGGGCGGATTCTCCCCCGCCAGAAAGACCGGCAGCGCCCGCACCGTAGCGAGATTCGAGGTCACGTCCTCGCCCACGGAGCCGTTCCCCCTGGTTGATCCCTGCGTCATCTTTCCGCCCCTGTAAACCACCTCCACCGCCAGCCCGTCGAACTTGAGCTCCCCCGAATAGGTACAACTTTCGACACCCGCGCCCTTCCGGCAGCGCCTGTCGAACTCCGCCAGCTCCTCCTCGGAAAAGATGTTCCCCAGGCTGCGCATCGGAGGGTCGTGAGCCACCTTCGAGAAAACGGGGGATATCTCGTCACCCACGCGGAGCGATGGGGAATCGCCGCGTTTCAGGCTCGGGTAGCGCCGCTCGATCGTCAGCAGCTCGCGCATGAGCTCGTCATAGGTCGCGTCGTCCACCAGCGGACTGTCCTCAATGTAGTAGTGACGGTTGTACTTCGTGATCAGATCACAGAGCTCATCGTACCGCGCCTTGACGTCAGATTCCCTCGTTCCCATCGGATTCTCCATGCTTCGTCTAAGGGTACCGGGACTGATATCATCCCCCATCACACCCAAAGCTTCACACGCCGCAGCAGCGTCCCCCTGGCGCGGCGGCAGGCCCGTTCCCCCTCGATGAGGATCTCACCCGACCTGTTGAAATCGAATGTGCCGTAGTTGAAGACCTCCGGCTCGATCAGCACCGTGGGCCTGTGGTATTTCAGCATCAGCATCGTGTTCACGTACTCCATGATGTCGAAGGATTTCGACATCACGTCGATTATGCTGGGCATCTCATCCCGCGGCCTCTTGATCCTCTCCGTCCTCAGCCAGTGCGCCACGGTTTCCAGCCACCGTCTCCCCTCCTTCTCCTTCACCTTCTGAACCGGCGTTTCGTTATCGATCGGCGATATCTCCTCTGCATCCATCATGAGCTTGAAGCGGTGCATCTCCGATTTCACAAAGGAGCGGAGCCTCCTGCTCCCCACCCCGGGATGCAGGTTGACCGCCACGATGATGCCTGCACCCATTTTCTCGATGATATTGACCGGCAGCGGATTCGCGACGCCGCCGTCCAGGAGCAGGCTCCCCCTGAACCTCACCGGCACCATGATCCCCGGTATGGAGATGCTGGCCCTCAGGGCGTCCATGAGTCGTCCGCTGCGGAAGACCACGGTCATGCCGCTCTCATATTCCGTTGCGCAGACGGCAAGGGGAATCGGGAGATCCTCTATCATTGTCCCGTCGGGGATATATCGGCCCAGCAGGTCCATCATGCTGTTCCCCTGGACAAATCCCGATCGGGGGAAGACCGGATCGAAAAAGGATATCAGACCCCGCTTGTCCAGCTTCAGCACGTCGGACTTGAACCGATCCAGCGACCCGCAGCAGTAGAGCGCCCCGATCACCGAGCCGATGCTGGACCCGACAATCATGTGGATGGGGATCTCCATGTCCCTGAGGCATTCGATGACCGCAACGTGCGCCATCCCCTTGGCGCCGCCGCTCCCCAGCACCAGGCCCATCTTCCTCTTGACTATGTATTTCAGGGGATTAATCATCCGACGAACCGAACAGTCCATTGCATAACCGTCTATCGGGACGAGGTCAACTCATTTTTCGTTTCATGCATAACGGGCACCTCGATGATCGCCGTTTTTATTTGCCTCCGTTTCGGGAACTGCGCATATTTATTGTGAGGGAGCGATCGATGTCAAGGGGGCCCGCCTGAAGCGGTGACGCGCAGTCATACTTCCCGGCGGGCCCCATCGTATGGCCGAACCGAGACGTTCGCAAAAAAATGTTGACATTAAAGGGCATTGTTTTAGCTTGTTGCAAGATCGCGCGGTGGAGCAGTTGGTAGCTCGTTGGGCTCATAACCCAAAGGTCGCAGGTTCGAATCCTGCCCGCGCTACATTTTGGCGGAGTAGCTCAGTCGGTTAGAGCACACGGCTCATATCCGTGGTGTGGGGGGTTCGAGTCCCTCCTCCGCTAATTCGATACACTCCAGCATCGCCATTCACTAGTTCATCGTTGCGACGCGAGAGTATCCGATTCATGAATATAACCGTTACAGCGCCCACTGTCAACACAATCCTCGCCATAGTGGCGGTTATCGTGACTGCGCTTCTGCTCTTCGCCTTCATTAAGAGGCTCATAGGCCTCGTCGCCATAAGCCTCTGCCTTCTGCTTCTGTATGCGGGCTATCTCTTTTTCACCGGGCAGAGAATTCCCACATCGAAGTCAGACATATTCAAACACGGCATCCAGCAGATCGACAAACTGAAGAACCAGAGCGGCGTCGATCTCAAGACCATCCTGAACAGCAAGGAAACCGGCAGGTAGACCGGCCCCGCTGACATCTTCCCGATAGGGGTTTCCCCTATATAATATTTATTCCGTTACCTATTGATTAATTTTTTTATATATACATATTGAATACAGATAGAGAAGAGTCAAGGATGTGGGATCATGGAAAGACGAAACGATACAACAGAATACTGGCGCAATACATTTCCCGAAAAATTCGCTCCGGAAGAAAAGATATTCTGCAACATCAGGCGCGGCGACAGGATCTTCATCAGCACCGCCTGCGGGGAGCCGCAGTACCTGATCCAGGCAATGGTGGCGTATATCGAAAACCATCCCAAAGCCTTCGCCGAAACGGAGGTGATGCATGTCTGGACTCTGGGCGTCGCGCCCTACGCCGACCAGAAATTTACCTATAACTTCAGACACAATTCCTTTTTCGTAAGCGACAATACCAGAAATTCGGTGAATACAGGGATGGCGGACTACACCCCCATCTTCCTGTCCCGCATACCGGAGCTGTTCAGAAAACGTATGATCCCCATAGACGTGGCGATGATTCAGATATCCACACCCGATCGGAGCGGCTACGTGAGCCTCGGCATAAGCGTCGACATCACCAAGACGGCCATGGAGACCGCCAAGCTTGTCATCGCCCAGATGAATCCCCATATGCCCAGGGTCCACGGGAACACCTTCGTGCACATCAGGGACATCGATTACATAGTCTATCGTGAGGAGGAACTCCTTGAGTATAATCCCAACGTCCCCAGCGATATCGCGATCCAGATCGGCAAATACGTCTCCCGCATCGTCAATGACGGCGATACGATCCAGGTGGGATACGGGAGCATGCCCAATGCGATTCTGAACCAGTTGCATGGGAAGAAGCACCTTGGGCTTCACTCCGAGCTGCTGACGGACGCCATCGTGGACCTCATCGATGAGGGCGTGATCGACAACTCCAGAAAGAGCATAGACCGGGGTAAGAGCGTCGCCTCCTTCTGCATGGCCACGAAGAAGACCTATGATTTCATTGACGACAATCCCTCAATCGAATTCCGGGAGATCAGCTACACCAACAACCCCCTCATCATCGCCCAGAACAACAACATGACCGCCATCAACGCCGCCCTTCAGATCGACCTCACCGGACAGGCCACCGCCGAATCCATTGGGAACACCTACTTCAGCGGTATCGGCGGCAGCGCGGATTTCATGAGGGGGGCGCTCCTCTCCCCCGGCGGCAGGACCATCCTTGTGCTGCAGTCCACCGCCCAGGACGGCAAGGTGTCCCGTATCGTCCCCTTCCTGGACAGCGGGACCGGCGTCACCCTGAACCGGGGCGACCTGTGCTATGTCATCACCGAATACGGGATCGCCTACATCCACGGCAAGAACATACGCGAGCGCGCCATGGACCTGATCTCCATCGCGCACCCGAAATTCAGGCCCTGGCTCATTGAGGAGGCGAAGCGCCTGAACATTATCTACCGCGACCAGGCCTTTATCCCGGGGAAGAAGGGTGAATACCCGGAGCAGTTGGAGACCGTACGCACCACGAAAAAGGGATTCGTGGTGCGCTTCCGGCCGGTTCGCATCAACGACGAAACACTCATAAAGGATCTCTTTTACAAGCTCTCCGACACGAGCCTGCGGCGGCGGTTCATGAGCCCCAGGCTCGACGTCCCGCACCAGATCCGGCAGGAATTCGTCATCATAGACTACACGAAGGAGATGGTGATACTGGCAGTGATCGTGGAAAACAACATGGAGATCGCCGTCGGCATGGGGCAGCTCAGCATCGACGAGGAGCATCACACCGCCGAGGTGGCCTTTGCGGTGCGCGACGACTACCATAACCGCGGCATCGGATCGGAGCTCCTTGATTACCTCACCGTGCTCGCCAAGAGGAAGGGTCTGCAGGGCTTTACCGCCGAGGTGCTCGCGGAAAACCTCCCCATGCTGCACGTGTTTGAATCCAAGGGCTTCGACATGACAAAGCGGATCGAGGAGGGCGTGTACGAGCTCATCATGCAGTTTGGGGACAGGTACGATGAAAACTGAAGTCGATCCGATAAGGGCACTATTCGAACCCGCCAGCATCGCCGTGATCGGTGCATCGCAGGACCGGAAGAAGATAGGCTTTACCATAGTGAAAAATCTCGTATCCGGCGGCTACCGCGGCACGATTTATCCGGTGAATCCCTCCGGAGGCGAGATTTTTGACCTTAAGGCCTATAGGAGCCTCGGCGAGATCGACGGTCCCATCGACGCCGCGTCCATCGCGATTCCGGCAAAGCTCGTCGTGGAGGCGGTGCGCCAGTGCGCGGCGAAGGGTGTCAGGAATGTTCAGATCATAACGTCAGGTTTTTCCGAGGTGGGGAACCACTCCGACGAAAACACCATAGCGGCAATCGCCAGGGAAACCGGCATGAGGGTCCTGGGCCCGAATATCTTCGGCCTCTATTCCTCCTCGGCATCTATGAACGCCACCTTCTCGGCCTCCGCTATAAGCCCCGGAAGCGTGGCAATCCTCACTCAGAGCGGCGCCCTGGGCATCGCGATGATCGGCAGGACCGCGGTGGAAAACATCGGCCTCTCCGCCATCGTCTCCACCGGCAACAAGTGCGACATCGACGAGACGGACCTGCTGGGCTACCTTGTTGACCACGAGGCGACGAAGGCGATACTCATGTATATAGAGGGGGTGAAGAACGGCGACAGGCTCATACCGATGCTGAAGCGGGTGACGCTGCGCAAGCCGGTGGTGGTGATCAAATCGGGGCGATCGAAACGGGGTGCCATGGCTGCCGCGTCGCACACCGGCTCCCTCGCCGGCGCGGACAACATCTTCGACGCGGTGATGCGCCAGTGCGGCGTCCTCAGGGCAGAGAGCATCGACGAGGCGTTCAACTGGTGCAAGTTCCTCTCCGCCTCGCCGAGGCCGAAGGAGATGCGGGCCGTCATCGTCACCAACGGTGGGGGCATCGGCGTCATGGCAACCGACGCCTGCGAGAAATACGGCATCGAGCTCTACGACGACCAGAATGTGCTGAAAGAGGTATTCTCCCCCGCCACCCCCCCCTTCGGCTCTACGAAGAACCCGGTGGACATCACCGGCGGTGCCATGGCAGAGGATTATGACCTGGCTCTGAGCGCGCCCGCCACATCCGAGCACATGGACGCCACCATCGCCCTTTACTGTGAAACCGCAACCTTCGACTCTGAGAACCTCTCCCCCATGATCCGTGAAACCTACAACAGGCACATGAGTGCGGGGAAGCCAGTCACCTACGCCGTCGTTGGCGGCGAGTCGGTCGAGAAGACCCTGATGGAACTCCGAAGGGAGAACCTTCCCGTTTACGGCGACGTCTACCAGGCGGTCTCCTGCCTCGGCTCCGCCTTCAAGTACTACAGCTTCAGGGACGAATTCTCCGACAGCACCGACATCGCCGAAATCGACGCGGCACGGATCAACGGGATCATCGATTCAGTTCAGTCACAGGGACGCTCCTTCCTCCTGGCCGACGAGGGCCGTGAGGTGATGGAGGCCGCAGGGATCAGCGTCCCCAGGAGCAGGGTCGCCCGGTCGCTGAAGGACGCGATCCGTGCCTCCGGTGAGCTCACCAATCCCTTGGTGATGAAGGTCGTATCCCGGGACATCATCCATAAGAGCGACGCCGGTGGTATCGCCCTCAACCTGGAAAACGCCGACGAGGTCATGGACGCCTACGGGGCGATACTGCATAACTGCAGGAGCTACGATCCCAACGCAGTCATCGACGGCGTGGAGCTCGCCGAGATGGCGCCCCAGGGGATCGAGCTGGTGATCGGGGCAGTCCGCGACGTCTCCTACGGGCCCATCGTCATGTGCGGCCTCGGTGGCGTCTACGTCGAGGTCATGAAGGACGTTAGTTTCCGCTCCTTTCCCATGGGCCGTCAGGATGCCATGTCCATGCTGCAGGAGATACGTTCATATCCCCTGCTCCTGGGGGTCCGCGGTGAAAAGAGAAAGGACATTGATGGAGTTATCGACATGATTATCAAGCTCGGGTCGATACTGATTCGCTGTGACAGGATCTCAGACATCGAGATCAACCCGGTTCGCGTCTACGACTCCGAAAAGGGACTGCGGGCACTGGATGTGAGAATACTGCTGAAAACAATCCAAGGAGGAAGCAGCCATGAATAGAATAGTCATCTCCTCGCTCCGCGAGGGGGCCGGCAAGACCAGCATCATCGTCGGCCTCATGTCCGCGCTGAAAAAAAACTTCGGCTACATCAAGCCCTTCGGCGACAGGCTTATCTACAAGCGCAAAAGGAACTGGGACTACGATTCCAACCTGATCATAGACATCTTCGGTCTCAGCGAGGACCCGGAGAGCATCACCCTGGGTTTCGATCACGCAAAACTGAAATACGTCTACGACGAGGAGGGGGTGCGAAACACCCTGGTGAAGATCGCGGAAAACGTCGGCAGGGAAAAGGACCTGCTCGTTATCGAAGGCGGCAAGGACATCACCTACGGCTCATCGCTGCACCTCGATTCGATCTCCGTGGCAAAATACCTGAAGGGGGCGCTCTACGTGGTGGTGAGCGGCGACAGCGACACGATCATCGACGATATCACCTATCTGAAGGAATACGTCAACATGTCCGGGTGCGATTTCAGGGGGGTGCTCATCAACAAGCTGAAGGACATAGACGAATTCGAGGACATCTACATAAAGGACATCAGGGATATCGGGGTCCCCGTTGCCGGGATTATACCGTTTAAAGAGCAGCTCACCCATTTTACCGTAAGCTACCTGGCGGAAAAGCTTTACGCAAAGGTGATCGCCGGCGAGGCCGGCCTCGGCAACATAGTGAAGAACATCTTCGTCGGGGCCATGTCGACGGACGAAACGATGCGGAATCCACTCTTCAACAAGGATAACAAGTTCCTGATCACCAGCGGTGACCGCAATGACATGATTCTGGCCGCGCTGGAGAGTGAAACCGTGGGCATCCTTCTCACCAACAACATACTCCCGCCCTCGACCATCATATCAAGGGCAGCGGAGAGAAGGGTCCCGCTTCTCCTCGTCACCTCCGACACCTATCAGGTGACCAGGCAGATCGACGGGATGGAGGCGCTTCTTACAAAGGACAATCAGGAGAGGATACGCCTCCTCGCACAGCTCACGGAAAAATATATTAATCTTGACACAATCGGGGCATAGAATATGAAGGGTATCAGAACGCGGTGAGGGTACAGCGATGCGGACGCTGATAAGAAAGAAGAGCATTCTTTTCAACCGCTTCGTGAAGCTTGTGGAGGAAAACCACCAGCAGATCACCGAGCAGTTCATGAACGATCTTTTAAAGAACCGGGATACAACGGCGTATCGTACAATCGATCATTTCCTCATTTACGATTTCGCCGACAACCTGTACAAGGACCTTTCGATATGGATCGCGAAGGAATATCCCAAGTCGAAGATCGAGGAACGGTACGTGAAGATCGCGCGGGAACGCTTCAGCATGTCAGTACCGTTCCATGAGGTTCAGAAGGCCTTCGTTCTTATCAAGCGGCACCTGTGGCTCTTCGTGATGAACAGGATCTACGATGATACCACGGCGTACATGGAGGCGCTGGAGCTCAACAACCGCGTAACGCTCTATTTCGACAGAGCGACGTTCTACATGCTGAAGGGTTATTACGATATGATTTATAGCAGTATTTAAACTGCTATATCTCCATATACCCACATTCTCCCACACTGGTGTGCCATCTTTCGGCCTCCGAAAGATGGCACTTTTTTTTCATACAGGGGCCGTCACATCGACAATTGCGGGGATGATTCGTTCCTTTCGCCCCGATGGGGATCGTCCGTCAGCATTTCCGTGGACGGGATCGGGTAGCAGGAACTTTATTCGGACGGTGTGCTCTCGGGCTCGGGATCCTCGTCGTTGTAGACGGTGAAAAACCGCTCGCTGATGAGCCTGTTCCCCTCTCCCGCTTCCACCAGCACGAGCCTGTATTCCCCGGGGGGGAAATCCTTTATCGTACCGTAGACATAGCGGTTCGTCGCGTCCACCCTCTGGGAGGAGGAGTCCATATCAACCCAGACGATCTCCTTCTTCTGGTAGACAACGCCTATGGTCCTGGGAGAGGAGGCCCCCGACAGCCTGAATACCCACTGAATCTCGTCCTTGGTACTGAATTCCAGCGGATCCTTCTTCTGCCGGTAAGAATCCTCCTGCCATGTCTTGAAACCGAACTGTCCCGGAGACGATCCGCAAAATAGAAGGGGAAACAGGCATAGAGCGAAGAGTATCCCCTGGAGGCGCCTGCCGGTTGCCGGGGTTATCGCGTTTTGGCGCATCAATCCACCCTGTACTGGTCTTTGTCCAGCTCGATGATCTTGTCCTTCCCCTGCCGGGTGTCGTTGCCCTCGCCGCTTCGCTTCATCTTCTCCTCCATCATCCTCCTCGCCTCCCTGGTTCTCCTGCCGAGCGTGAGGAAGAAGCGTATGGCCTGATACAGGAGATATCCTATCACCACAAAAAAAAGTATCTGCAGCAGCTTCAGCAGGAACACGGTGCACCTCCTCCGGATGCGGCGCCGTGGACGACCGCCAGAACCTCCCTGACAGCGGCGGGGAGCCCGATGAAGATCGAACGGGCGATGATTGAGAAACCGATGTTCAGCTCCTCAAGCCCCGGAGCCTCCAGTATCGGCGGCAAGTTTCCGCAGGTGAGACCGTGCCCGGCGTTCAACCCGATGCCGATCTCACCGGCGATGCCGGCGGCATGATATATGCGGTTCAGCTCCCTGTTCGTCTCCTCGTCGCTGACGCCCCGTGAAGGATCGCGGTCGAAGAGATTGCAGTATCTTCCGGTGTGTATCTCGATGGAGTCCGCCCCTGCCTTCTTCGACAGCCGCACCGTCTCCTCGTCCGGTTCGATGAACAGCGACACCGCCACGCCGTCGTTCTTGAACATCTCGGTGACTTCTCTGATCCTCTCGTAATGCCCCTTCACATCGAGTCCCCCCTCGGTGGTGAGCTCCTCCCTCTTTTCCGGGACCAGTGTGATCTGGTCCGGGAGCACCCGCCTGGCCACGGCGATGACGTCGTCGGACAGGGCCATCTCGAGGTTCAGCTTCCCCCTGACGACCTCCCTGAGGGCGATGACGTCCCTGTCCTGTATGTGGCGCCGATCCTCGCGGAGGTGGACGGTGATCCCATGCGCTCCGTTTTCTTCACAGATACGAGCCCCCGCCAGCGGATCAGGAAAATTGACTCCCCTCGCCTGCCGCACCGTGGCGATATGATCGATATTGACGCATAGGGTTATTCCCGACATTCACTGCTCCCGTGCCGCCTGCGCGGTCATTTTCTCACAAACCTTATCTCCATCGTATCGGGGATGAAGGATACCACATCGGCGAGGGCGGCGCGATTGCTCTTCATCCTGATCGACACGGGCAGAACCTTGCTGAACGCCTTCGTCCCATTCTTATAAAGCTGCTGGAACTGTACGGCCCCGGTATCGATCGATGCCTCGATATCCGAGACATCCAGCTTGCTCCCCTCCCCCTGCCTGACATACACGCGTACCTTGAGATCTTCCGTATCGACCCTGAACCTGTCATCCCCCTTCAGTCCCGTTATCGGCACCTCCACCGAATAGACGTTCTCGTTCTTCACGATGGGAATCATCACCCGTATGGTCGTTTCACTGAACTTGATGTCCCTGTAGTTCCTCTGGTCTATCTCCACGTTCCGTATAAGGTCCTCGTACTCGTCCTCCAGGGATATCTCATCGGTCTCCACCGATGGGATCTGCTGCAGCTGCGATTCAGGCCCACTGATCATCACGTACTCCGGCGTCAGCCTGATCCTCCCCACTATCTTGCCCGACGAGGCTCCCGATATCCGGGGAATCACCTTGACCCACTTGTTGCGGACCCTCTCGATGGTGAGGCTCACCTCGCGGAGCGTCGAATTCAGTGCCACGCTGTCGGGAACCTGGCGCCTCTCTATATTCAGAATATAGCCCTTTGACTCGCCCACCACCGCGTTCGAGAGATCCACGGTGGCGTTCAGGTTCTTCACCGTCAGGCCCTTGAGGTATTCCTTCTTCCCCTCCAGTGAGACGAAGACGTACTTGTCCGAATAATCAGATATCACGAGCCCCTCGGAGAGATGGGTGAACTCGATGGGAACCCTGAACATCACCCTGCCGCTCTGGCGATTGCCTATGAACGCCCAGATGAAGACCGAAAGGAGAAGGCACAGGAGCTTCGGCAGCAGCCTCCGTTGTATGAAAAAACGCTTTACGGACTCCATGAAGGCTTTCATGATATCTTGTAGCTCCCCTCGTACGCCGTCTTCGGGTTCATGAAGTAGATTATCATGTTCTTCAGATCGGACACCTTCACCTTCGAGAACATCTTCTCGTTTACCATGATGGAGATGTTGCCCGTCTCCTCCGACGTGACCAGCACCAGGGCGTCCGTCTCCTCCGCTATGCCCAGCGCCGCCCTGTGGCGCGCGCCGTGGTATTTCTTCATCTGCTTCGAATCGCTCAGCGGCAGGTAGCATGCCGCCGCTGCAACCCTCCCCTCCTGGATTATGATGGCGCCATCGTGCAGCGGCGTCAGCGGGAAAAAGATGGTCCGTATCAGCTCTTCCGTGATGGTGGAGTTCACCAGCACGCCGGATTCGATGTAGCTCTTGAGCCCGGTGTTCCTCTCAATGACGATGAGCGATCCCACCTTCTGCTCCGACATTGAGACGACGGCGTTCACCAGTTCGTCCAAAGGAAAGGGATCCTTTTCCGTATCGAAGGAGAGCCAGTTGCGCTGTCCGAACTGTGTGATCATCCTCCGGAGCTCCGGCTGGAACAGGATTACCAGTGCGATGAACCCGTATATGACAAACCGCTCGATCAGCCAGTTCAGCGTGTCCAGCTTCAGAATCCTTGAGAGGATCGCCACGATGACAATGATGATGACCCCCTTCAGGAGCTGCACTGCCCTGGTCTGGGAGATGAACATGTATGCCCAGTAGAGGATGAAGGCGACACCGAGAATGTCCAGGATGTTGCGCAGGTACTCCCATACGACCAGACCTATGTCGAGTGTTGCATTTATTAAGCCTTCCATACCACTACGATACCTTTCTCAGAACATCTATGCCCGCCATGGCAAGGCGGTGCTCCCTCACGTCATGCACCCTGATGATATCCGCCCCGTTCATCACCGCCACCGCGTTCAGCGCGATCGTGGCGGGGAGCCTATCGGAATCGTCATTGTAGAGCTTCCCGATGAGCGACTTCCGCGAGAGACCCACCAGAACCGGAAAGCCAAGGCGCTTTATCTGGCCGATACCGCGAATGATGCGATAGTTGTCCTCCAGCGTCTTTCCGAACCCGATCCCCGGATCGACGATAATCTTATCCTTCGCGACGCCCGCCTCCAGGGCCGCGTTCGCCGACGCGGACAGGAAGACGGTGATCTCGCCGATAAGGTCATCGTACCTGGGGTCCGCCTGCATCGTCTCAGGCGTTCCCCGTATATGCGAGATGACGACCCCGGCACCGTGCCGGGCGATCACCCCCGCCATGGCCCCATCGAAGGTGAGCCCGCTGATATCGTTCACCAGGGATGCCCCGGCGGCTACGGCTGCATCGGCGACGCCGCTCTTGTAGGTATCCACCGATACCGCTATGTCCATCTCTGCTCTGATCGCCTCAATCACGGGGCATACCCGCTCGATCTCCTCCTGAGTGCCCACCGGCCTCGCTCCGGGCCTCGTGGATTCCCCGCCCACATCAATCAGATCGGCCCCCTGGTCCCTCATCCTGACGGCCTGCCTGAGGGCAGCCGCAGGATCCAGATACCTTCCCCCGTCGAAAAAGGAATCCGGCGTAACGTTCAGTACGCCCATTATTTGTACCGAATCCCGCATCTCCATCAGAACAGCACCGTCAGCGACACCATATTGTTGTACCCGTTGTCGACATTGTCGAACATGAAGGCGTAGGTGAAATCCACGCTGGAGATATGGAGCGTGAGCCCTGCGGAAAACTGGGATCCGTTGAATCCCAGATGGATCGTGGTGAACCGCATTAAGTCGTATTCCACCCCGATGCCGTAATACAGTGACGTCTGTTCCAGTTTTTTGATGCCGCTGAACGACACCGTGAGGCCGGTGGTGCTGATCAGGGCGATTCCCAGGCGCAACGTTGGCGAGGCGAATTCCCACCTCTCCCGCACGGTGCTGTATTTCTCCACCGGGTAGAGCCCGGACCCCAGGTCCTGGGCAATGAATCCCACCTTTATAAAGGGGAGCACGTACACCTGCACGCCGATATCCGCGCCGACCCCCGCATAGACGGTATTCCCTATCTTTTCGTAGAGAACCTTCGTCGATACGCCCACAGAAGCCACGCCGCCGAGCGTGAAGGCGTAGGAGAGATACCCCACGGAAGCGATATAATTCAGGTCCCCCAGGTAGTTGCCATACTGGTCCCTGGACTCGATGTCCGGGGAGTAGATGGAATAGACGCCGAGCCCGAAAACCCCGTTGAAGAGGCTGCAGGCGAATCCGAAAAAACCGGCGTTCCTCTCCACGTCGAGCATCGCTGCGGAGATGCCCACCTGAACAAAAAATCGCTCCCCGCTCTCCTCTGAAAACTGCGTCAGCTCCTGCTCGGAGATGCCGGAGACATCCCCCTTCCTCGCCTTCTGCTGGATCTCGCTGGCTGAAAAACGGGTCCGTCCCTTCAACTCCGTGAGCCCGGCCGGGTTCCAGTATATGGCGAACACGTCGTCGGCCACCACCTCGCCCGATGCTCCCATGGCGGCGTATCGCGCGCCGACCCATCCGCTCCTGGAGAAGGAGGCCCTGGTGCCGGCTCCGGCTGCGTGCAGCACGGCTCCCCGCGCCGGAAGGAGCAGCGCGAACAACAAAAGGATACCGCATTTCATCAATCGGTTCATAGCTGCAACTGCTCAGTAGTTTACCAGGATGCGTATGACCTTGCTCCCCCGGAATCCGCTCACATCCTCCACTTCCACCTTCACCATATAAAAACCGGGCCGTACCTTGCTGCCGCTGCTGTTCCTCCCGTTCCATGCGACGCCGGATAACCCGGGATAGATTCTGTTGAACACCTGGTCCCCGTTGATGTCCATGATCGTCACCTCCACCTTGGTAACGCCGGTTAGCGTGCCGCTCTGGTCGGCGATCTGCATAATCCCGCGATCCGGATTGTAGGGGACCGGATAGGCGATGATACCGCTGGTTATTGAGGCAAGCAACCCCGCGGATATGGATAGCACGATAACTGCCGCGAAGAGCATCTTTCTTTTCATAATCCCGGCACTTCCCGTTCACTTTCAGATAATATACTAAAATTATTAAACAGAATAGCGCGTGAGGGTCAACAAATATTTACCAAACGGCCACGGCGCAACTAAAATTTTATTATTTCTCAACAATCCCCGGTTCAGAACGGCTCTCATCGCCGGGATCCCCAGTACGGTCCAGCGCACGGTGCGCCTCCTCGACGATCCTGTCCGCGACGACGCGCCAGTCGGCCATCCCGTCGTCCCCCCTCCCGAAGTGCAGGTACGCGAGAAATTCGATGTTCCCACGTGGTCCCTTGATCGGCGAGAAATCGAGCCCCAGAATGCCAATCCCCTTCTCCTGCAGCCCGCCGATGACCCTGTGCAGTATGGCGGCATGGTGCTCCCGCTTTCTCACCACGCCCTTTTTCTGCTCCCCCGCACCCGCTTCGAACTGCGGCTTTATGAGAACCACTCCCCGCACCCCCGGGAAGAGCGAGGCGATCCGATCCACGACCCTGAGGAGAGATATGAAGGAGAGGTCAGCGGTGATGAAATCGACCCGATCGTGAAAATCATCCCGCGTCAGGGAATTCACATGCCGCCGCTCCATCACCACCACACGGGGATCGCCGCGGAGCGAGTAATCGAGCTGACCGTACCCCACGTCCACGGCGTATACCCGTGCCGCGCCGTGCTTCAGCATGCAGTGGGTGAAGCCCCCGGTGGAGGCGCCGAGATCCGCCACCACCATGCCCCGGGGATTTATACCGAAGCTTTCCAGTGCCCGCAGGAGCTTCTCCCCACCGCGGCTGACAAACTCACCCCCCGGGCGCGCCACCGACACCGATTCATCGCCCGAGATCCTGTGCGACGGCTCCCGGACGGTTTCGTCGTCAACCCTCACCCATCCCGAAAGTATCTCCCGTTTCGCCGTCTCCCGTGAACGGGATAGCCCGCGCTCGGCGAGGAAGCAGTCCAAACGATATCGTTTCTTCATGCTCACAGGCTCTCACCGTGGTAATCCAAGGCCGCATCGCCGCCCTTCGGGCTTCCGCACTGCCGGGAGCGTCATGATACGGCTTTCTTGTTCTTAATTGATCGCAGGATGCGGCTGCAGAGGGATCGGGGATCGAGCCCGTAGTGCGCCAGGAGCTCGCTGTTGGTGCCGTGCGTTATGAAGCGGTCGGGGAATCCCCCGAGGAAGAGCAGGCGCCCCTTCAGGTCGTTCCTCACGGAGGCGGCGATGAATTCACCGATACCGCCGCTTACGACACCGTTCTCCAGGGTGATGAAATGGGCACTCTCCATCAGCATCTTCTCGATTCCCGGCATGTCCAGGGGCTTGATGGAGCGGAGATTGACCACCGCCGCATCGACACCCTTCCCCTTAAGAAGCTCGCGCACCTTCATTCCCGTCGCCACCATGTCTCCCAGCGCCAGTATGGCGATATCCCCCCCTCGCGCGGCAACGCGCATCCTGCCCGGCCGGTAGTGGCCGAAGCGTTCGAGATCGATCGTCTTCTCACCGGTGTTACCCCTGGGAAACCGTATCGCCACCGGACCGCCGGAATAACCGGCCGCGAAGGCGATCATGTCGCGCAGCTCCTCCCCCCCAGATGGGGCCAGGAATATCATGTTGGGGATGTTCCTGATGATGGCGATATCGAAGAGGCCGTGGTGTGTCTCGCCGTCGTCACCCACGATTCCGGACCGGTCGATGAGTATCCGCACCGGCAGGTTCATGATAGCCACATCGTGGATGAGCTGGTCCACCGCGCGCTGCAGAAAGGTGGAATAGACCGACACGAAGGGCTTGAGGCCCCGCGAGGCCAGAGCCGCGGCGAAGGTGATGGCGTGCTGTTCGGCGATGCCGACGTCGAAAAAACGCTCGGGGAAATGGTCCTCAAACTCGTAGAGGCCAGTCCCCAGCTTCATCGCCGCGGTGATCGCCATGATCGATTCATCCGATGCCGCGAGCCGCGCCACCGTCTTCCCCGCGATGGAGGAGTACGACATTCCGGTACCCCGCTTCAGCGGTATCCCGGTGGCCCTGTCGAAGGGTCCGACGCCGTGGAAGAGCGACGGGTTCTTTTCCGCGGGAAGGTACCCCTTCCCCTTCCTGGTGATCACATGGATGATCTTGGGACCGGCATTTATCTGCTTCACCTTGTTCATGACATCCACGAGCAGTGAAAGATTGTGCCCGTCCACCGGGCCGAAATAGCGAAGCCCCATGTCGTCGAAGAGCCTCCCGGGAACGAGCAGCCCCTTGAACCCCTCGAAGAAGTGGTACATGAAATTGTAGAGTGCCCCGCCGATCTTCGGTATCCGCTTCACCAGGCGCATCGTCTTGCTTCTCAAGCGGTTGTAATAGGGATCGGTGATTATCCTGGTGAGATAATTCGACAGTGCCCCGACGTTCTTGGAGATCGAATGCTCGTTGTCGTTCAGTATAACGATAAGATCGGTATCGGTATGGCCGATATTGTTGAGCGCCTCGAAGGCCATCCCTCCCGTGAGTGAGCCGTCGCCGATCACCGCGATGACCTTGAAATCCTCATTCCTGATGTCGCGGGCCACCGCGGTACCGAGGGCCAGGGAGAGGCTCGTGCTGCTGTGCCCCACGTTGAAAGGATCGAAGGGGGATTCGTTCACCTTCGGAAAACCGCTGATGCCGCCCAGCTTGCGGACCCTCTTGAAGGCCTCCCGCCTGCCGGTGATGATCTTGTGCGCATAGGTCTGGTGTCCCACATCCCAGATGATTGTGTCGGCCGGGGCGTTGAACACGTAGTGGAGGGCCACGGTGAGTTCAACGACGCCGAGAGACGAGGCCAGGTGGCCACCGTTTCTGGAGATCACGTCGATGATATACTCCCGCACCTCGCGTGAAAGCGCTTCAAGCTCCCCGATGTCCAGCGCCTTCAGATCATCAACAGAATCGATCCTTTCCAGTATCATCGAATTGCCGCCTCTCCGTGCCGGCTCATACCGCAATGCGCTTCACCGATTCGGTCCTGCCATTCTTGCCGATCTCGAAAATTATTCCATTGACACGGCAGTCCCTGTCGGCGACCTTGAATCGCACCTTCGTCTGGCGTAAAAACCTCTCGATTGACAGTTCCTTCTGCATCCCTATCACGGAATCGAAGGATCCGGTCATGCCCACATCGGTGATATATCCGGTCCCTCGCTCCAATACCGTTTCGTCGGCGGTCTGGACGTGGGTATGCGTACCGAAGACTGCCGAGGCCCTCCCGTCCACGTACCATCCGAAGGCCCGCTTCTCCGATGTCGATTCGGCGTGCAGATCCACCACCACGATGTCGGACTGTTCGCCGGCGGCGCGGTATATCTCGTCGAACTTTCTGAATGGACAGTCCAGGGGCGTCATGAAGGTCCTTCCGATGAGGTTGATGATGCAGATGCTCATCCCCTTTTTCTGCCGCACCACATACCCCTTCCCCGGTACGCCCGGCGGGTAGTTGGCGGGCCTGATCAGCGACTGCTCGCTGTCGATGATCGAAAGAATATCGTTGTCATTCCAGATATGGTTTCCCGTGGTGACCACGTCCACACCGGCCGCCAGTATTTCCCGCACCGTTGACGCCGTGACCGACATTCCTGCGGCTGAATTCTCGCCGTTGGCGATGACGAAATCTATCCTGAATCGGTCGATGAGCCCCTGCAGCTTGCTGATGAGTATGTTCCTGCCGGGGCTCCCGACGATATCGCCGATGGCGAGTATGTTGAAGCTGCTCTTCATCGTTCACCTGACGCCGCGCCGTGAACGGCGGTGCGACCATCATTTTGCATAATCGATGATCCTGGTCTCCCGTATCAGCGTCACCCTGACGATTCCCGGATACTTGAGCTCGGACTCGATCTTGTTGGCGATCTCTCTCGCCATTGTCTCGGCCCTGTCGTCGCTGATTATGTCATTGTTCACGATCACCCTCAGCTCGCGACCTGCCTGGATTGCATAGCACTTGTCCACACCCTTAAAGCTGAGCGCGATCTTCTCCAGGTTGTCAAGCCTCTTCAGATAGGTATCCAGGGATTCCTTGCGCGCCCCTGGTCTTGAAGCGGATATGGCGTCCGCCACCTGTACCAGTACCGCCTCATAGGACTCCGGCTCCTTGTCGTTGTGATGCGATGCCACGGCGTTGATCACCTTCTCCATCTCGCCGAACTTTTTCGCCATGTCGGCCCCCACGAGGGCATGGGCACCCTCACCCTCCACCATGCTCCCCTTGCCGATGTCATGGAGGAGCCCGGCCCGCTTCGCCATCTGCACGTCCAGGTTCAATTCGCCTGCCATCACTGCCGCCAGGTTTGCCACCTCGATGCTGTGGCTCAGCACGTTCTGCCCGTAGCTGGTTCGGTATTTCAGCTTGCCGATGCTGTAGAGCGCCTCCTTGGAGATGCCGGGGATGCCCAGCTCGTAGGCCGCCTTTTCACCCTCCTCCAGCATCGCCTCCTCCAGCTCAGTCGTGACCTTCTCCACGACCTCCTCAATCCGTGCGGGGTGGATCCTGCCGTTCTGTATCAACCGCTCCAGCGACAGCCTGGCGATCTCCCTCCGCACCGGGTCGAAACCTGAGATGACCACCACCTCCGGCGTGTCATCGATGATCATGTCCACACCGACAAGGTTTTCCAGGGTGCGGATGTTCCTCCCCTCACGGCCGATTATCCTCCCCTTCATCTCATCGGAGGGGAGCGAAACCGTGGTGATGGTGCTCTCCGAGGTGTAATCGGAGGCGTTCCTCTGGATGGCGCCGATGATGATGTCCTTCGCCTTCTTTTCGGCCGTGCGCTTGGTCTCTTCATCAATCTTGTTGATGAGCCGTGACGCCTCGAAGCGCACTTCGTTCTCCAGGTTTTTCAGCAGCAGGTTCTTCGCTTCATCGGAACTCATCCCGGAGATGCGCTCCAGCTCCTTTCTGTGCCGTTCGAACTCCTTGTGGAGCTCTTCCTCCTTCTCCTGTGTTTCCTGCTCCTTCATCTGCAGGATCTTTTCCTGCTTGTCCACCTGCTCCAGTCGTTTGTCCAGTCCCTCTTCCTTCTGAATCAGGCGTTTCTCGATGCCCTGGAGCTCTCCCCTGCGGTCGCGCATCTCCTTTTCCAGAATGTTCTTCTCCTTCAGCATCTGGTCTTTCGCTTCCAGCAGCAGCTCCTTTCGTTTGTTCTCCGCCTCCTTTATGGCATCCTGAAGTATTCTATGAGACCGCGCCTCCGCAGAGTTCAGCTTGATCTTTCCCAGATAGGAACGGACGCCGAACCCCAGTACGCCCACCACCGGAAGAGCGCAGAGTAAGATTATTGTCAGAACCATCATATACCTCCCATATCGCATAGTACAGGGACGCACCGCCTCGATAACGGCGCACACACTGCCTGTATCACGCCGCAGCGCGCATCACCCATGCGGTTTGAGTCCCTGTAGATGCCGGTGCACGACACATCGCGCCCTGGCGACACAACGGTGGGACCCGCTGATGCGTCACTGCAGTACGATGGACCAGCCGTGAGGCGGCGGTTCATCTCTTCTGGTACTTTTGTTGGATCTTTTTTAATACGAATCGGGGAACGAGGGCGGAAACATCACCATGGTAACCGGCAATCTCCTTGACCATATTGGATGATATGTGTGAATACTCCCCTCTGGTCATGAAGAAGACTGTGTCAATATCCCTTGCCAGCACCCTGTTCACTGCCGCTATGGAGTACTCATATTCAAAGTCGGTGGTGGAACGCAACCCGCGAACCATAAACGATACCTTTTTCTTTATGCAATAATCCGCGAGAAGACCATCAAACGCGACCACCGTAACCTTCTCTTTCGCTCCGCAACAGTTTTGTATAATCTCCACTCTCTCTGAAACTGAGAACAGGGGATTCTTTGAGATATTGTTTGCTATTGCAATGATAAGTTTATCACAAATCCGTTGAGCCCTATCAATAATGTCAAGGTGACCATTTGTCAAGGGATCAAAGGACCCCGGATATATTCCAATTCGCATATAATCCAACAAATATCCAGCAACAATTACATCTATTATTAATATCCTGTCAAGAAATTAATTTACTTTAATTGGTTATCGACCAATTATTCCTTGACAGGAGCAGATCCAACGCCTTTCGGACGATGGCGTCCATCACTTGAAAAATGTTACCGCTCCGACGAATCGGCGCTTCCAGTATCGGTTGTCCATGCTGGCGATCGATACCCTCTTCCCGCTGCTGGGTGCGTGTATGAATCTCCGCTTGCCCAGATATATGCCCACATGGGATATACGTCTCCCGCCAGTATTGAAAAATACCAGGTCTGCCGGCCGGGCCCTTGAGAGGGGGATTCTCCGTCCGTCGTCAAACTGCTCTTTAGTGGAGCGAGGTATCGCCACATTGTTCCTCTGATACACGTATTTCACGTAGCCGGAGCAGTCGAAACCGCGGGGGGTCTCGCCGCCATAGCGATAGCGAACGCCGAGGTACCGTTTTGCCGTTCTCACGATCCCCGCTCTGCTGGAACTCGCGAACATCCAGCCGTCCCTTCGTACGCTTCCATAGGGGACACAGGACGAGAGAACCATTGCCAGGAGCACCGCTGGAATCCCTACTCGTTTCATCCTTCTGAATACCTACACTATGAATATCGGGAGAGGGAGAGAGGGAGTTAACAACCGACGGTAAATTCCAGGAAAAAACAGGCGTATCAGCGCGATGCGGTGCCACCCTCGATATACCGTTTCATGAACTCGCTGCGGTCGATGATGCTGAACACGGTGTTCAATTTCGCGGTTTCGAAGAGTCGTGTGATCTGGGGATTCAGGTCGAAGAGGGTCATTGTGATTCCCCTATGCTCGGTCCCGTGCAGGAACTTGACCAGAGTGCCGATGGCCGATGAGTCGATAAAATCCAGATCGTGGCAGTCGATGCCGATTACGGACGGATCCTTGCCGATCAGGCGATCCCAGAGGTCCTCCATGGCACTGATGCTGCCCAGATAGAACTCGCCGGATAGCCGTATCACGGCAGTTTTCCCGAACTCATCGATCTTTATCTTCAGAAGCTTATTCATCGTCATATTGTCCGAGCAGAGATGACAACCGAACTGATTCCTGTATATCCATAATACAGTCGCATTAATTTATTGTATCGTCAACTAAATATTTATTGATCGTAAGCGCTTACTGGGATGCAATTGTACCGGCGATCTCCGGCGGAGATTCCCGCCGGATGCCGGCGCGACCTCCTGGCCAATGAAGATCTCCACTGATACCGATTCTACGCAATGGAGTGTGAATGATGAAGATACTGTCCGGTGGCCTCGAACTTGTGCCAGGTTTTCTCTTCTCCGCCATCGAATGCGGGATACGGTACAGTGACCGTCTCGACTACTGCCTGATATACTCCGAGACCCCCTGCAATGCCGCAGGGATGTTCACCGTCAATTCAATATGCGCCGCTCCGGTGCGGCTCTGCAGGGAGCGTGTGAACGGCCCCGTGCAGGCGATCCTTATCAATTCCACGAACGCCAATGCCTGTACCGGCGATAAGGGATACGGCAACTCCATCCTCCTCACCGGCGACATCGCAGTCCGTCTCGGGATACCCGAGGAATCGGTCCTCATGGCCTCCACCGGGATCGTGGGGCGGCAGCTGCCTGCCGACACCATGCTTGCGGGCCATGGGCCGCTGGTGCTGGGTCTGAGCGCTCATGGAGGCGCCCTGATACCCCGCGCAATCATGACGACCGACACGGTCCCGAAATTCGAATGCATCTCCTTTCAGACATCTCTCGGCGAGCGCCGTATTGCCGGTACGGCGAAGGGCTCCGGAATGATCGCGCCTGACATGGCCACCCTCCTCTGCTTCATCATCACCGATGCGAGCGTGGACCGGGAGACGCTCCACAGGACATTCAGGAATGCCGTCGGGAAAACGCTCAATTCCATCACCATCGACGGGGACATGTCCACGAACGACACCGCCCTGATCCTGTCGCCGGATTCCGGGAGGCCGCTGGAGGAGCCCGGAGACATCTCCTCCTTCGAGGAGGCGCTCGCCGCACTTCTGATGCACCTCGCCGAAAAACTGGTATCCGACGGCGAGGGAACCACAAAGGTCGTGACGGTCCGTGTGATCCATGCAGTGGATGATGAGGATGCGAAAAAAATTTCGAAATCGGTTTCGGAATCGCTGCTTGTCAAGACGGCACTCTTCGGCAATGACCCGAACTGGGGGAGAATAGCGGTGGCCGCCGGATACTCAGGCGCCAGAGTCGACGAATCGTCGCTGACCATTCTTTTCGACGATCTGGTGCTGCTGGACAGAGGGACTCCTGTCCCCTTCGACAAAGAAACGATCATGCCGATCGTCCAGAAGAAGGCCTTCACCATCACGGTGGATATCGGGCTCGGAGATTCCGGTGCCACCATGCTCACGACGGATCTTTCATATGACTATGTGAAAATCAACGCGGAGTATTCGACATGAGCCCGTGAATCCGCCGTTCACCCCTCTCACTGCAGGGGGAATGGGATGGAAAAAAATTTTCATGTTGACATTTATCCAGATTCTATTGCATTATTATGCGTGGCACGATATGCCAGCCGGGCGCCGCAGAGCGTATTGAGGAAAGGGGGGCGCTCTGATTTTTCGATATCAATCGGGACACTATCATCTGACATGACACAATTCCCGGAACATACACTACCGATGAGGGGCGCGGTGCGCACAGTCCTCTCCGTCATTCTTTTCCTGGGTGCCTGCATATCCGCCTACCCTCAAACCGAGAACATATTGATCGAGAGCCCCCACCGCGATATCAGCGGCAACGACAGCGACGACATTACCGTCATGGGGCACAGGGATCTCACCGAGAAAGCCGACAGCAGAATAATGCACGAACTCCTGGGAACACCGTACGTGAAGGAACAGTTGAACGGCTCTGAATTCCTCGGTGGCCAGTTGTATGCCCGGAATGGTTCGGCACAGGAGAAAAAATCGAATCCCCCCCTCAGGGGTACGGGTCAGCGAATCGTGATCTTCAACTTCACCGCCGCGGGGGAGCCGGAGATGCACGAACCCTATGAGTACATAATACCCCAGACGGTGGCGAAGAATCTCTCCGCATCAGGAGGTTTCATCGTCAGACGGGTCCAGGAGAAATTCAGTCTCATAGGGATTACCGTAAACGCCGCCGAGCATATACGCTCGGCTGGTTCCGTATATTCCGCCGACTTTATTATCTCCGGGAACGTGAATATCTCCGCACAGACCCTCAACATCGACGTGCGCATACACAATGCGAAAACCGGGACCACCGGCACCCTGCAGACCTCGAGTCATGAGACCGGAGTGCTTCTGAAGGACACGATCGACCAGCTGTCGGAGGGGATCCAGAGGCAGATACTCGCCCAGGCCGCCCAGAGGGAGCCGGAACGCACCGGGTCGCCGTTCCTGCGTTTCTACCAGAGCCTCGAGGGGCTCACCTTCGGGTTCCAGGGCGGGTATGCATTCATCAAGCGCCCCTGGCGGTTCCGCTTCAACGACAATTTCTATTACCGGACCTTTCTCCAGTATCGTTTTATCCCCTACTTCGGGATCTCGCTCAACCTGGATTACTTTTCCACGGATAACATCGGCTGCTACCGGTTTAACAACACCTTAATGACACAGTGGATACCGACCATCGAACTGAAGCTCTTTCTCCCCCTGTCACGCTATTTAAGGGTTTCCCTGTCCCTGGGCGGAGGCGCCGCCTTTACCAGGATTGCCTACCGCCCCTATAACGATGACAATCCCTTCGAAATTGCCGACGCCACCAGGCACTCGTCTGATCCCCACCTCTCATCGTCGGCGAGCCTCGATTTCACCCCGGGGCCGCTCGTGCTGAGCATCGGCTTCTCCTACCGGCACACCTTCATATACGGCCGCCAGTTCCAGTGGATCACCCCCTTCGTTTCCCTCGGGTATAGTTTTTGACGCTGTACCGCCGTTGCAAAAAAATAATAAATAGTATTGACATATTTCACGTATTTTAAAGAAGATAGTGCATCGGGGAGTCACCCCGATTTATTTTTTTTTACGGTTCATACCCATGACATCGAAAAAACTTGAAAAGATTATCAGGGACGACGGCGAGTTCCTCTTCCAGAATTACGGCAGGTTGCCGGTATGCTTCGTCAGGGGCAAGGGCGCATACCTGTACGACCAGGACGGCAAGAGGTACATCGATTTATTCTGCGGCATCGCGGTAACCAATTTCGGCCACATGCACCAGGCAATCACCAAGCGCATGCGTCAGCAGATCGATTCTATCGTCCACAGCTCCAACTGGTTCTACAACCAGGAGCAGATCCAGGCAGCCAAGGTCCTCTCCGAGCTCACATTTCCGGGGAAGACGCTATTCGTCAACAGCGGTGCCGAGGCGAACGAGGCTGCCATCAAACTGGTGCGGCGCTACGGTCTTACCCTGTCCAGGAACAGATACAAGATCATCTCCTTCAACGAATCATTTCACGGCAGAACCTTCGGCAGCATGAGCGCCACCGCCCAGAAGAAGATACACGATGGCTTCGGCCCGATTGTGCCGGGATTTATCCACCTCCCCTTCAACGACATCAATGCCGTCAGGAGGGAAATCAAGCGCAACAGGGACATTGCCGGTGTATTCATCGAGCTTGTCCAGGGGGAGGGCGGAATCAGGCTGACCGACAGGGATTACCTGAAGGAACTGTTCTCGCTGTGCAACAAGAATCATATCGTCACCGTCATTGACGAGGTGCAGACCGGGATGGGAAGAACGGGAAGACCCTTTGCCTACCAGTATTACGGTGTCATTCCGGACGTTATCACCCTTGCCAAGGGGCTCGCGGGGGGTCTGCCCATCGGTGCCGTTCACGCCAAGAGCTATCTCGCAGAAGTATTCGACAAGGGGAGACACGGGAGCACCTTCGGAGGCAACCACGTAAGCTGTGCAGCCGCCGCCGCGGCCCTGGGGGAGATGAAAAAGAAATCGTTCTTTGCCAACATTCAGAGTGTGAGCGACTATATCTTTGCAGAGCTGTCGCGATTGAAGGAAAAATATCCCATCATACGCGAGGTACGCGGCATGGGGCTCCACATTGGCGTTGAGCTCACAAAGCCTGGGCTTGATATCGTGAAAAAGGCACTGACCCGTGGCCTCATTATTAACTGCACATCCGAAAATGTGATCAGGATCATGCCCCCCCTGACGATTCCGCTTTCGGTGGTCAAAGAGGGGATGAAGGTGTTTACCAGAATAATTGAGGAAGAGGGTGACGCATAGATGAAGATACCCCGCCTGACGACCAAGGATCTGCTCTCGATCACGGATCTTTCAAGAGACGAAATTTTGCAGCTGTTCCGTCTCGCCGCGAGGCTGAAGGCGGACCTGAAGATGGGCAGAAACCACGATCTGTTGAAGAAAAAATCGCTGGCCATGATCTTCGAGAAGAGCTCAACCCGTACACGGGTATCCTTCGAAACCGGTGTGACACAGCTGGGCGGCCATGCCCTGTTCCTGAGCGGGAACGACATTCAGATCGGGAGGGGGGAGACCATCCAGGACACTGCCAAGGTGCTCTCCCGGTACGTCGACTGCATCATGATCAGGACCTTCGCGCAGCAGACGGTCGTCGACCTTGCCGAGAATTCCAGGATTCCGGTGATCAACGGACTTACGGACCTCTTCCACCCCTGCCAGGCACTGGCCGATTTTTTCACCGTATACGAGCGAGGCGACGACCTGGGAAGCATCAAATTCACCTATATCGGCGACGGCAACAACGTCGCGAATTCCCTGATCCAGTGCGCGGCGATCCTGGGGATGAGAATGACCGTTCTGGGCCCCAGTGAATTCAAGCCCCCCTCGGACATCGTCAACGAGGCGATGAGGCTCGCCGGGGAATCCGGCGCGGAGATAGTAATCTCCTCCGACATCGATAAAGACCTCGCCGGCACGGATTACCTCTACACCGATGTCTGGATCAGCATGGGCCAGGAGAATGATCCCACGGTGCAGCAGAAAAAGGCGCTGCTCTCGCCGTACAAGATCACCATGCCCCTGCTGCAGAAATGCGGCAACGGCTGCCAGGTGATGCACTGCCTGCCGGCGCACCGTGGCGAGGAGATCGACGACAGCGTCCTCGACTCAGAACGGTCCATCGTCTACGAACAGGCGGAAAACAGGATGCATATACAGAAGGCGATCATGTGCGCGCTGATGCGCTGATCGCGCTGGTGCAGTTATAATCATTCCGACGGAGGAATCATGAAAGTATCCAAGGTTGTACTGGCGTATTCCGGGGGTCTGGACACCTCTATCATCGTGAAGTGGCTCATCGACACCTACGGCTGCGAGGTGATCGCCTACGTGGGGAACGTGGGCCAGGAGGAAGAGCTTGACGGGATAGAGGAGAAGGCAAAAAAGACCGGCGCGAGCAAATGCTATGTCGAGGACCTCAAAGAGGACTTCGTGGAGAACTACGTGTTCCAGGCGATAAAGGCGAACGCCATATACGAAAACAGATACCTCATGGGCACATCGCTGGCCAGACCGGTGATCGCCAAGAGGCAGGTGGAGATCGCGCTCAAAGAGGGGGCGGACGCGGTATGCCACGGCGCCACGGGGAAAGGGAACGATCAGGTGCGCTTCGAACTCACCTTCATGGCCCTGGCGCCGCAGCTGACAATCATAGCCCCCTGGAGGATATGGGACCTCGATTCCCGCAGCAAATGCTTCGATTACGCGAAGAAGCACAACATCCCGGTGCCCGTAAGCAAGGACAAACCCTACAGCATGGACCGCAACATTCTCCACATCTCCTATGAGGGTGGGATTCTGGAGGATCCCTACAACGAGCCCAGCGAGGATATGTTCATTCTCACGAAATCGCCGGAAAAGGCGCCCGACAGGCCCACCTATATCGACATCGATTTCCAGCAGGGGAAACCCGTGGGTCTGAACGGCAAGAAATTGAGCGGGGTTGCGCTCATGGAGGAACTGAACAGGATCGCCGGTGATAACGGCGTCGGCAGGATCGATATCGTCGAGAACCGCCTGGTGGGCATCAAATCGAGGGGTGTCTACGAGACACCGGCGGGGACCGTCCTCCATGTTGCTCACCGCGACCTTGAGTCGATCACCCTGGACAGGGACACCCAGCACCTGAAGGACCGGCTGGCCCCGGAATACGCTGAGCTGGTCTACAACGGCCAGTGGTTCACGAAGAAGCGCGAGGCCATGGACGCCTTCATCGACGATTCGCAGAAAAACGTCACCGGGACCGTGCGGGTCAAACTCTACAAGGGGAGCTGCATGGCGGTGGGCAGGAAGTCCGATGTGACGCTCTACGAGCCTGACATCGCCACCTTCGATGAAAGCACACTCTACGATCAGAAGGATGCAACCGGCTTCATCAGGATTTTCGGTCTCCCCTACAGGGTACAGTCGCTGCTGGAGAAAAAGCGCGGGTGATCCCCGGCTGAAATAATTCCCGCAACGTAAATAAAATCCTTGCGCAACGACACCCGCTGGAACCAATGGTATCAGGGCATGTGGAATCCTTGCCGGGGGTTTATGGGGAATGTTTACCAGCATCGATGACGTCGTAGAAGCGCTTGCGAAGGAGAAGTATATCTCCTCCGAGGAGATCGCCACCACGGTCTACCTCGCCCTGAAGATGGAAAAGCCGGTCCTGGTTGAGGGACCCGCGGGCGTGGGGAAAACCGAGCTCGGCAAATGCATCGCATCTGCGCTGGACATCGACCTCATCCGTCTGCAGTGCTATGAGGGGCTTGACGAGGCCAAGGCGCTCTACGAATGGGAGTATGCGAAACAGCTCCTCTACACCCAGATCCTCAAGGATAAGCTCTCGGCGATGCTGGAAAATGAGAAGACGCTCTCCCAGGCGGTGGCCCGTCTCACCACCCAGGAGGACGTCTTTTTTTCAGAGCATTTCCTTCTGGCACGGCCGATACTCCGCGCAATTACCGGCTCCGCGCAGTCGGTGCTTCTCATCGATGAGATAGACAAATCGGACTCCGAGTTCGAGGCCTTCCTGCTGGAGGTACTCTCGGATTTTCAGGTGACCATACCGGAAATCGGCACGGTCACCGCGGCACACAAGCCCTTCGTCATACTGACATCAAACAACGCCAGGGAGATGTCGGACGCACTCAAGAGGCGGTGCCTCCATCTCTACATCGACTATCCCACGAGGAAGCTGGAGGAGAGGATCGTGTCCCTCAAGGTGCCGGAATGCGGCCAGAAACTCACCCATGACATCGTCAAGGCGGTACACAAGATACGGGAACTGCAGCTGAAGAAGGAACCGAGCATCAGCGAAACGCTCGACTGGGCCAAGGCACTGGTGGTGCTCGGATACGACGTCATGGAGCACGATATTGCGGTCAGCACCCTGAACTGCCTCCTTAAATATGAAAAGGACATCGAGCTGGCGAAAAAGCACTCCAAGAGCATCTTTATCGAGTAGGACATGAGTGCATCGGCGTCACCACAGATCCTGAACAGGGTATACGATTTCGTGGACATCCTTCGGGATGCAAACGTCTCCATATCCACCGATGAGATCCTTTCCCTGTGCAACGCGCTGGACCACACCACTGTGGACAACCGCAGGATCTTCAAGCAGACTCTGCAGACCACTCTGATCAAGGACTATACCGACATCCCGGCCTTCGAAAAGTGCTTCGAGCAGTTCTTCCTCTCCAGGGAGCGTGATGAGCGGATCGAGGAGATACAATCCGAGGCTTTAGGAAGACGACCGAATGGCGAAGGCCTCTCGGCGGCGGAGAACCGCCTGGAGCATGAGCTGGGCGACTCGATGGACTCCTACCTGGATTCAATCTCCGAAAAACTGCTGCTGCAGAAGGACGCACAGGAGCTCCTGGCGCTTTTCATGGAGGAGATGGAGCAGGCCGGGTCATCGGGCGGAATGGGCATAGCACTCTTCAAAACCAGGCGGTCGATGTTCGCCCGCGACCACTCCGAGGACGAGGTCCCCGCGACCGACGAGGAGCGGGAGCTCTACGGACGCCTTCTGGAGATGATGAGGGGCAGGTCCGGCAAGCGCAGGATCGGCCGTTCGATAAAGAACCACGAACAATACCTGCTCAACAAGTACATCTACCAGCTGAAACCCCACGAGATCAAGGAGATGCGTGAGGTGGTGAAGCGCTTCGGCCAGAAGCTGAAAAACAGGATATCCCTGAGGAAAAAAAGGGTCAAGCACGGCGGCATCGACGTGAAGAGGACCTTCCGCGCGAGCCTCCAGTTCGGGGGCGTCCCCTTCAAGATATTCCACAAGGACAGGAAGATCGACAGGCCACAGCTTGTGGTGCTCTGCGACGTGTCGAGCTCGGTGAATCAGTATTCCCGATTCATGCTGCTTCTCACCCATACGCTCCAGAGCCTTTTCTCTAAGGTGAGGACCTTCGCCTTCATCGGAAACCTCGTGGAGATAACCGGTCTTTTCATGGAGATGGACCCGGAGCGGGCCATTAACTCGATATTCAACGACACGGACTTCACCTACGGCTGGGGGAGCAACTACGGCAGGAGCTTTGACCAGTTCATGGAGCAGCACAGTGACTCCCTGACGAAAAAAACGACCATACTCATCATCGGCGACGCCAGGAACAACAACCAGGATCCCGGGATGAATTCCTTCATAAAGATGAAGGAACGCTCAAGGAACATCTACTGGCTGAATCCCGAAAAGCGCCACCTCTGGGACTGGAGCGACAGTATCGCGTCGCTGTACATGAAGTACTGCACGAACATGAAAGAGGTAAACAGCATACTTGACCTCACTGAGTTCATAGACCGGCTGTTCATCAAATAGAGCGGTCTGGCCCTGCGCAGCCGAATGCCGGATACGCACTATATTATAAAAAAATCGCTTTAATAGCGTCGAATAAAGCGTCATAATTAATCTTTTTCTTGACAATTTAGGCAAGGAAATAATAATTTATGAGTTTATATACATACTCTGTAATAATTGTATCATAAATAAATACCCTATGTAGGTGATGAGGCGTTGAGGAGGACTTCATGGAGATCAGCTTCAGAGACATCGGAGAGCACAAAATCATAGAAGTGAGCGGCGAAGTTGACCTGTACAACGTAAGTGAATTGAAAAAGGCCCTCTTCAGCATAACCGACGGGAAGCATCCGAGCGTGGTTGTGGACATGAAGAGCGTTAATTATATGGACTCCTCGGGAATCGGGGCACTGGTGGCCGGGCAGAAGAAGATGAGGGCGCACAACGGGAAATTCGCCCTCATGAACATACATGAGGACGTGCTGAATATTCTCAAACTGGCGACCCTTGACAAATTCTTCAAGATCTACGAGAGCGACGACGAGATACTGTAGCCGATCTACTCAACCCTCTTAAAGACAAGAAGCGTCATATCATCATGGGGCCTTGCCCCTCCGCGGAAGGTGTCGACGTCGTTTACGATCATCTCCACGAGATCATTTGCGCTCTTCTCGCTGTTGGCCAGCAGAAGGTCCTGGACGCGGCGGAGTCCGTACTCCTCGCGATTCTCATTCCTCATCTCGGTAATACCGTCGGTGTACATTACCACGATGTCCCCCTGGTTCAGCCTCACCTTCGCCTGCTTGTACTCGACGTCCTCCATGATACCGATTGGGGTCCCGTCTACCTTAGTGACCGTACAGGTCTTTTTTGACGAGCGGTAACAGAAGAGCGGACCGTGTCCCGCGTTGGCGAAGGAGAGCTCTTCAGTCTTCCTGTCGTAGATCATGAAAAAGAGCGTGGCGAACTTGTCTATTGCGAAATCGGCGCTCAGGGAATCGTTGATCGCAGTGACGACCCTCGAGCAGTCAATGTCCTTTCTGGTGATGTATGAAGTGAATACCGTCCGAATCATTACCATGACCAGCGACGCGGGGACGCCCTTTCCGGACACGTCGCTGATCAGCGCCCCCACGCGGTTGTCGTCGATATCGATATAGTCGAAGTAGTCGCCGCCGACCCCCTTGGCCGCCCTGGTAAATCCCTTGATCTCGACCCCCTTCTTCTCGTAGAACTCCATCGGGTTCAGCCCCTCCTGGATATCCTTGGCCATCTCGAGCTGTTCCTCCATGACCCTCGATTCGATCTCCTTCTCCTTGGCATCCTTGATCATTGAGGTCATCACGTTGAACTCCTTCGCCAGGCGTCCCAGCTCATCCGAGGTCTTTATGTTGATGCGATGGTCCAGATTACCCTGACCTATGATCGTCGCGCCGCGTGACAGCTCTTTTATCGGCTTGATGATGATGCTGGTGAGAACTACCGATCCCACGATCGAGATCCCCAGAAAGGCCAGTGATATGAGCACGATTATCTGCGTGATCATCCACACCTCGTCGCGTATGACCTTGTCGGAGAAACCGATGATCACCTTGCCGATGCTTATCTGATCGTTGATGGGACTCGGCACGAGCTTCGAAAAATCGTAGATGACGCCCTTCGTGTCCTCTGGATCCGCGTAGCGGACCACGAATATCTTACCCCCTCCCCTCTTTTCGCCTTTGGTCCTGTCGAATCTCTCGATAAGCTTCTCCCCGATCTTCTGCTTCTTCGTAAGATCGAAGTACTGCTGTATCGAATCCTCCTTGTCCAGTATGTACGCGTATTTGAAATAGGGTATCTTCCGGAGGTCCTGCATTGCCGTGAGCATGGCCAGCTCGTCTATGCCGATGGATCCGCTGGCGGTTTTCGAAAGATGCACGATCTCCCGCTCCACCAGCTGAAATATCTGGTCCTTCAACAGACCGGTTTCGCGCCACACGAAATAGGCGGTGATGGTCACGATGATGATGGACACCAGCGATATGATGGCAAGGGAGAATTTAATCCGTATGCCGAAACGGATGCCCTTCTCCCCCTTCTTTCTGTCCGCCTTCGTCTGTTTTTCGGCCTTCCCCGTTCCCTTCGCCGGCTTCCCGGATTTTTCGGAACCCTTCGCCGCAGCATCATTCATTCCCGTATCTCCCTAAAAATGCCATGGTCTTGCGGATATTGTTTTTCGCCTTCACGTTGCCCGGATCAATTATCAATACCTTCTGCCATTCATCAATTGCTTTTTTAAATTTATTGCTGGCGTAGTAGCTTATACCGTTGTAGTAATGGCGCTGCGCCTTTCTCCTCATCTCCGGTGTCAGCTGCGCGAGCCCCGTTGCCGCCCCTCCCTTGTTGATCCTGAGCTGCGCCTCAATCTTGTTAACGTTAATCACCGCCTTTACATTGTTGGGCGATTTTTGCACGATCCACCTGAACATTGCGAGCGATTCCTCGATATTCTGCTTCCCCCCCCTCTGATACAATGCCATGGCGGCCCGGTATTTCCTCTCGATCTCCTGGCGGTCCACGGCGGCCAGCGGCGTGTCACCGGGTCCCACGTCCTCGGGGACGATTTTTGACCTGGCGACATACTCGTCTATATTGGGATACCGTTCGTTCACCGATTTCAGCAGCAGAAATTTGTCCAGCGCATCCTTGTACTTTCTGCCAGCCAGCAGTTTCTGCCCCGATTCGAACAGGTTGTTGCTGAAGGAATCGAGCTTGTCGGGATTCATCCTGTAATAGCATTTAAGGCTGTACTCCCTTGCCAGCCGGTTTTTTGGAAACAGGCGCAGGATGCGTTCCCACTTTTTCGTGGACTCAGTGTATCGTCCCGCCAGGTACAGCTCCTTTCCGGAGACTATCAGTGCATTGACCACCTGGAAATACGGTGAGTTCTCGTCCACCACCTCCTCCTGTTTCTGCTTCAGCGCCTGTATGGATTTATCAAGGTATTCCCTGGCATATCTGTTTTCCTTGTCGAGCGAAAGGGTCTTGTCGAACTTCGCGATGGCGATGTTGTATCTGCTGTCGTTGAATGCGATCAGCCCTTCCTGAAAATATTCATCGATCATCTGCACGCGTCTCTGGCGCTCCTTCAGTTCGTACTCCTTCCTGAGCACTTCGATCATCGCGAGCTTCTGCTTTGTGTCCTTGTAATCCCTGTTTTTAAGAAGCGAGAGTATTGATTCAAAATCGTCCCTGGCCTGGTCGAAATTGTTGGCTCCAAGCTGCTCCACTCCGGACTTGTAGAGATTCTCGGCCTGCTGCAGTCTGATTTCCAAGAGCATCTTCTCTTCCAGCATTTCATCGATTTTCTCAATGTAGTCGTTCGCCTCACGATTCCTTTCGTCAAGACTGATCACCATCGTGTACTCGTTCCTGGCACTCTTGTACTGCTGAACATCGAACAACTCCTTCCCCTTTGCGAGGTATCCCCTGATCTTCTCGAATTTAATCCTGTTCTCAATGGCCAGCAAGCATGTTCTCTTCCCCTCGATCGCCTCGGTATCCCTGGGCAGGTAATCGAGGATTTCTTCCCAGTTCTTCAATGAATTGTCGAAATCGTTCTTGTCCAGCTGGTCCCGGGCGATGAACCGCCATTGCTGAATTTTCATCTTGATCTCACGCGAAAGCCGCAGGGCCTCCTGTGCCGCCAGAATCTCCTTCTCCAGCGCGGCCATCCTCTCTCTCATCTCCTTGATATCGCTGTCGTTCGGATCCAGCCGGAAGGCGATCCGGTAGTTGCCGATGGAATTCCAGCCGATGCTGATCCCCTTTTCGATCTCCTCCTCCTTGTCTTCCTTCAGCTTCATCTTCGAGAGATGGTAATCCAGCCTCGATTTCTGGTACGCCAGGTCCTTCTTCTGCTTTATTTCGTAGACCTCCTCGATCTTCTGCATCACCCTCTGGTTGTCCGGCTCCATCGTCAGAATATCGAGCCATAGTGCGATGGCCTGATTGTACTTCTTATCCTCATAGAGGTTGTGCGCCTTGCGGTTCATCTCGTCGATGCTTTCGGAATAAGACGATCGATCGCTGACATATACCAGCGAGGCCATAAGGAGAATTATTGTGGCAATTTTGAGTTTCACGTTTCCGTGCTTCTCTTTTCTAGAAATCTCATTGTTTCAGATACTACTATAATACTATACTTTTTGATACCAATTCAAATATATTTTTTTCACAAAGCCGGTTGTCCCCGGTAAAAATGTCTTGCAAAAAATGCATGGAATGGATTTCTGTTCATAGCATGCGGGCGTAATTCAGTGGCAGAATGTCAGCTTCCCAAGCTGAACGTCGAGGGTTCGACTCCCTTCGCCCGCTCATAACTCCTCCCCCTCGGTCGAAAAGCGCTCGATCAGTTTTCTGATCCTGTAACGCCAGAGGGCGGCGAGGAACGACAGCCTTCTTCCATACCCGATCGCGGCTATGGAAAGGCAGAGCAGCAGGAAAAAGAGCGATATCACGGCGGTGTACTCATTTGCCCTCCGCGCCATTTCTGTGAGGATTCTCTCAAGCGGAAATGCCTCCTCGCGGAGCCGCACCTGTATCCTGGACACCCTCCCCTCAGTCCATCGAACCTGCCTTCTCCCCTGGACGGTGCCGTAATATTTGCATTTTACGCCGACATAGTACTGGCCGTCCGTAAGATCGGAGACGGAAAGGATACTGCTCTTCGTCGTGATCCCCGCAGGGAAGGGCATCCTCTCCCGGTTCACAAATACGGAATACCCGACAATCTCATTTTTCGGTATCCCCCTGGTGACGATAATCCCCTGGAAGGAGCTTCTTTCATAGGGGGCCCTCACATTGAAGGGGAATTCTATCCATGCGGCGGGCGCGATGAACCGCGGGATGACAATCCTCTCCTCCTTCCATTCCGGAATAATCTCCTTCTCCTCCGCGATCTTTTTTAAAAGATCGGGGTCGATCGGCTCCGCCTTTCCCACGACGATATCGTACATGGCTGAGGGACCGATCTTGTTCGTCTTGTCCACCGCCTGGATTCTGAAGAAGTAGCGCCCCTCCTCGAGCTCATTGAAGGATGTCTCGAAATCCGTGGTGAAGGTGTCCGGTCTCGTGAAATAATCCTTTGACAGCGTATAATAGAATCCCTTGAGCCTGTCTGAATCGTCCAGGGCCCACCGAAACACAGGGGCATTGGACTTCATCGCCTTCCCCTGCGGATGCGTCGGGGAGATGACCACCGGCGACGGCAGCGGTCGTATGCTCACCTGAAGCTTGTAGTGCACTGTCCTGCTGAGATTACCGGCCCCGTCTTCCGCCCGTATGTGGAAATAGGTGACCCCGTCCTCCAGGTTCGCGATCACCTTCTGCGTCACGTTGCCGGCCGTATCGGCGATGGGGGGATCCACGAAGGGGCGGATGTCCGGCTTCGTGGTCACCAGCGTCCAGTAGGCCACCACGCCGGATTCATCCTTCGGTGATTTCCATTTAATCAGTGCCACGGGATTCTTCGTCCACACCCCCTCCGGGTGGGTGGGGGAGAACACCTCAGGGGGGGCCACATGTACATCGGAATACTTCCCCATTATCACCCCCCCCTCTTCCCAGAGGGACACCACCTTGCTGCCAACTGAAACCGCCACCGGCCGTTTCGCCTCGATGTTCCTTACCGAGAGCCGTGCCTCCTCGGCGAGTTTGTCGTCCTTCACCATGTACTTGTTCGCGTATATGTTGTCCTTCCCCTCCCGGGCATCATACCAGAGTACCATGATATCGCTCCCTGAGGAGACCGCCACCGGGGCGTAGCAGTTCACGTTCGTCTGGGATATCTGCCGCGGATAGGTGCTCCACAGCTCGCCCCGTGATATCCCCTTAACCAGCTTGATGCCCCAGTTCTTGCTGTCGTTGTTCTGATATGCCACATACAGCGCATCCTGATGGAACAGAACGGACGGCGCGATGTTGCTCCCCTCCGATCGTGTGATCTGCTGCCTACCGCTCCAGCTCCTGCCGGAATTGAATGATCGTATAAAGAAGAGATTGTCAGTATAGCTCCCGCTGCGTCCCTGCCACACTATGTAGATGCCGTCGCCTGAGAAATGTATCGACGGGAAAAAGGCTCCCAGAAGGGACTGCTCAAGCTCGATTATGGGGCCGGTGACCTCGAAGGTCCCGGCCTCGTTTCTGTAGGCGTGGTAGAGGTTGAACGACTGCCCTCTGTTCCCCTGGAAAAAGAGGTGAAGCTTTCCCGCCTCGTCGAAATACACATGGGGGAGCATCTCCAGATCAAGGCCCAGTGCGATCTGCTTCGGCTCGTCCCAGTTCGCTCCGTAATCCCGCGAGACGGCACAATAGACTCTGTTCGTGAATTCCTCCTCCTTGAAGACATGCCAGGTTACCGCCACCTCGCCGTTTCCTGATACCGCCAGATGGGGATTGCAGTCGATCTTGGAGACGACATCCGCCACCTTTCTCGAAGGCAGAAAGCTAGCGCCGCCGTTGAATGATACCGAGACATAGATCCCCCTGATCCCCTCCTCGATCCCCTCGTAGACGGAGGCGATAAAGTTGCCCCGAGCCGTCATTGCCACGTTTTTTGATTTCATTGTGAAACTTGATATGGAAAAATTCTTTTCCCATCCGATTGTCTGTGTGATGACATCCTCGGGCCGGAATACGAAGAGGACCGCCGTAACGGTGATACACAGCAACAGGAAATACCACCAGTATCGCCTCGCCAGGGGATATCTGAACCGCAGATTGAGGAGTATGAGTATCAGTCTGTTCATTCAATCATTACAATTCCGGCATTCAATCAGGGAACGAGGCATACAGCCGCGCCCCCGTATTGTTCCGATTAACGGATGCCGATTCCCCGCTGTCAATTAAAAAGCACGGCGGGGCATGGTCCCGCCCAACTTATAATATCGAAATGAGGCCACATAATATTAAAAACTTATTGCACAATTAAATGAAAAAATATATGAATGACCCATACGCGATACCAGCAGCATCGATCATGCCCTCGCCGGCCGCCGGCAGGGATGACCGATGACACATCATGGCACGGGCCGGCTATAGAGGACGCACCGCCACCGACGTTCTGCGTTGCCGGCACCCGCCCTGGCGATAAGGGACGTTCGATACCCTATGGAAGGTACGGAATGGAAATTGGCGACATCATAAAAACAGAAGAAGACCGTCTCTTCATCGTCGATCCGGAATGCTATATCATATACACGGGAACCAGTATCGACGACGACAAGCCCTTCATCCGGATCGGCAACTGGATCGATATGCCCGTAAATCTCATCCCCCTCGTGGAGAACATCATCATACCCGATACCATGACCGGCAATCCATCGGGAGAGCAGTTCAATATCGACATCCGCTACCTCCAGTCGAACCGTTACATCGGCAGCAGAGAGGTGGTGCGTCGCTATCTGGAATTCCAGAGAATCTTCGGCCTCGATCTTACCAACGCCTCAATCGTCGATATCGAGAAGGACATACCGGAACTCTCACGGGAGCAGAACCTCTCATCGAAAAGCCAGTTCATCGGGGTATTCTACAGGGACGGCAACTTCAAGACGGTCCACGACTCCTCAGTGATCATCGACCTGAAGGAGATGAACAGACGCTTCATGAACTTCAACGACCTCCATGATCTCGTGGCGGAAAAAAACCGTGGACTCTCCCGGTTCAACGGTGCGGGTCTCGTCATCGCAGGGCACACGCCCCTATTCTTCTCCGGAGGCTTCATCACCACGTATCTCTTCCCCTCGAGATATCTGGGCGTCTTTTCCCGCCTGGGGATAGACCCGTCGATGATCCGCCTGATCCTTCAGCCTTCCATGACCCTCTTGAACGTGATGCGCTTCCTGAAATGGAAGCACACGTCCCGCGGTCCCCTGACCATCGCCAGCGATCACGCAGTGCTCTTCCGGAATATTCGAAGGCTCTTCCCCGGCACCTCAATCGGTCAGACCGCGTTCAGCGGGCTCAATGTCAAGACCGATGGCGGCGCCACGATCAGCAATTATCCTGATTCCTACAACATCAAGATTAGCTACGCCGGGACCGGCCCCGGCGATTCTGATATCGATATCGCCTTTGTGAAAGGCCCCGGCGGCATAAAAAAAATCCTTGCCGACGGCGTCGATGCGATCCTGGTGACCTATTCGGTCTTCGAAGACACGCCGATGCTCTTCAGGACTTCCAAGATTCCCTGTGCGGTCATCGATGACGGGAATAAGAACATCCGGAAACTTGCCGCCTCCGATATGATCATTCTGAAGCCCGGCATCCACTACGAGATCAGGGCCCACCGCGACCTCTCAACCATCTACAGCGAGCTGAGGATACCGCAGGATTGCATTCCCCAGGGGGACTTTGATGCCCCCTGGCTGGAAGGACTCGCCCGGTACGCCGAGGAACAGGGCGGGGACGGGGCGTCCCCGATCCTGTACAATATCGCGACGATCCTCTCCCTGGCACTTTCCCTCACCAGGAACAGGAACCTATCGACGCGATGCAGGGAGATACTGCAGGCGGTTCGGCTGAGGATCAATCAGTCGATGGTCTTCAGCAATGGGCAGCGTCTCCGCTGCCATCTGATCTTCTTCGCTGGGGGCCTTTTCACCGGCATCACAGAAGAGGCATTCACCGCCTCCGATCCGGTCTTCGACGAGGTGCGGGAAGAGGAGAGGTCCATCTTCGCGGGAACGTCGATGGGACGATACATCGAACGCATATTCACCGACCGCGAGCGGCTGAAGAATCTCCTGGCGATCTATACCGAATCGGAACGCTATGCCGGGGAACTCGGCAGTTCCATCCGCCAGCTGGAGAGGGACATCCACATCAGAAAATCAGTCAGCACCTCCGAGGATATTGTCGATGAAGCGGAATATCGCAGGGTTATGTTCCGCGGTCGCGATGCCTCAGCCCTTCAGGAAACTGAAGCGTCGGGAGATTATGAATCGTCCTCAGTAGTCTCGGGATCCGCTCCCGGAACCGTCGGCCAGCCGGCCCGTGCCGGGGGATCCGTCTCGGATACCGGCGATACGCACGACGACGCCGCGGCGATGAAAACCAGGAGCCCGGCATTCTCCAGGAGCCTAAGGATTCTGTTGCCGCTCCTCCTGCTGCTAGTTGCCGCGGTCATCGTCACTCTGTTCTTCTACGGGCCGACCTCCCGGGAGAGACATCATGCCCCGGATGTACTGGAGCGCAAGCTGAGCGTAACCGAAAGCAGGTATTACGAGAAAAAGTACAACATTTTCATTAAAGACGGCGACATATTCAGGTATGCCAATCGCGTTGCCCAGATGAACGGCTACAACAGGATCCCCTATCAGACCATGAAGACCGGGAAGAACCCCGACTGGATCTACCCGAAGAACACCTTCAGGATGACCGACGGAGAGATCGTTGTCGTAAAGAGCGGCGACACCCTCTGGGATCTGTCACGTGACAAGCTCGTGCGCCTGTCGGTCCGCTTCGAGGACCTCCTCAGCAAAGGGAGGGGGCTCTCCGGTGCCGAGAGACAGAGGGTCCTGAAGCAGGCTCTGGAGGCAGCCTTCAACGACTCCCAGCGGGACGCGGTCAATGCGCTGCTCGAGAAATACGGTCAGGATCATGAAAAGGGAAGAGAATAAGAACTACTATATCGAGCCGGTGGAGATCGAGATTTACCTGAAAAAGGCCGGGAAGGTCCGTACTGTCATTAAAGACATGTACATTGAACTGATCGAGGTGGAGCCGATAAGCGAAGGGAGCAAGAAGATATTCGATCATTTCATCGGTCGGGGTGATCCCATTGACCTCATGGAGGTCCAGAACATGTTCCCCGAATTCATCAAGGTCATTTACGACTCCTACTACAAGAACATGGACCTCTTCGAGAAACTGAGCATGCACTACAAGACTGCGCTGGGCGGCAGCAACGACTCCTGGAGGCTCGCCCTCTACTTCACCGAGCTGCTGCTGAAGTACGAGCCGACGGTGGCATCGTCAAAATTTCTCGGTGACTTCCAGACCTACAATCTGAACTATCTCATTACGAAGCTGTACAGTGTGAAGCAGAACTTCCTGCTGGAGGACTCCACCGTGGCATACCTGATAAAGCGCAGGAACATGGCCTACAGGGACAAACCCAGGGACAAGGAGTTTGACAAGCTGGTGGAGCTGTGGGAATTCAATATTAAAGAAAAATTCTACTGAAACGGCTGCTCTACCGAGACACGGAACGCTACTTCACCACCTTCACCAGGTTCGTTCTGAGCGACACCACGTCCCCGTTTTCGAGGCCCAGGCATACGTTTCCATCGACGACGGAGGCCCCGGTGTTGATCCGGTTGTCGAATTTTTCCATCCAGCTCACCCTCCCCGTATCCATCTTCAGGGAATAGACCGAATTGCCGCTGGTCACGAATATCTCGTCCTTCAGGATATCCGGTTCCGACATCATCTTGCTCCCGGTATTGAACTTCCACTGGAGGCTCCCCTTTCTCGCATCAAGTGCGTAGAGAGTACCGTCGGATGCACCGATATACACGGTATCGTCGTGGAAGGCCGGGTTGGAGAATATCGATTTCTTCATGTCGAACTTCCAGCGCATCCTTCCCCGAGAGGCGTCGATGGCATAGAAGGACCCGCTGTAACACCCCACATAGACGTTGTCCTTATAGACCTTCGGAGACGAGGAGATTATCCTGCTGTCGACATCGAAATCCCAGTCCACATCCCCGTCGTCATCATCAAGGGCGTAGACGATGGACTGGTCTGTGCCGATATACAGCAGGTCATCATGGTGATCCATCGAGGAAAATATGCCCGCCTTGAGATCACGAATCCAGAGCTCCTTCCCGTCCGCTGCGGAGAAGGCGGCGACCTTCCCGTAGCTGGTGGCGACGAAAAGCTTCCCGTTCACCGCCAGCGGCTGGGCTCCGAAAAGAAGCGGTCCGTCGATTTTCTGGTTCCAGCGCACCTTGCCGCTGGTGATATCGAGCGAATAGATCTTGGAATCCACGGTAGTGACATACACCGACGACTCGTGTATCACCGGGGTCGACTTCGTTACGCTCCCGAGATACTGGCGCCACAGAATGTTTCCGTATTTGTTGAGGGCCACGACCCCTCCCCTTCCGGTGGCGACGACAATGATGTCCTTTTCGAATACCGGCTTCGATGTCACCGAGGCCTGCACATTGGTCTTCCACTGCATCCTCGGCATGAGCTTCATGTCCACCAGCCTTGCGTAAACCGTTTTCTTTTCTCCCGCCTCCAGCACCACCTCGGTCCTGAATTCCTCGTATCCCGGGGTCTTGACGAGAACGTTCACCTTCTCACCCGGGGTCGCCTTGACCGTCACCGTCTTTGTCCCCCTCAGTTTGCCGCCAATGTAAATGACGCTGCGCCCAACCGGCGAACTGACCGTCAGTACGGTGCCGACGAGCAATTCCTTCTCTTTCTTCTCCTTATCCAGCTTCTCCTTCTCAATCCGCTCCTTCTCCAGGGCAGCCGCTTTCTCCGCTTCTGCCACGGCCGCGATCTCCTTCTTCGGTATCGCTATGGAGAATTCTCGAATATCGCTCCCCAGTATCTGGTTCTTGTTGTCGTCCAAAAGCCTGATCCGCCAGTAATACTTCCCGGCCTTCATCGCCGGAAGTGTCATGGAGGATGCGGAGAGAATTTTCCGTTCAATGATCCCGGCGAATCCCTTGTCCCCCGCGATCTCGAACTGAAACTCCCCCTTTATTGAAGACCTCTCCCAGGTGAACGAGACCGGAACATTCTTCTGTTCCTCCTTCAGGAGGATCTCCATGTTCTGGACCGGCAGAAGGAGCGCCAGCTTGTCCGTCGCGATCACGGTGAAGGAACGGTCCCTTGAGAAGGGAACGCTCGCATCACCCTGGGCGACCGGCTGCACCCTCCAGAAGTACTCACCGGCATTGAATTCGCCGGCGGCTGTGTAGTAGTTCGTATTCACCACGGGCCCCGCAACCACATCCTTGAATTCTTTGTCCCTGGCGATGAATACCCTGTAACTGGCGAACCGCGAGTCCGCACTCCAGCTGAAGACCAACTCCTTTTTCTTGATGAGCTCCGCGCTCACGACCCTCTTGTCCTGCGGCGCGATGAGATCGGGGGGGGTAATCTCGTTGATCCGCTTGACACTGAAGGGAATACTCTCGCCGGCGCTGTCCTTCGCCATCGTCCCGAACTGTACCTTAGACCTCACCCTCCAGTAGTATTCCCCCTCGGTAAGGTCGCCGAAGGCGATCGATGTGAGCGATGTCTCCACCGATTTCACCATCGATTTATACTGCGGGTCCTTGGCTATCTCTATCACGTATCCCGTTGCAAGTTCGCCAGGGGACCAGCGGAAATTTATCATCGGCGGCTGCGAGGTGTAGGAATAGTTTCTCCTCGCCTCAGGCTGTATGGGACGCACCGGCTTTTCCCTCAGGATGGTAAGCTTCCTGCCGGGGCTCACGTCGGTTCCGCCATTCTTTTCATTCACCGCCCGGAGCTGCCAGTAGTAGGTCCCCGCGTCAAGATCCTCCGTTACGCTATTCTGCGGCACCTTCCGGCTCACGATCTTGTTCGCGAAACCCCTGTCCCTTGATATCTCCAGATAGACGCCGGAGCCTTCCTCCACCGCCTCCCAGGCGAAGTTCACCGCGACGGAATCGCCTGTGGTCACGAAGAATTTGTTCGGCTCGGGTGTCAGCGGCTTGAGCTGGAGCTTGACGATCTTCACCTCCTTCGCGCCCTTCTCCAGCACCACCTTTTCGTCCTTGCCCACCACCTTTTCAGTGTTCGCGATCTGCACCCTGGCGCTCCCGCCTGTCACCGTGAGATCTAGGTCCTTGCTCTCGGTTTTCGTGAGTTGTATATCGCTCTTTTCTATGGATACCGTGGCATCCTGAGACTGGATCGTGATCTCCTTCACATCACCCTGGATGTTCCCCCGCTTTGCGAATATTGATCCCTGGGTGAAGTTGATATTGATGGCATTCTCGTCGATCGAGAGAAATATCATGCTGTTTTCATCAAGGCTTATATCGGTCCCGTCCTTGAGATGGACCACCGCCTCCGAGATGTCTGCGGTCCGAATGGTGTCGTTGTTGAAGACACGGGTGCTCTGCTCGATCTCCTCCCATACCACCTGGCCCGAGTATTTACGCTGGGCTACCTTTTTCTTGAACGTGATGGTGCCTATCTCCTGGGCGTTCGCCACACTCAACCGTTTCGTGAAATCGAAGTAGAGGAGCGTTGAAAACAGGAGGATGATCAGCGTACTGACGCCAACGACGATGAAATCGCTATTCCAGGATTTCATATTTCACTTCTTCCTCCGTCTCACCCTGCGGTTTCCCCTTCATCTCAATCCCGAGAATCCTTCTCAGGTCTTCCAGCGAGCGCGGTGCGGTCTGGTCATCTGCCCTGCCCAGGACGGCATAAATCTGCTGCGGCTCGGTCTTCCCCTTGACCTTGATCTTCTGCATCGGTTCGACGCGGTATATGTTCCTGACCTGCCCATAGGAATCCGAGGAGATAAGGATATCGGTACCGAAGGGCTTGTTCAGCGACTCGATCCTTGAGGCGAGGTTCACCGTGTCTCCGATAACGGTATACTCCATCCTGTCTTCCGAACCGATCTGACCGGCCAGCACGGGGCCGCTGTTGATGCCGCATCCGATCTTGATGATCGGCTTCTTCTCGCCGCCGCGCCCCTTGTTGAATTCCATGAGCTCCTTCCGCATCATCAGCGCGCCGTTTATGGCGTTCTCGGTGTCGTTCCCCTTGGATATCGGTGCTCCCCATACGGCCATAATCGCATCGCCGATATACTTGTCAACGACCCCGAAGGTCCGGTTCACGCAGTTCACCATCCGAGTCATGTACTGGTTGAGGAATTCCACGACCTCCTCCGGCTGAAGCTTTTCAGATATGGCGGTGAAGGAGCGTATGTCGGAGAAGAAAATCGCCGCATCTACCCGTTCCCCTCCGAGCTTAATCTCGCCCTTCAATACCCGCTCGGCGATCTCCTTGTTCACGAACTTGCCGAAGGTCTCCTTCAGTTTTTCCCGCTCCTCGAGGCCCCTCCCCATGGCGATGAAGGAGCTCGTAAGCTGTCCGATCTCATCACCCGATGCGGGAACGATGTTGACCCTGAAGTTCCCCTGTTCGATCTCCTTCGTTGCGCCCACGAGACGTACGATCGGCGTGGTGAGGGTTTTTCCGAAGAAGTAGACGATAAGTATCGCCAGCGTCAGGACTATTACCATTATATAAATATTCCGCCTCTGAATGTCATACACCGCCTGAAAGGCCCTTGCCTCCTCAACGGTGGCGATGACCCCGATGCCGCTCAGTCCGATCTTCTTGAATGCGCCGATGTGATATACGCCATTCAGGTCCTTGTAGCGCGTCTGTCCGTTGTCGCTGCGGCTCTCAAGCATCATCTTGACAATGGGCAGGTTGATGAGGTTGCCGTGGGAGAGCACGATCTTGCCATCCGGGTGCGCCAGTACATCGCCACGGTCGTTCACCATGAAGGTATCCCTGATATCTCCCGTTTTCCTGAATGTCTGCAGGAAACGGTCGAGCTTCATGTAGGAGCAGACGACCGACTGCACGGTGTTCCCCGCCTTCTGAAAGGGCATAACAACGGCGATTACCGGCATTTTAAAATCGCTTGAGACGTTCTCCACCACCACCTGGTTGTTGAAGGCCCTTACCAGCTTGCTGCCGTTTTTCCGCGTTATGGAGGCCATGTCGTCTTCAGAGAACTTGTTATTCTCCATGAATCCGCTGTTGAACAGGGTCTTCCTGAAATCAAGGCCCTCGCCTTCCCTCTCGGCGACACCGACGAAAACAATGCTCTTATCGTTTCTGAAGAAGATGTTGGTAAAGAGGTCCTGCTGCTCCCTCGAACGGAACTGCTGGATCAACGTCGTCCCCATGAGGTTCAGCTTATCGATTATTGACGAGAATTCCACCTGCACCTTGGAAGAAGTAATCTCGGCGATATTCAGGTTCATCTCCTCGATTCGCACCTCGGTATCTCTCCGGAAGAAGAACGACGCCAAAATGATCATCCCTGAAAGAGAGGTAATAATGATAAGCGAGATGATGGAGATAAGCTTCGCCCGTATATTGAGCCTTGAAAAAAAACCGAATTCACTGTTCCTGCTTTCTTCCCTGTTTGCCATTAAACGCAATTTCCTTTCAAGTTATGTTGTATACGGCCACATTCACCTAATACAGAAGCCAGTATATGATATCGAGCAGAATTACCACACCAAACACAATCGAGTACAGGACCATAATGCCGTAAAATATTCGTCTCATACTTTATATTAACATCCCTGAGGGGATTTTGCCAGTCTCTCCGCGTAAAAATTATTGCGCGCCGCCGGTTTCCTTATTGGCAGGTTCTTTCGATTCCTTATCGGAATGATCCTCCTTTTCGGGGATCTCGGCCTTCATTGTATCCTCGTCGACCGCATCCTCCACCGCCACCTGTCCGTAGAAGCTTTCAAGGACTGAATTCTTCGCCAGCCGGGAATAATTATCCATCAGGTGGATTTTGTACTTATTATAATCAATTCTCTGCGATTCCCCCTTTTCCGAACCCGTGGCCTCCTTCCCTGGGCTCGCACCGCCGGTCGTCGATAGAATTTCAAATGTCGAATTGATCAGCTTGAAATTAAAGTCCTCCAGATAGGACCGCATGATATCCTCTGCGGGATCGTATTCAGTGTTAATGAGGAATCTGGCGGTGCGCTTCTCGTTTCGGAACCTGACTCTTTTCTCCACGTTCTTCTCAAAGGAGGCTGGCGAGGCTTGTCCCCCCTCCTCCTTTGTCTGGGCAGCGGTTTTTTCCCTCTGCTCCCTTTCGTAATCCTCGAACTCCTTGCTCATCTCCCGGATGTATTCCTTTTCCTCCAGGTCGACGAACCGGCTAAAAAAGGGATTCCCCTTCTGGTTCTCCGTCTTCATGACGTTGGCGTATATTCTGCGCTTGGTTTCGGTATCCTGGCTTTCGAAGAGGGCCAGAAAGGCATATCGCTTCGCACGGCGCGCGTACTGGATCGCCTTGATGTATTTGTAGATGCGATATGAGTAGAGCTTGGGATTCGATGCATCGCCGACGGTGAAATGCGTCCAGCTGATGGTCCTGTCCCGGTATCCCAGCGTCAGGAAGAGCCTTGCCCTTGCATTTTTCGAGCTGATGACACGGGGGGCTATCGTATCGAGTATGTTCTTTGAATCTTCCAGGTACACGTCCTTCACTATGTCTGAATAGAGGGAGGCGAGGATTCCCTGGGAGGCGTATATCTTTTTATATGTCCTGCGGTAGTCTGCCTGGAGAAATGCCACGTCGGCATTAAAATGGAGCTCGTAGGCCTTCCGGTAGCTGTCGATTTTATCCTCGGCAAAATTGGTTATACCATCGTTGACGAATTCCACGAAATGCTTGTTCTCCCTGAGAATCCTCTCCGATGTTGTCTGATCGGAGAAGGGGAAAACGGCGACAGGCATCGCCACGACTGTTACCAGTAGGATGCAGATACGCCGGAATACAGAATTCCTCCTCATGGTGCCCCTGCCTTCTATGATGATAAACCCCCTCTCTCTCTGGAGGGACTGCCGTACGCTGCGGGGATCCGCCTCATTCTCCTACGTTTATTTCCTCGACGGACATGACCTTTCCGTCGATCAGCAGTTTGATACGGTATTTCCCGGGACCGGACAGGTACTCTTCGGGAATGTATGATTGTATCTTCTTAAACTGCCTGTCAATCTCATAGCTTATTCTCTTATAGTGGGAAAAGTCATCCCCCTTCATCTTCTCGATGTCCAGGGCGACCTCCGCACCGTCCAGCGTCGAATTTCGCCGCGATATATGAAAATATATCCTGCTGTTGATATTGAAGTCACTTGTCTTGTAATCATCCGATGATGATTCGATCTCCCTATCGGAGAGTATCATCCGGGCGCGGCCCCGCATCGTCTTGAAATACACTATGTAAAACGCGAAACCGAGCACCAGGACAACGATGATGATCTTCACCGCCAGCGATATATAGTGCCCCTTCCCCTTCTCCTGTTCCATACGGTATCGGCTCCCTGGAATACTCACAGATTGGTGAACGCCACCTAGTACATCCCTACATTGTATATCGTACGATAATTGCGGAAATCAAATCATAAATCCTGCATTCACTCCCATATTTAACCATAAATGATTGAAATATTACAAGTATATTTCTTTGCAGCACCCAAATTTATTGGTCAGCGAAGTCCGGGACCGCTCCGCGCGGTCGTGTGTATAGAGCAATTTATTGAGCGGACCCCGATTTTTATATTGACACAATGAGGTTTTCTATTACAATTAATCATTACGATAAATATACCCAAGGTTGACAGTGACTGCTTCCCGATATTCTCCTATAAGTAATCAATAACGGTGAGATATGGATTCCGACGCGACTCGAGTATACGGTGATAACTACCTTATAGTAAAGGGAAGGTTCAAGTCACCGTCCATGAATCTGTACGGCCAGATCATGATCATTTTTAAAAACGAGAATACCATCGATTCCTACGCCGTTGTGGCATCGACCTATTCCGAGATCTACAACATGGAGCCGCACGAGGAATGGAACCGGTACGAAGAATACATCGCCGATGTCAAATGGAAGGGCAACTTCAATGCCAATATCACCCATTCCATTATGGACCACATCAAGGCCCTCTCTGATGAGGTAAAGCTGCTCAAGGAGTTCTATCAGAGCGTCTATAAATACGACTACAGCAACGTCGATATCACCATCTTCGACCTGATAAACCGTGTGCTCCACGACAAGAGCCTCATACTGGAAACCGGCATTCAGGAAGTGACACAGCGGGATTATTACGAAACGAAGAAGAACAGAGATAAAAAGGGTGAGGAAGAACCTGCCCAGAAAAGCGAAGGCTCCGCCGCCACCGAGGACGCTGCGGTCATACTGCCGGTGAAACCGATCGTCTCTCCCGTCAGGGGGAAGCCGATCTATGAGCTCAAGATCGGCGACAAGATTATCATCAAGATCCAGGCCATTTCTGACCGTGCGAATTATTTCATCGATCTCCTGGACCTCCGGGAGGACAAGCAGATTCGTCCCATCCCGGCAGAGGTGATCGATATCAAGGCCGGAAGCGGCAAGAAGGACCCGGTGGAGATACTGACGCTCATCGGATCAGGTATCTACGGGAAATTTACCGAGGAAGAGAAGCAGGTCAAGCTCCGCATTTACGACCCGTCGATAGACGGCCCTATAAAGAAAAAGATACTCGATGCATCGATGCAGCAGAAAATGAAGTCCTTCGAGCCACGGGAGTCCGGTCCCGGATTATCGAAGGGGACCATATTCATGCTCCTGCTGTTTGTCATTATTCTTGCGCTGTTCATTGTACTGATATTCATCAGCTGGTGACGGAAACCGAATTTTTCCGGCACTCCGGATTCTACCATCGCGTCAGAGCGCGAAGCGATACGCGGAGAGAAATATCCATGGACCATGACAAAGAATATATACTGAAAACCGCGAAGGAAAAAAACGTAAAGTTCATACGGCTCTGGTTCACCGACATCCTCGGCTTTCTGAAGAGCTTTGCCATCACCATCGAAGAGCTTGAGGACGCACTTCACGAGGGTGTCCGTTTCGACGGATCCACCCTGCAGGGTTTCATACGAAAGGACGAGCAGGAGATGATCGCCATGCCGGACGTCTCCACATTCACCCTGCTTCCATGGCGCCCCAAGGAGGACTCGGTCGCACGAATGATCTGCGACATCTATCAGGTGGGCATGGAGCCCTATATCGGGGATCCCCGCTATATCCTGAAAAAGAGCCTCAAGAGAGCTGCCGACATGGGGTACACGCTGTACACCGGCCCCGAGATTGAATTCTTCCTGTTCAAAAACTCGACCTCACCGGAGACACTGGACCGCGGCGGGTACTTCGACCTCACCCCGCTCGACGTCGCTACCGATATCAGGAGACAATCGGTGCTCACCCTCGAGGAGATGGGGATCGATGTGATATCGTCGCACCATGAAGGCTCCCACAGCCAGCACGAGATCGACCTGAGGCACGAGGATGCCCTGACCACTGCGGACAGCATTGTAACCTTCAGGCTCACCATAAAGGAAATCGGCCAGCTCAACAGCATCTACGCTTCCTTCATGCCGAAGCCACTGGCGGACCAGAACGGCTCGGGAATGCACATCCACCAGTCGCTCTTCAAGGATGACAAGAACGTCTTCTTCGATAATACAAGAAAGAATCTGATGTCCACCACATGCGAGCAATACGTGGCAGGCCTGCTGAGGCACTGCAGCGAGTTTTTCGCGGTCACCAATCAGTGGATAAACTCGTACAAGCGTATCGCCAGGGGATTCGAATCCCCCACGCACGTCACGTGGAGCACCACAAGCGATTCGGCACTGGTGCGGCTCCCCCGCTGCAGGCAGGACAAACCCGACACGATGCGTGTTGAGCTCCGCAACCCAGATCCCTCCTGCAACCCCTATCTGGCCTTCGCCGTGATGCTCGCCTCGGGGCTCGAGGGGATACAAAATAACTACGATCTCCCCGAATCCGCCGAGATCACCAGGGATTCCGTTACCACCAACGATTTCGTTCCGCTCCCCAGGAGCCTCAACGAGGCGTTGCAGCATTTCGAATCGAGCAATCTCATGAGGGAGACCCTCGGTGAGTTCATCTTCTCGAAGTTCATCGAAAACAAGAGGATGGAGCTGGATATGTTCAACAAGTACGTCACCGATTATGAGATCAAGGAATACCTCCCCATCCTCTGACAGCGGAACGCCAGAACGGCAGCCATGAAAACAGCCCTCATCGGTTGCGGAAGAATCGGGTTCATGCTGGAATCCGACCCGTTGCGCTACAGCCCCTGTACCCATTACGGCGGCATGATCGCGGCGGGGATAGCGGTCACCCACGCCTGCGACATCAACCAGAAGCGCCTGGATGCATTTTCCAGGGTTGCCGGCATCCCGAAAGAGCGCTGCTATACCAGCAGCGACGAGCTGCTCCAGCGGGTACAACCCGACCTCGCGATTATCGCCACATGGACGGAGAGCCACGATTTGATCGCCGCTGAGGCGGCCCGGCGAGGTGCCAGAGTCATTGTCCTGGAAAAACCCATCGCTCCGTCGCTCAGGAAGGCCAGGGCAATCCTCGACACCTGTAAGGCCTCGAGGACGGCCCTGATCATCAACCATGAACGGCGCTACGACTCCCGGTACCGGGCGCTGAAGCGATCCATCGGCACCGGTAAAATCGGCGTGGTCCGCAGCGTCCACGCATCGATTCTCACCGGCGGATACAGGGGTGTCTCTTCATTGGACGAAGGCGGCGGTCCGCTCCTGCATGACGGCACGCACCTGGTGGACATCCTGCGCTACCTCTTCGGCGACTTCTCCTCGGTGCAGGGGGAATTCACCAGAGACGCCAGGTCCGCGGGTTACGAGGACGGCGCTGCGGCCTGGTGCAGGATGGAGGGGGGCATAAACGTATTCCTAGAGGCGGGTGGCGGCATGAGATACTTCGTCTTCGAGCTGGAGATCTCCGGCACCGAAGGGAAGCTGGTCATCGGCAACGGATACGAGCGCCTTTTCGTCAGGAAGAGATCGCGACTCTACAGCGGCTTTCACGACCTGGCCGAGCGAAGGTTCGCCACCGGCAGGAGGAACAATTGCTTCACGGAACTTTACCGTGAGGTGAAATCGCTCATGTATCGTCGCGGTACCGCGATCACATCGAGCGGTATCGACGGCTACAGGGCCCTCGAGGCGGTGCATGCGATCTATCTCTCATCCTCCAGAGGGGCGGCGAGGGTGTCGATCCCGGTCCCCCCTGATGATATCGATCTGAATGAAATTTTTCTGCTTGATCAGAGATGCCCGGGACGATGAGAATCGGCTGCGTCGAGCGACGCGGCATTCATGATATTTTAACCTGCGGGGATACACCATGAAGATTGAAAAGCGTGAATTACGAAGGGGGCTGTGGCGTCTGTCACTGCAGGGGAAGCTCACCATAGACGGCTCCGAGGGGTTCGAGGCCGCCTTCCAGTCGCTTCTCCGGCCGGGGTGCAACACGATTCTCATGGACCTTTCGGTTCTTGATTTCATCGACAGCTCGGGGATCGGCATCCTCATGAACTGCGCAAACCTCGCCAGGAGCGGCGGCGTCGATCTCCATCTCTACGGACTGCAGGATCAGATCATGAACGTCTTCAGGGGGGCGCGGATCGATACATTCTTCTCGATACAATCGCCGGAGGGGATACAGGCGCTGATGGATCAGGAGCTGAAGCCCTCTTCATAGAGCTTTCGCCTGAGGCTCCCGTCCCCCTCATCATCCTTTCCGCCATCACCACGGGTCATCATCCTTTCCACGTACTTCGCCAGGATGTCCACCTCGATGTTCACGCGGTCTCCGGTCTTCAGGGAATTCAGGGTTGTCCCGGAGATGGTCTCTGGTATCAGGTACAGGGTGAAACGATCACGCCCGGCCTCGACTACGGTGAGCGATACTCCATCAACGGCAACGGACCCCCTGTCCACCAGGTATCTGCAGATCCCCTTATCGGCCGTAACGACTATGGTCAGCCCCTTCGTATCCCTGGAGAGCCGGTGTACCGTCCCGGTTCCGTCCACGTGCCCCTGGACGATATGACCGCCGAACCTGGACTGGTGCGACATCGCCCGCTCCAAATTTACCCTGGCCCCCCTGGCCATTACCCCCAGCGTTGTGATATCAGCGGTGACCCTCGACACGAACACTGAGAAGGACACCTTGTCCAGGTCTGTGACCGTCTGGCATGCACCGTTGATACAGATCGAATCGCCCCTCCTCATGTCATCAAGCACGGCCGATGCAGAAACGGTGAGGACCAGCCCCTCCCCCTCACGCCGGATGCCGGTAACCGTGCCGGTCTCTTCGATCAGTCCGGTAAACATACCACCACCTCATACCATCTCAAAGCTGTAGACGTCCCTGTAGCCGTTGCAGAGTATCTCCTCGTTCAGCACCGCATAGGATAGATCGTGCAGCGGCAGGGATTCACCGATCGTAGCGAATCCCGAGGCCGCCATGACGGGGAGGCCGTTTCCCGCGATCCTCGGCGACAGGAAATACATGTACTGGTCAATCTCCCCCGAATCGAAGAATGACCCCGAGAGCGCAGCCCCCCCCTCCAGGAGGATCAGCATGACCCCCCGGCGCTCCAGTTCCTCCAATACCTGTACCACCGCGTCCCTTTTCGTTCCACCCCGCAGGGGGACCACGTTCCTGCCGATTCCCGGCGTTCCGCCCCTTGCAGACCGGGACATCGCATCGAGCCTCTCTTTCGTCTCAAATATAATATAATTGTCATCAGAGAAAAAGCGTGCACCGGCGTCCTCAATCTCCGGCATCCCCATTACGATCCGGCAGGGATCACGGTATTCCGCCGGATCTTCCCGCAGAAGCGAGGCGATGAAAAAATTGTTCCTTCCCGCAACCGCGGGCGGATCTTCGAAAAACCGCCTGACATGATCGTCAAACGAATCCATGCGCACCGTCAGCGCCGGATTGTCCCGCAGGAGCGTATTCTTCCCCACGATCACGGCGTCCACCTTCGCCCGCAGCCGATGCACAATGTACCGGGAATACTCGCTGGTGATCCACCGGGAATCACCTGACGTCGTGGCGGTCCTTCCGTCCATCGTCATGGCGCATTTGTGTATGACGAAGGGCTTCCTCCTCAGTATCAGCTTTTTAAAGGACCTGTAGATGTCTGCCGCCCGATGCCGCATCTCATGCATGAACACCACATCAATCCCCGCGGCCTGGAGCGCGGCGACGCCTTTGCCGGCCACCAGGGGATTCGGATCCAGCATGGGGATGTGGACCCTGTGAATGCCGCCCTTGATGATTGCCTCGGTGCAGGGGGGCGTTTTCCCGTAGTGGCAGCAGGGCTCCAGCGTTACAAACATCTCCGCCCCCCTGGAGGCCGCGCCCGCAGCCTCTAGGGCGGCCACCTCGGCATGGCTTGAACCGCATCTGAGGGTCCCCCCCTGAGCCACCATCTCACCGTCCCGGACGATCACCGCACCCACCGGCGGGTTCGGGGATGTGTTCCCCAGCCTTCGGAAGGCCGTGGCAAAGGCGAGCTCCATGAATCGTCTGTTATTCTCGTCTGTCATCAATCCCGTATCTTCTCATAATCCATTCTATATCGCCGTCCAGGTCAAGCTCATTATGGATGCGTTCACCCATACCGGCATCTAGGCGCTCATTAAACCTGCGTGACGAAAGATATCCCCCCATGATGCTCCCGGAGTAGAGGAAGGTCCCCACCACCGCCGTGACGGCGCCGATCTCCCCGTTTCCTGAGGTGAATGCCAAATAGGAGACCAGGGTGTTCACTGTCACCGCCAGAAACGCCAGTAGTCCGGTCCACCCCTGTCCGGCGTAGACATAGCCGAGTCCCGGCACAATACCAAGGGCCGCGGCAACGAAGGGGACCTTCCGGCGATGCGCCGCATCTACGGAATCCCTGAGAAGGAGAAATCCCCGTTCCCTCAGGGGCTCCTTCAACCGGGCCGCCGCATCGCCGGCCCTTTTGAACTCGCCGAGCATAACGGCGCAGGCGAACTCCCGCTTAACACGAAAATCATCCCTCTCCAGATACCCCGACCAGCCGGGGAGCTGCATGGTGGCAAAGAGCTCCCGGTAGCGACCGATTTGCAGCTGGGCGTCAGCGACGAAAATGAGCCCCAGGGGACCCTCCACGGCCCTCCCCCCCGCCGCTGTTATATCCCGGAAGCGTCCCGCCCGATACTGGAGATAGAGCCCTGCAACCCCGATCCGCTGCGATTCCAGATATCCGGGATAGAGCGCCCCGAGCCTTGTGAGCTCGGCATAGGCCCTGTAGTATTCCTTCTCGTGAATCAGTGTATGTATGAATCGTTCGATTGAGGCAGCCCGGTGCTCCTCCGGCACGGGATCGGCAACGGCTGTTGTAAGGACCGTGGCGAGATACAGCAGGATAAGGGTGGACGACAGGATGTTACGTCCATGCACCATCACTCTCCGTTATTATCGTTCAGGATGGACGGGTGTCGACTGCCTATTTCTTCTTGGCATACTTCTCCCAGTACATGACCACCGGAGAGGCGATATATACCGTCGAGTACGTACCTATCACGGTACCGAAGAGCATCACCTCCGCAAAATCGTTCAATCCCTTGCTCCCCAGAAGGTATATCGCCAGGATCGAGAGCAGTACGGTGAGAGAGGTGAGGATGGTTCTTGAAAGGGACTGGTTCACCGAAAGGTCGATGACGTCGCGAAAGCTCTGCTGGGTCTTCAAACGAAGGTTTTCACGAATCCTGTCGAATATAACGATCGTGTCGTTCACCGAGAACCCGAATATGGTGAGCAGCGCGGCGATTATAGGAACATTGATCTCAACGCCGGCGATGCCGCAGAAGAGGTATGAGAGGGTGACGTCGTGCACCAGGGCCACCATGGCGCCCACGGAATACTTGAACTCGAATCTGAAGGTGAGATATATCGCCATGAACACCACCGATGCGATGATGAGCCTGATCATCGAGCTCCTCAGATATGCCCCCACCGCTGGACCCACCGTCTCGACGCTCAGCAGTTGTACGCCGGTAAACCGCTGCTGTATCACGTTGGTGAGCTCGTTACCGGCCTCCGCCCCATCAGTAGATGATCCCTTCACCGAGATGATGAACTCGTTGGCCGAATCCTGCCCTATGCGCTGCACCGTGGCATCGAGCTGCTGCAGGCTGCTGCGGATCGCCCCCTCCTCCATGTGCCTGTCGAATTTCGTGGTCACCTTGACGCCGCCCACGAAATCGATCCCCATATTGAACCCGCCGTTTATGGCGGTCCCGATGCTGAATGCGACTCCCAAGGCAATAGAAAAGCCAACGGCCACGAAACGGTATTTCAGGAATGAGATCGTCGTTTTCAAGAATCGGCTCCTTATATGCTCAGCTTCTTCAGTTTCTTGTTGAGCGAGATGAGGTCATACACATAACGGGTGATGTACAGCGCGACGAACATGCTGGAGATCAGTCCGATGAAAAGCGTCACGGCGAACCCCTTGATCGGGCCCGTACCGTACTGGAGCAGTATGAAGGCCGCGATCATCGTGGTGAGGTTTGAGTCGAAGATGGTCCAGAAGGCCCTTTCGAAACCGTGCACGATGGACATCCTCACCGACTTGCCGTCCCGAAGCTCCTCCTTGACGCGCTCGTAGATGATCACGTTCGCATCGACCGCCATTCCTATGGTGAGAATCAGGCCGGCGATGCCCGGCAGGGTCAGGGTGAAGCCGAGCCAGGAGAGTATCGCCATCTGGAACATGATGTTCAGCACGAGGCCGATGTTCGCGATGATGCCCGCCAGCTTGTAGTATCCCAGCATGAAGAGCATCACGATGGCACTCGCCACCAGGAGACCGCGCATCCCCGACTCGATGGAATCCTGTCCCAGGGACGGTCCCACGGTCCGTTCCTCGATGAATTGAAGGTCCACCGGGAGTGCTCCCTCATTGATGATCCGCGCCAGGGAGCGCACCTCCTCCTGGCTGAAGTTACCGGTGATTTGTGCGCTCCCGCCGGTAATCTGATTCTTGATCGCCGGGGCGCTCCGTATCTTCCGGTCGATGACGATGGCCATACGCTTGTCGCGGTTTTTCTTCGAGGTGACATCCGCGAATTTCACGGCTCCCTCAGGTGTGGTGACAAAGTGAACCACCAGCCCCTCCATCTCGTCAGTATCAACCCATGCCTTCTTGATGTCGGCACCTGCAAGTGATATCTCCCTGTTCAGAACGAGCGGATAGGTGGGGACGAGCTTGGTGGTCCCCTCCGGCCGGTCGAAATAGAACAGCACCTCGAGGGTCTCCGGAAGCTCGATCCCCTGCGCTATCTTATCCCCCAGATCGGCCAGCTCGATCTCATCGTTGGGGAGTTTATCCTGGCTGTAATGGACCTGCACCCAATCCGATGCCCGTTTGGAAAAAACATCATCCACGATCCGGTAATCCACCTTGCCGACCTTCCCGATGAGCTCCCTGACCATCCCCGGGTTCTTCACGCCGGGAAGCTGTATCTCGATGGCCTGGTTCCCCGCCGGTCTGATCGAGGGCTCGGCCACGCCGAACTTGTCGATCCTGTTTCTCAGCAGCTCCAGCGCCTGCTGCGTGAGCTCGGTCTTTTCGCTGTCGGTCAGACTCTTTCCGCTCAGCTTGGCTATCTTATCGAAATCGGCCCTCAGCGTGACCTGCATGCCCCCCTGAAGGTCAAGCCCCAGGTTGATCTTACGGGCCATTACGAGATCCTCGGCCCAATGCTTGGCAAAGGAGACGTCCTTTACTCCGGGGAAGGTCCGCACCTCGTTCATTATCGCATCGGTCAGATTGCTCCCGACAACAGTGAAGGAATAATCCTGTTCGTCAGCCAGCGTATAGGAGGCTGAAGGGAATCGGTGCTTTACCGCCTGTATCTGTTCGGGGGTCGAATCCTTCATGAAATTGATCCGCATCCTCTTTTCACCGAAGGTTGGCAGTATGAGCACGACGGCAAACAGTATAATAGAAACAATGAAGATTAATTTATATATCATGCCTCTTGTCATCAGACATTCCTCGACCGGTATTATTTCTTGGGGAAGGTTCTCACAACGCGTCTGCGGGATCCCTTCGACCTCATCCTGTACAGCAGATAGATGACGAAGATTAGAATTACTATGGAAACCTTGGCCGCGGTCTTGGCCGTATCGTCGCTCATTCCCATGAAACCGCGATGTTCTTGCTCGCCGTTCTTTTGCTGCTCGTCGCCCGGGATGTGGACGATGGAATCCTCTGCGGCACCCCTTCTTTTCGGCAGGACGATGTCGGGAATTCGGCGCAGAGGCTCATCACCCTCGTCAACCATGAGAAGCCCCTTGCTGACGAAGGGGGGGGCTTCGCTCTCCTCCTTCACCGCCGGGTCCTTGGCAGCGTTGTCAGCCTCGGTACGTCTTTCCTCTTTCTTTCTGGTCTGCCTGGTCTCTTTCTTCTCCTGCTTCGTCGCTGCGGCAGGCTCCACCTTCTCCGCAGGCGCCTCCGCCGCCCTATCAGCCGCCGGTTCCCTTACGTCCTGCGCTGTCTGCTCCCCCGGAGGGGAAATCCCGGTTCCCGCATCCTGTGCTGTGAGCAGAAAACCGTAGCCGACACATATCATTACAGCGACGATAAATATGGCTTTACGTAACATCTCTGCTATTTCAGGAAACCTTGAGCTGCACCGCGTTTTTGCTTACTTCAACTTTCGTGTTATTTGCGATCTTTACGATGACTATGTCGCCCTCTTTAAAGGAATCGACCACTCCGTAAATCCCTCCCGCGGTTAGTACTCGGTCCCCCTTCTTCAGGGCTGATATCATGCTCTTCCGATCCTTCTCCTTTTTCTGCTGCGGCCGTATGAGAAGGAAATAGAAAATAACGATCATCAGCACGATCGGGATGAAGCTGATTAATGACGAACCGGTGCCGGAGCTCCCGGCTGCCTGTCCCTGCGCAAATGCATATTCAATCATTAGTGTAATTGCCCCCTTATAAAAAATCAACGACAGTATTTACAATCCGGGTTTTACGTGTCAACCTATTAATTCACCTGCCCATTATTATTACCGGCGTACCGATCTGCACGTACTGGTCCAGCTCCACGATATCGCTGTTGTACATCCGCACGCAGCCACTGGTACAGAGATTGCCGATAGAGGGTTCGTCGTTGTTTCCGTGTATGGCGATGCCGAAGCCGATTCCGGGTATCTTCCCCTTCACCTTCTCGATTGTTCCCTCCCTGAGGGCCTTCCGGTAACGCTCCCTGTCCCCCTCGTTGGGGTAATTCAACAGGAAAAACCGGGGTCCGTAGGCATTGTCCCCCATATCCTCCTCAGGCTTTCCGAACTTGCTGTGCCCATCCTTTGCCCTGAAAAAAACCCTGTTCATCGCAGCGAGCTTTGCGTAGGCGTTGGTCTTTTTGTCCGCATCCATGCTGAGGATCTCAACGATCCGATATGTCCCCTCGGGTGTTCTGTTGTCACCCTCGTGCAGCTTCGTCTTGCCGTCCGGATTCCTGCCGTAACCTATCCTGTAGTGGGCCACCGCTGCAAGGTCCCTGCCGACTATATCGAGCGAAAAATCCCTCTTGCGCACGAGGATGACGTAGGGTCCCTTGAAATCCTCGAAGGCACGCCGGACGAGGGTCTCCTCGCTCTCCTGTCCGGAACACCGGGCTGCCGGCAGGGACAGGACGGATATGATGAGTACAATTACTGTCCATCTGGATACCATCGCACACTGCTCCTATCGCGAGACAGGCTCGCTTCTTTTCCCGAGATCGACCACCTCACGAATCACCTGTTCGGTGACATCGTACCTCTTTTTCGCATAAATCACTTCATCGCCGATGTTGAGGATGTAATCGGCACCCATGTCCTCGGCAAGATCACCGAGGGCTCTCTGTATCCGCTGGGATATCCTCTGCTTGTGCTCCTCCTCCTGCTTCTCAAGAACCTGGTAGGTATATTTCTGCCGCTGGTGGTTCAACATGAGCTCGGGCATATTGGCGTTCGGTTCCTTCATCTGCATCTCTATTTTCCGTATGGCCTCTATCGCTGCGGCTTTTCTCTGCGCGAGCTCCCTGGCGTCATTGCTCTGATTGATGAAATAATCATAGATGAATTTCAGGTTCACGTACCGGATCACCGGAGGTGCCTCGGGGGTCCTGGTCCTTCCCGGAAATAACGAGCAGGACAGGAGGCCGATCCCCGAGAGGACCAGCGCGATGATCCTGAGTCGGTAGGGCATCAGTACCTCATGTCCCCGATGGCGAACTGGAAATTGAAGCCGCCGATGCTTTTGAAACCGCCATCATACTCCAGTTTCCTGCCGAACCAGAAGCGCAGTGGCATCATGGGTATCTGGATCCTGAACCCGAAGCCGTAGGAATACCTGAAGTAGGACATCAGCCTGTTTCGCCTGCCCCACATCTGGTCCAGGAACATCAGATCCCGGTTTGTCATGTCGGTCAGGAGATACTCCTGGTATTCGGTGCTCAGCTGCCGCATCCAGTACCGGTCATTGAAGAGCGCGCCGGCATCGAAGAAAAAGGCCATCCACAGCATCTGGGGATGGAGTGGTACCCGTATCTCGACACCGTAGAGGATCCTGTGAAAGAGGCCGATATATCGCCAGGAAAAGGGGAAATCGCTGTCGAGATAGTCCCATCCCCTGAGGGTCTCGGGTCCCCCCATTACCAGTCTGTTCTCCTGCGGTAGCCATTCGTTGCGCAGATAATTGTGGTTCCTGGTCACCGTGGCACGCCACCAGGGCGGAGTCATAAAGGTGGCGTTGCCCCGCACTTCAAACACGACCGGATGGCTCCTGAGAAACGGCAGATGGAAGAAAGAGAAGAAGAGATCGAACTCGGGCGTGTACCTGATATAGTGGTCATCCCCCCCCAACAGTATGCCGCCGGTAAATTCCACCAACAGCTCCATCTGGAGCCCTCGCGTCGGATTGAGGTAGTTGTCGCGGGAATCATGGGCGATATAGAAACCGATGGTGCGGCTCTCCTCCCTGCCCAGTGCTACCGCTCTGAACACCTCGTCGCTGCTGTCCCCCGTGGGATCGAGGATTTTCTTGAAGGCCTGCGTCCATGTCATACCGATGGCGTAATAATTCCAGAAACGATAGCTCAGCCCCAGCGAGTACCCGAAGGACTGCTTTTTATATGTCGCCTCCTCATCGGTATAGGTGGAGAAGATCGACGTGGTCTCTATGGTGTAGAGGTAATAGAATACCGCCGCATTGAAACTGACCGGGTAATTCATCAGCCACCGCTCGGTGAAGGAGACCGTAACGGAGCTCCGCAGGGGGCCGTATTCGAACTTGACCCCCACCTTCTGGCCGTTCCCCAGAAGGTTGTTCTCGCTCACGTCGGCGAAGATCGAGAATCCCGAGGTGGTGCCGTATCCCCCGCCCAGGGATATCGTGCCTGTGGGCTGCTCCTCCACGTCCACCACCAGGTTCATGTACCCCTCCCTGCTGCCGGGTCGCACGTCGATATTGACCTCCTTGAAAAAGCCCAGGTTGTACACCCTTTCTCGCGACAGCTGCATCTTCCGAGAATCGAAAAGTTCCCCCTCCTTGATCAACAGCTCCCTTCGGATTACCTTCTCCTTCGTTTTTCGATTCCCCTTCACTATGATCATATCGACATAGGCCTGCGAGCCCTCCTCGACCACATAATCGATCTTCACAAATTTTCTGGTCACCTTCGAGCCGTCCTCGGTCACCTCGCGCTCGTTTATTGTCTGCTTCGGAATGACCCTGGCAAAGATATAGCCCTGTGTCGCGTACTTGAACGCGATATTTTGCCGGTCCTTCATGAAGGTGGTGAAATTGAAGACCTCACCAGGCTCCTTCAGATCGATCTCGTTCATCAGCTCTTTCGACGTGAAAACCGTTTTTTCCTTGTCGCCCGTTATGGCCAATGTACATCCGTCGAAGTAGTATTTTTCCCCCTCGAAAAGCTTCAGCGTGATGAAAATACCGCGCCTCTCCTTTTTCTGCGGGTTGAGCCACTCGTATTCCACCTTATCCTCGACGATCTGTGCATCCAGATAGCCGTTCTGTTTGTAATAGGCGATTATCTTCGCCTTGTCCTGTTCGTAGACGCTCTCCTGGAACGTGCCGTCCTTGAACAGACCGTCCTCGGTGGTGTCCATGATGCTTCTGAGCTCCCTCGGGTGGATACTCTTGGCTCCGAGGATCACGATCTTGCTGACCTTGATCTCCTCACCCTCGTCGATTATGAAATCTATATCGACCTCTCCTCCCCTGCTCCTCTCTCGTATGTTGTAGGTTACCACCGAGTTGAAGAGTCCCTCTTTGTCGTACTTGTTCTTTATCAGCCGGACACTCTTCTCCACGAAATCCTTTCTGTAGATGTCACCCTCCTTGACGATGACCGTGGTCTTCAGATCCTGCTCGCTCACCTCGTTGTTGCCGCGAAAGTCGATATCGTGTATCACCGGACGTTCCTTCATAATAAACCGCAGCTGCACCCCGTCCTGATACTCCTGTACATCCACATCAACTCGATCGAAGAATCCCTTGTCGAATATCTTCCTTATGTCCTCGCGCACCTCTGACGCCTTGAGGGGATAGTTGACTGTGGTGGAAATGATCTCTTCGATGTCGCCCTTGCTGAAATTTCGCAGGCCGACATAATCAATCTTCCTTACAATTTTCCCTTCGTATCGAGAAGGCTCTGAGGAGATCTGCTGCATCAGCAGAAACGGTACGACAATGATCATGGCGAGCAGAATTCGTTTCATCAACAACCTTTGACCGGGATGGATTTTCGATATGAAGCACACCTTTATATTCAATCACCGAAGTGTCAAGAATTTATGATTCCGACTGATATAATTTGACGACGCCGCGCACAAGCGCATGAATCTTTTTTTGAGGCTGTGATTCGGGCCGGATCAGATCTGTATCCTCAAGCCACCGAGAAAAAGACGTCCCGGCTCGGGATACCCGTACCGATAATGATACCGCTCGCCATACACGTTGTCCACCTTTCCGTAGAGGTAAAAGGATTCCAGAATCCTCACGGAAAGCATCACCGATCCAATAAGAGAACGCCCGAGCTTTTCGCTGCTGTATGGGTCAACATATACGGAGCCCATCAGCGTGTTATTCCAGTCGATGCCCAATCTCTGGATCCTGATCTTCATCGTCGCGGTGGCGGCATACTCCGGTTTATAGGTCACCCTTCGGCTGGCCCGGTAATGATTGTATTCATATCCGGCACCCAGCCGGATACCACTGTCCTCCCCCGCCTTGATGTCCATGGTGAACTCCCCCTTCCCTCTTGCACAGTACAGTGCCATGACGCCGGGATAAACCAGGTATTCCTCCGACATATGCATGTTGTAATAGTCACTCAGCTTCTCATAGGTCCCCGACACCCTGATCTTCAGACCGCTGACATGTACGGGTGACTCACTGTCGTTTTTCCACTCCACCGCAAACTTGCATTCGCCCTTCTGCTGTTTCGACGGGGGAAGATTGAATGCCGGGTACACGAACTTCTGCAGCTTGTACAAAGCCTCCGGCTCAAAGGGCTTCAGGTCGTATGTGTATGCCAGTTCCATTGTCAGATGCTTCATGTTCACCGTGGATATGGAACCCCTGCCGCCGGCGAAATGGGTATCATCCCTGTTCCAGCAGTATGTCGGACCGAGGCTTATAACCACATACTCCGTCATCTTGAAGCTGCCGATGAGATCTGCCGTCACGTATGTATCGTTGTCGGCCTCTGTGGAATAGTCGTAGAAGCCTGCCTTGACGTTCAGCTTGGCCCGTACCGCTGCGCTCCACCCGTATTCCCATCCGATTTGGCCGTCCGCCTTGTAAAAACCCTGCCCCTTGACAAAACCCATCCCCTCCGGGACAAGACGGTGCATGAAATGGGCACCGCCGAAATTGAACGTCCATCGTGATGGAGTCGGCGTATATTCGTTCGTAAAATGCAAATTCACATAGTCCTTCTCCTCGCGGCTGTAGTGGGAATTCTTATACATGCCGTGGGAATCGTTCTCCACCTCTATCTGCGGGATCAGTTTCCACGATTCGGCGAGATCCGCCATGCCGGTAAACCCGATCTGGCTCTCGAAAAAGCTCGTGTTGCTGTATCCGTAATCATTGGAACGCTTGAAATTTGAATTCAATTGATATGAAAAGTTTTTTAAATCTTGTGTTACACTAAAATCTGAATTAATGCTATTATATTGCCCGTAGAGCATTGTGGCGTCAAGGTTCACGTTCAATGATTTCTCTTCACGCTTCTCATCGCTCTTCTGGTCCTGCGACGGGGAGCCCACTTGTCCCCACGCCGGAATGAACGTGAGCAACAGCATGCAAACGCCGATTATCGTGCTATGTGCCTTCATGAACAGTAATCAGTGCTCCCGATGTCAGGAAAGGATAATAAAGGATAATAGAATAGAGAGATGCTATATTGCAACCAGAATCCATTAGCAGGAATGGAATAAATATCCGATGCAGGCAGGGAGACTCCGGGCTATGATTCCTTTCGCAGCATCATGGTACCGCAACTCCTGCAGCGATACTGCTCCATCGGTATCCCGCAGTCGATAAACACCTTAACGGTGTTTCCGCATCGGCAGGAATAGGTAAACATCCTCATTGCAAAGTCCTTCATGTCCCGCTCTCCCCGTGTAGGATTGACTTCTCTTATATAATATCGGCAGATGGCACACGTGATATCATCCAAAAAAGAGGGGGCCTCGCGGCCCCCTCTTTCAGTCTCTTCGTGGTGATGACTATTTCAAATCCTGTGCCTTATCTGTCTTTTCCCAGATAAAACCGGCGTCTTCCCTGCCGAAATGTCCGTAATTCGAGGTGGATCTGAATATCGGCTTCATGAGATCCAGCGATTTTATAATCCCCGCCGGTTTCATATCGAAGACCTTCATGATCCGCTCGGAAATCTTCTCTTCCGGTATCGCGGCCGTTCCGAAGGTGTCCACCATGACGGAGACAGGCATGGCAACGCCTATGGCATAGGCAAGCTGCACCTCGCACCTGTGTGCGAGGCCGGCGGCGACGACATTCTTCGCGATATACCGCGCCATATAGGCGGCAGACCGGTCAACCTTGGACGGATCCTTTCCTGAAAAGGCGCCCCCTCCGTGTCTCCCCATACCGCCGTAGGAGTCCACGATGATTTTTCTTCCGGTAAGTCCCGTATCGCCGTGGGGGCCGCCCACAACGAACCTTCCTGTGGGATTCACGAAGACCTTCGTATCGGCATCGATGAGCTTCGAGGGCACGACCTTTTTTATCACGTGCTCCAGCACCGCCTCATGAATGGTCTTCAGCTCCACGTCCGGCGTATGCTGCGTTGATATGACAATCGCCTCGCACCGCTTCGGCTTGCCGTCCTCGTATTGTATGGTCACCTGGGACTTCGAATCGGGACGAATGAACGCGAGTTCACCTCTCTTCCTGACATCGGCCAGATACTTCACGAGCTTGTGCGCCAGGAGTATGGGCATGGGCATCAACTCATCCGTCTCGGCAACCGCATAACCGAACATCATGCCCTGATCGCCGGCGCCCTGCTCCTTGAACAGGCCCTCACCCTCGGTGACGCCCTGCGATATATCCGGCGACTGGGTATGCACGTAGAGCTCCACGTTGCAGGCCTTCGCATCAAAACCTATCTCCGGGTCAGTGTATCCGATATCGGCCACAACCTTCCGTGCCACCGCTTCGTAATCAACTTTCTGCTGGGAGGTTATCTCTCCGGACAAAACAATCCGGTTCGTGGTGACCAGGGTTTCCATGGCAACCCTTGACTTTGAATCGCCGGCGATATGGCCATCTACCATGGCATCCGAAATCTGGTCCGCCACCTTGTCCGGATGGCCCTCCGACACCGATTCGGAGGTGAAAATGTAATCCTTGCTCATCGACATCATTCTATCTCCTTGTTCAATTATTTCCAGTGGATGCACAGCGCCGGGCAGTTATCGATGACACTCTGGATTTCCCCTTCACTCGCCCCGTTTTCGTTGTGCACGACGCTCACTCCCCTGTCGTTCATTGTAAACACCGAGGGGAGTGTATCCATGCAAAGCTCACACCCTGTGCACTCTTCAGCATCGACATGGACTCCCCTCGCCATGACCCCGCACCCGTTACCTATTTCACCTTTTTGTTCAGCGTGTTGGTTTCCTTCGGTACTTGCGCGTCGCCCCTGTCTGCGGCACCACTGTCGCGTGTTGCCGCCCCCCGGGCGCCGATATCCGCCTCGTCCTCGACATCCCTCCCGGTCTCGCGTATCTTGCGCTCCAATGAAATGGTCCGCTGCGATTCAAGCCACGCCATGGCCATGGACAGAAGCAGAAACAGCGCGATCATGACACCGGTAACCTTGGTGATGACGTCGGCGGTGGAAGAGCCGAAGGCGGATTGGCTGGAACCGCCCATGATCCCTACCCCAGCGCTCTTATCGGACTGGAGCAGAATGACAATAACCAGAAGAATGCAGAGTATTATAAAAACTACCGTTGTAATCGTCAGAAGGACGCCCATGTGATTGCTCCTCGAATCAGCGAGTATTGATGATCTTCAAGAAAGAGTCGGCTTCGAGGCTCGCGCCCCCGACGAGCACGCCGTCGATGTTCTCCATGGCGTAGAGACCGGCAATGTTGTCGGCCTTCACTGAACCGCCGTAGAGTATCGGAATGTCGTCAGCGGCAGGTTTTCCATAGAGGACTTCCAGCACGCTTCGTATGTACCGGTGCGCCTCTTCGGCGATCTCCGGAGTGGCCACCTTTCCGGTGCCGATCGCCCATACCGGTTCATAGGCGACCACTGCAGTACCGGCCCTTCCGGCATCGATCCCATTGAAGGCCTCCTTCACCTGGGCCTCCAACACCGTCTCGGTCTTCGCCTTCTCTCTCTCCTCCAGGAGCTCCCCGACGCATATCATCGGTACCAGCGAATGCTCGAACGCGGCCTTCACCTTTTTGTTCACTTCGGCGTCAGTTTCACCGAAGACATGTCGGCGTTCGGAATGTCCGATGAGTATATACTTGCATCCGCAGTCCCGTACCATGGCGGGGGCGACCTCTCCGGTAAAGGCCCCCTCCTTCTGGAAATACATGTTCTGCATTCCCACGGATATCACGGATCCCCCGCAGAGCGAAGCGATTTCGGCCGCATAGGGGGACGGCGGAAAAACCACCACCTCCCTGTTCTCGGTCAGGGCGGCGCCCTGCAGAAGCGATTTCACCAGGGATTTTGCTGTCTCCCTGGTCTTATACATCTTCCAGTTCCCGGCGAAAATCTCCCGTCGTTTCATGCAATCCTCACCTGACGCTCTTCTCCGATTTTCCGCTCCAGAAAAACATACACACCTCTCACTCGCGGAGAGGTGTGATAATGACATGTCATAATAAACAGCGGAAAAAAAGCAATAACTATTTCATTATATACTGCACCAGGTCTACGACGCGCACCGAATACCCCCACTCATTATCATACCAGCTCATCACCTTGATCATGTTCCCCTCCATGACCTTGGTGAGGGCCGAATCCAATATCGAGGAATGGGAGTTGCCGGTGAAATCTATCGATACCAGCTCGCTGTCGCAGTACTGCAGAATGCCCGCCATCGGGCCTTCGGCCGCTTCCTTCAGCGCCCTGTTTACCTCCCCCTCGGTGACCGTTTTCTCCACGATGCATACGAAGTCCACGAGAGATACATCCGGAGTGGGCACCCTGATGGCGCCGCCGTCCAGCTTCCCCTTCAGTTCCGGAATCACCAGGGTCACCGCCCTGGCGGCGCCGGTGGTGGTGGGTATCATGGAGAGCGCCGCGGCCCTGGCCCTCCTGAGGTCCTTATGCGGAAGGTCCAGAATCCTCTGGTCATTGGTATAGGAATGTATCGTGGTCATGAGACCCCGCTGGATCTTGAAGGAGTCATGGAGCACCTTGACCACCGGCGCGAGACAGTTGGTGGTGCATGAGGCGTTGGAGATCACCGTGTGCTTCTCCTTGTCATACTTGTCCTCGTTCACTCCCATGACGATGGTGATGTCCTCTCCCTTCGCCGGCGCGGAGATGATGACCTTTTTCGCTCCGGCGTTCACATGCCCCATGGCCTTGTCCTTGTCGGTGAAATGACCGGTCGATTCAATCACCACGTCGATCCCGTCCTGCTTCCACGGAATCAGCTTCGGATCCTTTTCCGAATGCACCTTGATGCTCTTGCCGTTCACCACGATGGTGTTATCGCCGAAGGAGACCTCACCTCCGAATACCCCGAAGACCGAATCGTATTTGAAGAGGTGTGCCAGGGTCTTCGAGTCGGTAAGATCGTTGATGCTGACGACATCAATACCGCCGTACTTTCCTGGATTGGAGATTATCGCCCTCAGGACGTTTCTACCGATTCTGCCGAATCCGTTGATACCGATTTTTATACTCATTCCTTTCCCCCGTGTGCCTGCCCAGCTGTATTTGTAACGGCAGGATTTTGATGTTTAATTTTCGAAGCTTCTATAAAGATGTGAAAAAATACATGGTTCGTCAAGTGTTTCGTCCGGCCGTGCCGATCTGCGGTCATGAGAGCCGTGCGGCAGAGGCTGCGGCCCGGTGCATCACCCTGTCGATGAAAATATCCAGCGTTGCGTTGAACTCGGCGCCGTATTCGAAAAAGGGGACATGCCCGTCGAAATCGAACACAACCACCTGGGAATCGGGGATGGACGCCGCCATTCCCGTGGTTTTCCCGTGCGCGACGACGCTGTCACCCCGGTTCGCGATGAGCAGCACCGGCACATCGATCCTCCCGAGAAGCGAGCTGTAATCCATCCCCCTGCAGATCTCGATGTCGTTGCGGATCATCTCCATGTCCATCTCCGGTGCCCCCTTCCTGGCGAGCTCCACCAGAAGGCCGATCTTCTTGCTGAACACCGAGCCGATGAGAACGTCGTTAAAGCCCTCCACGTTGTTCTCCTCCACCATGCGCAGGAGCCCGTCCGGCACCGGAAGCACCGGCGCCGTGGAGACAAGTACGATACCCCGTACGTCGAGCACCCTGCGCTTGTAAAGCTCCAGGGCGATACCGCCCCCCATGGAGTGGCCCGCGATGATGACCTCCCCCACGCCCTCCTCGCCGCATACCCTGACGATGGCGTCGATGAAATGATCCAGGGAGGGGACGTCGGCGCACTCTGATCGGCCATGACCAGGCAGGTCCAGCGAGATGGTCCTGAATCTCTTGCCGAAATGCTTCAACTGATGGCGGTACAGTCTAGAATCCCCCATCGCCCCGTGTATGAACACCAGGGCCGGGGCATGCCCTATCCCGCTGACCCGGTACCACACAGATCCGCACGCAATCGTCACCGTTTTTGATTCTATCGTCATTACCTTTCGTGATTGAAAAATTTCGATACAGTGAGTAGTATGTCCGATATTAGTCAACAGAATTAATTGAGCAACCGTAACTTTTTATCAAGTAAATATAATGAAATTCCCACGAACTATCAACATATGCGCCCCGGGAATGGGCGCCTCATGTGCACTCTGCTGCGGCAGCCACAATCTGGTCCTTGCGCCGGGAGACACTTCAGCGGTGAAGGGCAGCGGCACCATCATCAAATCCCTCACCCCAGGATCGAACCATCCGGAGTTATCAATGCGGCTGCCGCTCCGATACAGCGATGCCATGAGCTGCCCCCATGTGGCCATACTGGACGCACAGGAAGGAAGGATCGGCTGCAGGATATACGAATCCTCCCACGAGGAGGATGCCTCTCTGCGGCAGTTCTTCGACGCCACCTGCAGGACATTCTACTGTCGGGCCTGGGACTCCCTGAGCGACCAGGAGGTCCTGTTCGCCGCCTCCCTCACCGGCGACTGGTACTACTACAGCCTGTTGATACAGGAGATCGTCACGCTCAGAAAGCTGTACCGGCGCTACGAAACGGCGAAATCGATGCCGTCAATGGAACTGGAGAAGCTGAAGATCTTCCTCGAGGAACGACTGAACTGTACTCGTTAACCACGGCCAGAGAGGATCCGGCCTGCCCGCTCCTTCACCCTCCTGTCCCCCCCGCTCGCCTGGATTCCCCGCTCGGCACAGACCCGTGCCTCATGGGTGTTCCCCCGGCCGGCATAAATCTCCGCCAGGGCGAGCCACGACCGGTAGTGGGACGGCAGCGCCTCCGCGGCGGCACGGTAGGACCGCAGTGCCCCCCGGATGTTCCCCAGCCACAGGGCGCACTCCCCTGCCTTCAGATGCCCCCAGGGATTCTCCGGCATACGTATCGCTACGCTGCGGTACAGGGCCTCAGCCCGTCCCGGCTCGTCATTTGCCAGTAATCGATCCCCTTCCATCAGATCGGTCACCCAGCTCTCGCCTCCGGCCAGATTCCGGTGCTCCCTGAATTCCGCCGCGGTATAGGCTGAGGCCGCGCCGACCCTTGAAAGCTCTCGCGCCAGGTTCTTCACCCACCGGCCCGCCGCAGGGTCACGCCTGGCGTATATGCCGGAATCGTCGCGGGAGAACCAGATAGCGTCACCGCTGGCCCCCGTGTCCCCGAGACGGTCGAACAGTGCGGTTCCGGGGTAGAGCGCCACTGGTGAGACGATGCCGTCATGGGGCCGTATGCCCCGTATCAGCCGCATGGTCTCCCCTATGTCCTCCTCCGTCTCACCGGGCATCCCCGCCATGAGGTAGATCGAGAGGAGCACCCCGGCCCTCCTGGTGACCTCCGCGGCCCTGCGGATCACCTCGGGGGTGGTCCTCTTCTCCATCATCTCCAGAATTCTCAGGGAACCTGATTCGACCCCGTACTGTATGTGCTCGAGCCCGGCCCTCTTCATCTCCAGGATCATCTCCAAGTCCACCGTGTCAACCCTGGCCTGGCAGTTCCACAGTACGTGCACTCCCCGCTCACGGAGCAGCCTGGAGAAGCGGATCACCCGCTCCTTCCGGAGCGTGAAGTTGTCGTCCCGTATGGAGAAGTAGATGATACCCCTCTCGCGATAGAGCCGCTCCATCTCGTCCACTATGTTCTCCGGGCTCCTAAAGGCGACGGTCCTGCCCCAGAACGAGGGGGAGCAGCAGTAGGTGCAGGCGCTCGGGCAGCCGCGGGATGTGATGATGAAGGAATACTGCTCCGGCGCGTCGATGCCCACGGATTCTCCCGGGAAAGAGGAGGCGAAGGGGAGCGCGTCCAGGTCCCTGATCCTCTCCCCGTGGACGGTGCCCCGGGGGGCCCGTCCTTCCCCTATGTCGCACAGGAGCCGGTACATGGCCTCCTCCCCCTCGCCGCGCACCACATGGTGCAGGGAGGGGAAGCGGTCCAGCAGCTCCCGGTGATAATGGTGCGCAAAGCCGCCCCCCGCGACGATTACGGTCTGCGGCGACAGGCGCCCCACCTCCTCGATCATCCGCAGCGAATCCGATCGGTTGTAGGCGAAGAGGGAGACTCCCAGCACCTCCGGCTTCTGCCGGGCGATCCATCGGGCGCCACGCTGCGGTCCCCGGTGCGAAAGATTCGCCAGGGTGACACTGCAACCCCTCTCATGGAGATAGGCGGCGATGCTGGTGAGCCCGTAGGGGACCAGGGAGAGATAATAGTCTTTTCTGTCCCGATAGTTGCAGAGGTAGGCCAGAACCACCTTCACCGGCAGCACTCGCTGATTCCGTTGACATACACCGGTGCCAGGACTCCCAGCTGCTCTGAACCGCTGAAGAGCCCCTTCCTGACGAAGAATCCCCCGTTGCCATCGTACAGCCTGTTCCAGTGGGCGAGGAAATCCCTTGAAAGGGGCATGTAGGACCAGTGCCATCGCTCCTCGGAATAGCCCTCGTTTCTGCCTGCCCCGTAGGGCTGGCAGAAGCCGTAGCGATGCGCGTTTTTCAGGAGCCACTGGTAGAGGACCCTTCCCTCGCCGCGCTCGAAGTAGTCATTGCGGAGAACGTTAAGGTCCACCTCGGTGCCCCAGTGATGGCGGGAGGTGCCGGGCATCGACGAGTAGGTCAGTATCGAAAGCCCCCGGGCCTTCGGGTCTGTCCTGAAGCGGCGTTCCTCTCCCAACCTTCTCCACTTCTTTTCCCAGATCACCCTCTGCGATTCGAAATTTCTCGTGGAGCTCTGCACCCAGAAGGGAGCCTTCGGGTGCTCCCTGATGAAGTCGTCATAGAGCAGCTTCAGCGCCCGGGCGGCCTCTTCTCTCAGGATGTGATGATCACCTCTGCAGGGGATCCCCGCTGCGGTGAGTTTTACGAACAGGGGATGCCGGTACGGATCGAACCTGCCGGTGAGATACATAAAGGGATCGGTGGTACCGTAGGAATTGTCCCCGTATGGGGTGGAGGAGAGGGGGAGTGAAACGAAGAGGATCACTCCCCCTGCGAGCGCCATGGCACACCGGAGAATCCTCCTCGCTCCTTTGCCCGGGACTGGCTTTCCCGGGCAATTCGTATGAAGGTTCGTTCGTATGCTCAGTGCTCTTCCATCTGGCTTGCTGCGGGAGGATAGATCCCCTTCCTGCGCCTGTAGATGGCGATACCGAACCGGATGCACCCGGACAAGGCGACGAAGCCGCAGATGATCACGGCGATATAGATGGTATGATGCACCAGTACATGGTATTCTTTCATGAAATACATAATTGCTGCGTCCATGGGATCTCCTTTCAGATAGTGCAGTAGTGATGATATAATCTTGTAAATATGGCACCTGTATGTCAATATTTTTTTCCATACAAGGGGACAGGACCGGTAAATTCGACCGGAGGTTCGACACCACCGCATACCCCCCCGTATTCCAGTGGCAGTCGGATATCCCGGCTCCCCGTGTCCCGGGGTGATGCCCGCGAGCCCGATGCCGGCCGCAGACCAGGAATGGGGGCTGCATCTGCCGCAACCCGATCAATGTCACAATCGGACTCCTCGGGGGATGGGGGCGAACCCCTCATTGGATGGGAGCCATGATATCGCAACCCCCTGTCGGATCGCCACGGCATCGAACATCGCGGGACGCCCCGATGCCTCAAGAAAATTGTAATTGACAGGATATCCCACGGGCCTGCAGATGAGGGAGAAGAGGAGCAATCCGTGTACATCTTCGAAATCATCGCCGAGCGGAGGATACGGGAAGCCATGGAGCAGGGTGTCTTCGACAACAACCCCCTCCAGGGCAAGCCGCTCCCCCGTGATTGCATGGACAATGTCGCCCCGGAGCTCCGGATCGCCTACAAGATACTGAAGAATGCCAACATCATCCCCGAAGAGTTGGAGCTCAGGAAGAGGATCAACAGGATCGACGAGCTCCTGTGCATCTGTGAAAGCGATTACGAGAAGGCCGCCCTCCAGAGGGAACTGAGCGATAAAACCCTCCGGTACAACCTCATCATGGAGCGCCGGCTGGGACGTCCCCTGGACCAGCGCTACGCCGGCAAGGTGTTGCAGCGATTTCGGCGATAGCCTGCCCCCTTCTCCCCTCAACCCACTGTTCACCACTGCGGCGAATCGACATCAGCCATAACCCGCTCGCTCACGTAGCGCCCCTGGATCTCCTGTATGAATCGCGGCCGTTCATCGAGATCGTTGTACTGCCACAACAGGTAGAGCCGCTCCTCCGCTCTGGTCATGGCCACGTAGAACAGCCGTCGCTCCTCCTCGAGGCTGGTCGAGGGATCGGGGATGATGGAATCCGCTATCCCGGCGATGATCACGGCGGTGAATTCAAGCCCCTTCGATGCGTGCATGGTCATGAAGACCGTGCCGCTGTCCCGCAGCAGCTCCTCGGGAATCCGCTCCCGGAGATATGCGCCCTGCCAGTTGTTTCTGAAGAGCACCGCCAGCGTGCCCTCCTCCCCCAATGACCTTTCGCGGCGTATGCATCCGGCGACGGCCGCGGCCTCCTCGGCATGATCTTCCACCCTGATGCTCATCACCTGTCCACCCCTCCCCTTGTGCGATCTCAGGTGCTTGGAGGTTCTGAACCTGTTTTTTCTGATGAACCTGCTGGCCACCGACACGATCTCCCTCCTGCTGCGGTAATTCACCGTCAGCCGGTGCACGGCAACAGAGGGGAAATACCGCTTCAGCCGCACCATGTACTCGACACGGGCGTCCCTGAAGCCGTAAATGGACTGCCAATCGTCCCCCACCACGAAAAGGTTCCTTCCAGTATCCGGCAACAGGAGCTCCAGGAGCCTGAAGTTCTCCGCCGAGGTGTCCTGAAACTCATCCACCAGCAGGTACCGGAACCTCTCAGCCAGGGCATCCCTCACATCGCGGCGCTCCTCAAGGAGGGCCACCGCGTATCTCATGATCTCGTCGAAGTCGATGAGGCACCGCCTGATCTTTTCCTCGGCGAAGTATCGGCGAAGCTCATCGAGCCGTTCCAGAAGCCCCGAGCTGCGGAGTCTTCTTTCGCTACGCCGATTCACCACTCCCCCCCCAGAGACGGCATCGATTATCGCGGTGAGCGGCATACCCAGGTACCCCTTCAGTCCCCTGCCGGCCAGCTCTGTGATCAGCGACCGGCCCTCTTCATCCTCCATTACCGAGGGGAACCGCGCATATCCCCTCCCCCGCAGGTATTCCTCCCCGTACTGCCGCAGCAGCGACAGTGCAAAGGAATGGAAGGTCGCCGCGTTGATCCGGCCCCCCTCCCCACACGTGGCAGCGGCGATCCTTCGCCTCAGTTCCTCAGCCGCCTTTCTGCTGAAGGTGAGTACCAGCATCGCCTCGGGAAGGCAGAATCCGGACCGTATGAGGCCGCACACCTTCTCAATAATGGTTCTCGTCTTCCCCGTGCCTGCCCCCGCCAGCACCATGCTGATGCCCCCCCGGGCCCCGGCCGCCATCTGCTGCTCGCTGTTCAGCGTATCCATCATCCCATTGACTGCCGGCAGGGATAAAAACCGAAAATATTCTGCTTGATTATTGCAGAATCCTGTTTATATTGATAAGTGATATTCACACAACCAGGGAGGGAAGCATGAATATAAATCCAGTAATGGGGACCAATCAGATCACGAAGGCCAACAGGGAGACGCTGGTGGGGCCGAACCCGATGGATCAGGGGATTATCGAAAACGCCAGGGAATCCGTCAAGACCGCCACACGATCCAGCGAGGGGCAGCCGGAGCTTCAGAGGATCCGCGAGGAGACCAACCAGAAGGGGAACAGAATCGATATGAAGGCGTAACCGAACGGAGGGGCGGATAACTGGATCCGCCCTGTTTCATCCCGCCCCCGTTTCCCGGTACAACAGATCATCTCCCACAGCAGTTACACTGGAATTGAACTTTATATATAAATGATGATACCGCAGTGTCTTCTGCGAATACTCCAGAAAAAATCCGTTCGATATGGACATAAATAACGATTATGTCACTTTTCCCGTTTTCAGTGAATAAAAAAAATCGATAATACAACCAAATTCGTTTGACGAAGCCCTCTTTTGTCTGTATATACAATAATATTATGTCACATGGAGCAACCAGCATGAACAGTCAATTATTCTACGTCGCGGCCGGTCTTGCCGTAATCGCTCTGTTTCTCTTCTCTGCGATGAGACTGAACCGCAGGCAGGACGAGGATATTCTGCGGAGGCTCTAGAATGACGCCCCCTCCCGTGGCCCGGGTCACGTACCGGCCCGGGGGGCCGCGGAGGCATCCCGTACAGCGCGTGCCTTCCTGTTCCAGGGCGAGGTCCTGTTCCTCTCCATCTTTGAGTATTCGCACCCGCAGTAATCCTGACGGTAAAACCCGTAGAGCTTCGACAGGCGCACCGAGTGGTAAAAACCGTTGTTCTTCTTGAAATCCGCCTCGAGGAATTCGATCCCGTAGCGCCGCTCCAGCTCCCTGCCGATGCGATTGATATCCCCCGGGTCCTTGTGAGGACTCACGGTGAGCACAGTCCCCACCCTCCGGAACGACATCTCCCTGGCCCGCAGGAAGGTCCGCTCCAGCCTGAATCGGAAACACCGGCGGCATCGTTCCGAGCGCTCGCCGTCGAACCGGTGGGCCTTCACCTCCCCGAGCCATTCCCGATGGTCCGGAGGCTCCACTATGAGGGGGAATCCCGAGCGATCGGCAAATCCGGTCAGCTCATCGAGCCTTGTGCGGTATTCCTCCTCGGGTGCAATGTTGGGATTGAAGAAGAAAGCGGTGACCTCGTGCTCCCCCTTCAGACAGTCATGCACATAGACGAAGCAGGGGGCGCAGCAGGTGTGCAGCAGTAGCGATTCCCTTTCCAATTCTATTTCAGGTATTTATTCATGAATTTCGATAGCTTCTTCGCCTTCGCCGGGTTGGTCCTGCTGTCGAGCCACAGCAGGAGATCGGACCTGACGCTGTTGCATCGGCAGAATTCATGATGAATCACGTAACGGGTCATATCGAGCTTCACGGTATCGAAGATCTTCTCCGCCAGATGCAGGTTCGAGGGTGATGCGCCCATTATTTCCGAGATCCGTGCAATGATCTCGTGCTTGTCGATCTCTTTCAGTTCATTACACCAGTTTTCGCCGAACAGGGAGTTCTTGAGGTTCACGTTGTCCCCGAGATCCGCCGCATATGATTCCGTTTTCCTGTTTCCCATTAAGTGTGCCCCCGGGCAGTATTAATTTGTATGATTGCATGTATTAACTATATTTTATACATCCAGATCGTGAACGTCAATATATTGTCCCGACATTTTTACGATTCACGGAAATATTTCTTAAAAAGGCTGGTTGTGCGGGGGTACCATCGCCGATGATCGTCAGATCACCTTGAATATCAGCAGTATCACGTCGGAATAGGGTGTCGCGAGCCCCATGAAGGACTGGAAGGAACGCCTGATCAGTTCGGCGATATCGGAGGCGTTCCGCATCCTGTTCTCGCTGATGATCCCGCGAAGGCGCAGCAGGCCGAACTCCTCCCCCTTCTGGTTCTTCGAGTTGATCAGCGTCTTTGTATAGAGCATGCCGATATCGCCCTTCTGCAGATTGGTTCTGCCGGCCCCGTAGGTGATGCTGGCATCGTATCCCAGAGGTATTCCCTCGGTATCCAGGGTGTCAAAATTGCTCTTTTCGATCCTGTAGACATCCATGGCGGGGAACCCGGCATTGGTATACATGATCCTCATGGACCTGAAATCGAAGTAGGTGTAATAGGCGGTTACCAGCCCCCCCTTGCCGCGGGAAAAATCACACAGAAGCCTGTTGAGATTCTGCATCATGGCCGAGGTGGAATGGGCCTCGTTGATGCTCGCCTGGGTGCCCGCCTTCAACAGGATTGCATGGATCGAGCTGTTCACCCCTATGCCGGAGATATCTGACACTATAATACCGATCCCCTGGTCGCTGGCCCGTATGAAATCGAAGTAATCGCATCCCTCTGCGTATTTCGGCACGATAAATGCCCCGAACCTCAACGACGAGAGCCTCGGCAGGGTTCGCGGATTGGTGATAGAGAGGAGCTTCGATGAGAGCCCGATGGTACGGGAGAGCATCTGCTCCTTCATCGCCTTGTCGTGGGACAGGGCAATGGAGATGAAGTCGTTGTTCTTCCGGAGGAAGTAGCCCAGTTTCTCGATCTCGTCGGGATGATAGCCCGCCAAGGACTCCTTCTCCCCGAGGCAAAGGATGCCGGAGAGACGGCGTTCGTGATAGATGGGCATCGCCAGCTGTATCCCGTTTTCAAGGAAAAATGCCAGCACATCGTCGCGGGCCTCGAGAAAGCTCCGCTCGTCGGTATATACCCTGTCCAGGAGGAGAATCTCCTGGTTTTTCACGAACCACCGGATCAGTGAGTGGTTCCTTTCCATGGGTGTCACTGCGAACTCTGTGTCCGGGGAGGATTTCTGGCAAAAAAGCTCGTACCTCCTGCTTTGGTCATTCATGTGCATGAAAAAGGCGCGATTCAGGTAGAGGCTCCCCACAAGGATCTCCACTGATTTTTCCACGATCTCGCGAAGGCCCCTGAGCCTCTCAGCCTCCAGGATGAAATTGTCCACCAGGTCCTCAAACTGATACTGCTTCCTCTTGAAAAGCCTGTCGATGAGGGGCTGGATGAGCACCGAAAAGAGGATGAAAACAGCGACGATGCCGGAGGCTGTAAGCGGCAGCGGTAATGCGCCGAGTTCAAGGAGATCCCTGTCCACCGCCTCCAGGATCGCGAATATGGGAACGTAGATGACCATGCTGATGATGCCGTACATCACCGTCTTGTGCACCACCGAGCGGATATCCATGAGGCTGTAGGCAACCACAGAGTAAAAGAGCGCCACCGTGGCTATAAAGGCGGCGATGGAGGGCCCGATGACGTACAGCCTCGTGTAATTGAAAAATCGCGGGAGGATGATCGAGCATACCGCGGCGAATATGACCGCCAGCGATGCCCCCACGAAGACATAGCGCATCTGGAGCCGGTAGATTTTCACCTTCGTGGTGATGTACTTCCTGATGAAATTCACCGACCCGGCGAGAAGGTAGGTGATGACCACGACCGCATAGACGGTGTAGAACAGACGGAATTCCCTGACCAGCTCGCCGTTCTCGTTGAAATAGGCCCGTGTGATGGTAAGATCGGTGAAGGCCGCCAGCCCGCCGACGACGAATGCGGGTATGAGGACCGCCAGGGCCACCCTGAAGGGAAACTTCACCTCCCGCTTCGGGAATACCAGGGACATCATGAAGAGCCCCGCGAACACGAAGGCGGTGAACAGCTGGGTGATCCTGTTCAGCTTCGTGAGCGAGAAGCTTTCGGGAAAGGCGTACGTGAGGAACATGGTGAAGAGGATTCCCAGCGCCGATATGTTGTAAAAGGCATAGTACCGGTTCACCTGGTCGCGCCAGTCCTTGTAGAGGATGAACACGACCATGACCAGCAGAAAGACCGATGCGGTAAAGGAGAATATGATACTGATGGTATTCATAAACTGGATCGATTATTCCATTGATGCCTACTTGTGCTCCAGAGCGGATAAAAAATCAACCGTTATTATCCTGGGGGGGTAAAAAAACCCTCCCCCCGACTGGTGGCGAGGGACACCAGGGGCATATTCTGCTTGCAATTTTGACTCGCACCATACACTACAAGAGTGAATGAAAGCCCCCGAACCACGGAGCACCCATGGATATACTGCTGGATCCGGAAAACGCACGATCCGCCCTCGTTATCGTTGACATGCAGAGGTACTATCTGGAGGCATCATCGGACTACACGCGCTACTTCGAAAGCCTGCACCAGGGATGCCTTGATTACATCCAGGGGAGATGCGCCGAAACGGTGATTCCGAACATTCGCCGACTCGTAGCCGCCTTCAGAAACCGTGGGCTTGCGATCGTGTATCTGCGGCTCTGCGGCACCAGGAAGGACAGGAGCGACCTGCACCGCTTCTTCAGGGACGTGCACTTCAGCGGGATGGAGGCCTCATTCGAGAACGTCTACCCCCTTCAGGAGGACCCGATGTCCCAAGTGGTGGAACCGCTCGCGCCGGGTGAGGGAGACATCGTCATCTGCAAGACCACCTTCAGCCCCTTCACCAGTACCGACATCGAGCCGGTCCTCAGGGAAAGAGGCATAGACACCTGTTTTTTCAGCGGCCTCGCCACCAGCCAGTGCGTCGAAACCTCCGCACGGGATGCATCCGATCGCGGCCTCACCGTGGTTCATGTGGAGGACTGCCAGGCCGATTACGATGACCTCAGCCATTCCGCCTCGCTCTTCGCCTCCCGCGGTGTCTGCGGCGGAAGCATTGCAGCCGCCGACGAGATTATATCATTCCTCTCGAAGTGATTTCCACCCGTCGCCCGTGGCGACGTACCATGATGCGTGAATAAAAGGATTCTTGAATGTGAGGTGCCGCTTCAGCGGAATACACGGAAGCGAACGTAGCGCTCGCCGGTGGTGGCCCTGTATATCGGGGCTGTCTGACCGAACCCGCCGTCGGAACCCACCTCCTCCATGTAGGAGGGCATGATGTTCACCCCCTGCGCGGGGGCCTCGTTTGTCACGCTGAAGGCGACCTGACGGAAGCCCAGGTGACGTCGCAGTCTCTCAAACTGCTCCACGGAGATCTTCCCTTCCACGTAGAGATCCGATACGTTGGTTATGGTGGCGTTGTTGTCACGCAGAATCCCTATGACCTCTTCCACATCGTCCACCGGCCGCGGGGTCTCTATGGCAACGTTCTCGATGCGTTCCTGCTCCCTGGTCACGGCGGTATCGGCCTCCTGCTGTTCTGAGCCGTCGTAGAAGATTGCGTAGCTGGAGATCAGCACCACCGCGGCCGCTGCCGCTGGGGCAAACCGCACGAAGGATCTGACGGTACGGCGGAATCTGGCCCGCCCCACGACCCTCCGGGACAGTCCTGAGAAATCGGCCCTTATTGCAGCCAGATCCCCGCACAGCTCCACGGTCCCCCTCAGGCGGAGCAGCTCGGCCCTGCAGTCGGCGCACTCGTTCACGTGAAGGAGCACCAGTTCCTTCTCCCGAGCGGAAAGTTCGTCGTCGATCAGATCAGACAATGTCTCAAAGGGAACATGGCTGGTAGTCATACAAGTCCTCTTGAATGCAGTCTGTTTTTCAGAAACTCCCGACCCCTGTGTATCCGCACCTTCACGTTGGAAAGGTTGATATTCAGTATATCCGATATCTCGTTGTATGAAAGACCGTCGATGTCCCTCAGGACGAGGATCTCCCTGTAATCCTCGGGAAGTCGCTGTATCTCCTCCCTGAGTATCCTCAGGGAATCGTGCATAATCACCCGCTCCTCGGGATTTTCCCTATGGTCCGGAATCTGCAGCTCGTACTCCTCTTCTCCCCTGCTGAATGTCAGGGGTACCGAGGTGAATCTGCCCCTTTTTTTGTGATAGTTTTTGCAATAGTTGATCATGATACTGAAAAACCAGGTGGAGAATTTCGATTCTCTCCTGAAGGATGCAAGGGCCTCCAGCGTCATGATGAATATCTCCTGCGTGACATCCATCGCCTCGTCATAGTTGCTGAGCTTTGCGAAGACATACCTGAAAACCCTGTCTTGATATTTCTCCACGATTTTCGAGAAATCATCGGTGTTCCCCGCCAGTACACTTTCAACTACCTGTATATCATAAGTATCAGACATTCATGCATCGTCCATGTTACAACATTTTACAATTATTCCGTAATTCTCCGCTTTTTTTTATACCAGTCGAATGAACCGCCTCTTCCCGACCTTGAGAACGCCCCTGAGCGGCAGATCGTACTCCATCTCCGGATCGTTCACGACTCCCCCCTCGATGGATACGCCGCCCCCCTGTATGAGCCTCCTGGCTTCGCCGTTCGATTTCGCCATGCCGGTGAGGCTCAGGAGCTTCACTATCCAGATCTTCCCGTCCTTCCCCTCCCCCTCCGGGATGGAGTACTCCCCCATCTCATCGGGCAGGTCCTTGCTGACGAAGATCCTGTTGAACTCGGCCTCGGCCCTGTCCGCCGTATCGGCATCGTAGAACTGCGCGCAGATCTCCTTGGCCAGGCGGACCTTCACGTCCCTGGGGTGCACGCTCCCGTCCGACATGCTCCTCCTGAGGGCCTCCACCTCGGCAAGTGGGACATCGGTGGCAAGCTCGTAGTACAGGAACATGATCTCGTCCGAAATGGACATCACCTTGCCGAAGATCTCCTTCGGCGGTTCGTTTATACCGATGTAATTGTTCAGGGATTTGCTCATCTTCTGCACGCCGTCCAGACCCACCAGCAGCGGCACCGTCATGATCACCTGCGGCTCCTGGCCGTACTCGCGCTGCAGGTCACGGCCCACCAGAAGGTTGAATTTCTGGTCGGTCCCCCCCAGCTCGATATCCGCCTTCAGCGCCACGGAATCGTATCCCTGCACCAGGGGGTACAGAAACTCCAGTATGGTGATGGGAACGCCGCTTTTGTAGCGTTTGTCGAAATCGTCCCTCTCGAGCATCCGGGCCACGTTGTATTTGGCGGTGAGGCCCAGAACGTCGGTGAAGGTCATGGCATCGCACCATTCGGAGTTGAACACGATCCTGGTCTTCTCCCTGTCCAGTATCTTGAAGACCTGACGCTTGTAGGTCTCGGCGTTTTCCAGCACCTGCTCCCTGGTGAGAGACTTCCGCGTCACCGACCGGCCCGAGGGGTCTCCGATCATACCGGTGAAATCCCCGATAAGGAAGATCACGGTGTGCCCCATATCCTGAAAGTGCTTCATTTTCCGCAGCAGCACCGCATGCCCCAGATGGATGTCCGGCGCGGTGGGATCGAACCCCGTTTTCACGATCAGAGGCCTGTTCTCCCTCTGTGAGCGCTCGACCTTCATCTGGAACTCATCAAGCGGAATGATCTCCGATGCGCCCCGTTTCAGCAATTCTATATCATTCTTGATCATATTCCTCTCCAGGTATCAATGGCGCTCCCTCTTGTCATCGTCGCCGTCGTCATGGTCCCCGTCATCCTCCTCGTCGCCGATCATCTCCTCCATGTCCTCGGCATCGAAATCGGGTCCCAGGTCTCTCATGTAGTAATACCGGGCGATTATCGCCATCAGCTCCTCGCGGTTATCCAGGGCCGCCTCCCGGGAATCGAAGAAAACCGGCACCGGCCTTTCCCTCCCTTCAAGAAAGACCTCGAAGAGGGATTTCCCCCCCTCCTCCCGGACAGCGCCCACCGCTGAGACCTTCGGCACTACAATGGCGATCCCGCCATAATCGACAATCGGCAGCATCCTGTACTCCTGTTTCACAGAGAATACAGGGTGCACCGATGCGGTGTATTACGTCAAGAGTAAAAAAAACCTTCTCCACTCCACCATCACCACCGCCGCAATAGTTTACACACGGCAGTTACAAAAAAATGCTTTACTTTCCAAAAAAATTATTGGCAGGTATGACACAGGAGATTCTAACATCCTCATCAACACCATTGTAACAGGAAACAGTACATACGATGATACCCGTTCGAACACTGATGCAAAGCATCGTCCTGAAAATTATGGGGGTCTTCCTCGCCCTGGGCACCGCCTGTACGCTTATACTCCTGGGCACGAGCTACTTCATCGTGAAATCGAATATAGAGGAATCGACCACCGAAAACCTGAAGCTCGTCACCAATACGGTATACAGGCTCGTGGAGACCGGCGATTCTGTCGTGAAGGCATCCGGCGAAGCCGGCGATATAGAGGAGATGCTGCATAAAACGATCAAGGAAAAGATCAGGGGGATCACAATCGGCAGGAGCGGCTATGTCTACGTTATGAACGGCCGCGGGATCCTGCTGTCCCATCCGGATATCGAGGGACAGGACGTTTCGCGGTACCCCTTCATAAAGGATATCCTGAACAAGAAATCGGGGACCATCGTCTACCAGTGGAAGGGGCGGGAGAACATCGCCGCCTACCGGCATTACCGGCCCCTGGACTGGTACATCGTGTCCAAGAGCTATTATGACGAGTTCAACTATTCCTCCGCGAAGAGCTTCCTCGTCGCCGCGGGAATCCTGGTGATCGTCCTGGCGGCGATCATCATTGCGGTCATCTACCTGATGCTGCGGCACTACATACTGATCCCGCTCCAGAACGCGAAATCGGTGGCGGAATCTATCGGCACCGGTGACCTTTCGGTGACCGTCTCACACGAGCGCAACGATGAGATCGCCACATTCTTCGTCTCTCTCGAGGCCATGCTGGGATCTCTCAGGGGGATCATCCAGTCCATCAAGGAACACACGGACAGGCTCACCAGCACCTCCCGGGGCCTGGAGGATACCAGCACCCGCATGTCGCAGATGTCCCAGGACCAGGCCGCCGCCATGGAGCAGACCTCGGCGGCCCTGGAGGAGACGCTGGCCTCCATGGAAAAGATCGCCGCCGAGTCGGATGACCAGTCAAGGAAGGTGGGGACGAACGCCGAGCGGATGGGGAGCATGGCGGAGGAGGCGAAGAATTCCTACAACGAGGCCGAGGCGGTATCGTCGCTGATGAACAAGACCGCCGACGACGCATCCAGGGGGGCCGAGGACCTCAACCGCATGGTGCAGGAGATGCAGAACATCAAGGAGAGTACCGGGAAGATAGAGGAGATAATAAAGATAATCTCCGACATCTCGGAGCAGGTGAACCTCCTTTCACTGAACGCCGCAATCGAGGCTGCCAGGGCCGGCGAGCACGGCAAGGGCTTCGCGGTGGTGGCGGACGAGAT
>JAFGJK010000054.1 GCA_016929135.1 Spirochaetota bacterium | reverse complement strand
GGCGGGATACCGCTTCAGGGTCGCGGGACCCCTCGATCTGGTGCCGCTCCTGGGGGTCGGCGTCCAGGTCCATTTCGTCGAGAACGGCGGCTACAACGGCGGCAGCGGGACCTACGCCGACCCGCTCGTGTCCGTCCGCTGCGCCCTGGAATACCGCCTCTCCTGCGGGGTTTCCCTCGCCGCTGCCGCGGGCTATGTCATTTTTTTCGAGAACGAGAATACCGGGATGTACCCGCTGCTGGACCTGGGGGTACAGTATGCGTTTTGATACAGCCGATACAGGGGATATCGCCAAGAAGGAGCATTGCGTATGAAGGATAGACGAAAGGGAATCACCTTTACGATTCGGACGAGGGTTGCGGCGGTCGTCGTCGCCGTGAACGCGGTGAGCATCGCCATGCTGGTGGCCGCTTCGGTTTTCCAGGCGAGAACGGAAGGATTCGCGGCGCTGGAGGCGACGATTGAAGGCCTGGAAAGAGCGGTCTCCCGCCAGGAGGCGATCGCCTCCTCGGTGACGGAGATATCGCGCCTGGCCCGGAGGAGCGGCTACGAACTGTCGGTGAGCGACATCGTAAAGGATCACAGGAGGAGTATGTGCGATATCAGGAGCGGCCTGGCAGCCTTAAGGGGCTTCCGGGAGACGCGGTCCGTGGCCCTGCCGCTCTCACTTGTGATCGCGGCAGTGGCGGCGCAGTGTGCCGCTCTGCTGCTGTACCTGGTCTGGTTCCTTGGCCGGGTGCTGGCGCCCATACGGCTCATGTCGCGGCAGATCGACGATGTCATGGCGAACAGAAGGGTTGTCCTCGACGACGCCAGGAGGCCAGGGGAGCTCCGAGTTTTTTACTACAAGTTCGCGGGTCTCATCAAGCTCGCGGAGGCGGGATGGGATAAGCACGAGCCGGCCCGTTCCGGCAGACAATCCCGAAAGGGGTGACATCGCACCGGAAAAGCAAAACAGGAAAGGCCGGTGACGGCCTTTCCTGCAAAAACATCGCCAAGAGGAGTCGCTATGAAAATTCCTTCTATTGAACCTGGTGCTGCAGCTTCGCCTTTTCCAGGCTCATCCAGTCGCCCCGTTTCAGCTTGCTCCTGAAGTTCGTGGTGGCATCGTCGATGATCCTCTGCAGGTAGGCTATGTTCTTGTCGATGGCCTCGAAATACAGGTCGCCATCGATATCATAGCGTGCCTTGAAGTGATGCCGCGAGTACTTGTGCACGGAATCGTATTTTTCTGCGAATTTTATCTTCACGTTCTCGTAGAAGTCCACGGTCTTTCTCAGTATGTCGAACTCGGTATCGAATCCCGGTATGTTCGCCTCCCGGTACTCGTAGTAGAGAAAGAGGAGCTTCTCCAGGTATTCCCTCTGCGCCATCTGGCCCAGCAGGTTCGCCGAGCCCAGGATCTTCCCTGCGGTGATCTCGTCCTGGGAGTTGTACCGGATCGAGCCCTCATCGACGTCTGAGCCGGTGGTGAGAAGGATGTTCCTGATGCTGTCGATGTCTCCGGCGTCGATGGAGAAGAGCTCGTGGTTTTTCTCGAGAAATTTGATGCTCCGCTCCAGGTGGCGCGCGATGTGCTTCGCCCCGGTCCCCTGGCCGTCGGAGTCCTCCTGGATGTACCCGGTATCGTGGAAGAGGGCGGCGATAAGGCAGTTGCGCCCCACCGTCTCGGATATGTGTTCGTTCGTCATGTTGTACCCGTCCAGCAGGCGGATCGCCGCCAGCATCGAGTCGATCGTATGGGCAAGGTCGTGGTATTCCGTGTTGCATGCCTTGTATCCGGCGATGCCCCCCTTGAAAAGGCGTGTGATCTCCTTATAGCACCGCTTGACCAGCAGGTAGGAGGAGGCGGAATAATTAAGCCAGTAGACGCGCTCCACCTCGTTGAAGACGGTCTTGGCATCGTTTTCCGAGAGGAGGCGGGACAGCTGTAACATTTTTTTATCTTTCATCATCTGGCTCCAGAAAATGAATCTAATTAATATACTATAGGAATATGGAAAAGTACAATTTTTTTTTTAGAAAATATGCACTTTTTCTTGCACATCCCGCACCGGGGCGATGAGAGAGGGGCGGCGCACCGGGGATGCTGAATAAAAACCGTGAAATGTTCATTTAACCCGCCCTCCCCGCTGCGTCCGGGGGAACCGTGATGGTGCGGACCTGCCCCTGTAATCCGGCGCGGCGGTTGTATGGAGAATCCCTCGGTACGCCCGGTTTCATATGAAACATTTGACTGTTACCAGAACGATCAGACCAGCCCAGATCAGCACGATCAGGAGGGCTGCGATGGCTCCGATCCCCGTGGCAGCCCCCTGTCCCGCCGAGGCCCTGGTGCGGCAGTCCGCCAGTACCTCCTCGGGGATGAGCCTGAGGGTGATCACGATCATACAGGGGAGGAGTATCAGGTCATCCAGGTATCCCAGCAGCGGTATGAAATCCGGGATCAGGTCGATGGGGCTCAGCGCATAGCCGACGGTCATCACCGCCATGATCTTCGCGATCAGTGGGGTCCTGGTGTCACGCAATGCCAGAGTGATCGCCGCTATCTCGGTTCTCAGCCTCGCGGCCCTGACCCGCAGACTCTCCGCGGCCCTCATGACCCCGATCGCCGCCGGATGCGGGTGTACTTCCCTCCGGGCTTTCGCGGGGGGCGTGTCCCGTCCTTCCAGTTCCACCATTTCAGCCTGTCGCCTTCACGATCAGGCTCGGGCGTCTCGGCGTAGTAGACGGCGCAGCGGAACACGTAGAGCAGGCACCTGTCCTGTCCCGATCCCGATCGCGCATTCAGGCGTTCGTACAACTCCTCCGGACCCTCTCCCCGCAGGTCGGCGATCCCGCGTATCCCTATGGACAGGAGGTCCGCGGCGATGGATCTCCCCACCCCCGGTATCCGGGTGAGCTCCCGAATCGATTCTTCCTCTGCCGTCATAGCTAGAACTCCTCCTCCTCGAACCTGCAGGGAGTGAAATCG
>JAFGJK010000053.1 GCA_016929135.1 Spirochaetota bacterium | reverse complement strand
GGGGCCGTTTCCGTAGGGGCCGTTTCCGTAGGGGCCGTTTCCGTAGGGGTCGCATATATGCGACCCCTACGGAATTCCCGACGGAAATCCCGTCGGGAATCGGCCGTATATTCATCAATAATCACGATCCCGTGCACGTGGTCCGGCATTACGACGAATTCGTCTATACTGCACCCCGGGAAATGGTCCGGTATCGATTCCCAGAACGTATGGGCCACGACACCGTCCGCGTTCAGAACCATCGTGCCGTCCCTTACCTCGCCGAAGAGCCGAACCCTGTCCTTCACGTTGACCGTGATGAAATATGCACCCGGCATGGAATAATCGAAATGCTTCAACCGGGTCGGTCTTCGTTTATGCATTGATACACTAACCTGCTATGTCGCTGTTAGACTGTCAATATCTATCTCCCCCACCTCGAAGAGCCCCTTCTCTCCCCGCCAGGGTATGGGCTTCTCGAACCGCTTCGGGTGCCGCAGGTACCACCCGTACTGACCCGGTATATGCCACTGGCTCCTCACCTTCTTCGTCACATCAGTCACCTCCACCGTCCCCACCAACGCTCCGTAGACCAGTTCATCCCTGTCTATGCCGTAGGTCTCCTTCAGGTACTCATACTCCTCGCGGTCCTCGCGATCATTCAGGTCCAAATCGAAGGTTTTGGCAGCGTGGAGCACTAAAAGACCACGGTGCTTTGTGTCCCAGGATCGGTTCTCGACATCTTTGATACCGCGAAGGATCAGCTCGATCCAGGGCTGTCTGATGCTGAGCGCTTTCATGATTTTAAAATGAAACCCTGCATTGCCCGCCCCCTGTCCCCCTAGGGGGGCACATCGCCGTTACGCCCCCTCCGGGGGTCGGGGGGCTGCTGTTCCCAAACCCCGCACCACACAGATTTAGTTAACACCCTGATATTCTCAAATTAGAGCACACTGTCAATGAAATTTTATATTTCACAATGTAAATCCCCCGCGTGCTCCTCTTTTCATACCTGTAGAATAACAGTACCCATTATCCTGCGACAAACCCTGTCGTACACACACGTTGGGTAACATCGACCCCGACCATCCGGCCATGGCATGGCACAGGTATTGTCGTGGAGATCCGGAAATAATAAAAAAAACCCCTTCCAGGGGAAGGGGGCGGTTGCAAGATCAACCAGGGTAAAAAGCCGACATGCAAACAGGAGAGAGGCGCCGGTGCGGCGTCCATCTCACATATATAATAGCGACAGGGCTACGACAGATACTGTCATGGCTCCTCCTGCAACTGGTTAAACATGAAACAATCCACCGATACAAGGGATGACCAGTAATAAAGAAAATATTGTAATTTTAAAATATTCTGTTCTCAATTTCCATGAAGCGGTATCAAATTGGATCGATTCTGAGAGATTTCATTGAATGGGGAGAGACGACATGGCCGGCTTTGAATTTCTTGCAAAATGCCCGGTATTCGAAAAATGCCAGATGGGAGTCATCAAGGAGGTATTCAATATAAAGTACTGCAGGGGGAGCAGACTTGAACATTGAGAGAGGAGAAAGCTGAAGCTGGCGGGTCGGAAGGTGCCCATCACGCTCCTGCCGAACGGCCAGCATCCGAAGACACTCAAAAACTGAGACCGCGGACGGCCCTGCCGCGTCGCACAGAGAGGCGAGGATGCGCGAGATTCCGCGCATCCGCCTTACGCCAGAAAAAAAACCGTACCCGTCGTCTTCCCGCCCTACAGGGCGATGTCGAGATACTTGGATACGAATATGATGAACAGGGGCCCCATGACCACGCAGGCTATGTTGATGAAAAGGTTCAGAATGGTGTCGCCCACGTTGGAGGAGTAGCCCTTGTTCTGGGCGTTGAAGCCGATGTCCACGAGTCCCAGAAATATCAGACCGCCCCCCGCGGTGATCGTGAGGATATAGCCGAGGAAGAGGCGGTTCAGAAGACATATGCCGGCCACCACGAGCACCGGCACCAGATAGCACAGGTCGGGCAGGGGGAAGGACCGCTCGTAGGCAAGGTAGACGGCCGATTTCTCGGGATTCTTGTTCTCCACGAGGAAGAAATAGACCCAGAAACCAGCTATTCCCGCTGCAAAGACGAATTCCAGAATGGCGATTGTTGCAAGGCGCATGGCATGCTCCCCTTTATGATAGAGTTGAGTGATTGGTGGCGGTGCGAGAATAGCAGATTCACTCTGCCGGTGTCAACTGTTATTAATGCCGAGGAAGCGGCACCTGGCCGCGATGTCATCCTCCTCCGGCCGCTCGACCGGAAGCGGCCCAATGGAAAAAATTTATTTGACTTTCACCGCTGAGATTGTATCGTCGGGCAATCGGGCGGACGCCCGATTCCGTAATCCCTACCCCTTTCGATATCAGCAATTAAGGAGAGAGGTGCGCCCATGGCGAATCACGATTTCATCAAGCTCGAATACGACGGCGCAACCGGCGTGTTGATCGCCTCGGTCCAGCTGCCCGTAGTGGACAAGGACGAGGCGAACGCGATGTACGACGCCGTGAAGAACGACCTAGCCGGCTACCCGGAGTACCGGCACTTCATCCTGGACGTGATGGCGGTGGACAGGGTCTCCTCCTACGCCATCGGCATCATGATGAAGACACTGATGCTGGTGAAGAAGACGAAGAACTACTACGTCCTCATCATGCCGGAGCCGCTCCTCCACGAGATCATGCTGGCGCACCCGGAGATGTTCGACTACCTCGCCGTGTTCCAGAGCAGGGCCGAGGCGCTGGAATTCCTGAAATAGACCGTGCCGTGATAATCCGCTCGCAGGGGCCGGCAGGGATGCGAGGGTGCCCGTCATTCCCCGGGTTCGCCGCGGTCTCGGCCGCGGCCCGTCGCCTGCGCCGGCAAGAGGAGGCCGCCATGATACTGTTCCGCGATTTTACCCTGCCGCTCTGGAAGCTCTTCGCCGGGAACCTGCTCCTCCTGGCCTGCAGCCTCTGCTACCTCGCCTGGTGGGCCGCCTCGTTCCGGCAGAACTCCTCCGGGGGGGCGTTCATCGCCGCCGCCTTCATCACCGGCATCGCCGCAATGGCGGCAATGTCCAACGGCATCGCCTCGCTCTCCCGGGATTCGGGGGGAACGGCGGTGGCGTACATCCTTGCGGGCGCCCTTGTCCTCTTCATCATCCTGCTGATCATCACGTCCTTCGCCTTCCGCCGGCCGGTGACGTCGGAGCTGCTGATACTGCACCTCTGGGGGGCGCTGGAGCTCTCGGCGGCGGCGGTGCTTTACGGCTCGAAGCGCCTCGGTACGGCGCGGGCCGCGGTGCTGGTCGCCCTGGTGGCGGCCGCCACGGTGGCCGGGCTGGTCTGCTACGTCCTGTACTACCGGGTGGACGAGGCGGCCAGGTTCCGTATCGGCATGGTCCCGCTGATTGTCGATTCATCCGTGGCGGCGGTCTTTCTGGGGATGATGGCCTCGTCGTAACGCGAAGGGGGATCGGGCGGCAGACCGGTCGAAAGCTTCCCTGTTCGATCAGGGCGATAAAAAGGTGAACCGCCGCGCATTAAATCCGCATTGCAATTGTCAGCGTGACGAATATTTATTATCCTTTTACTATACACCTGACGCGGACAATGCCGGAATTCTCCGGCGGCATAAAATTTTGTGCTTTCATTGAAGGCGGTTCTGCTGTATATACGCGGCAGGGCGCCCTGTATACCGCGCATTCTTCGGGCCCATCCGTGAAGCGGCGGATCGGGAGGGGCACGGGACGTTCTGTAGCAGGAGAGAAAAAATAACCAGAAATACATCTTTGGAGGCGTGCAGATGGCAAAGGATGCAAAACAATCGAGGGATTTCAAAAAGGCGCTGGAAATCGGGAGGACCCCCAATATCGTCAAGCTGTTTCCCAATTCCAAGGCCCTGATCGTCAGCGGAAGGGTCATCAACAGCGCGCTGAGCGCGAAGGGGAAGGCGATGACCATCGCCGCCAATGGGAGGAACGTGTTCGTCATACGGGGCGTCCTCAGGGCGGCCCAGAGGGCCAATGCGGCGGTCATCATCGAGATCGCCAAGTCCGAGGGGGGGGCCGGGGCCTACTGCGCCGTGAACCTGTGGAACATGGCGACGCACGTCGACAGGGCGATGAACGAGCTGGGAATCACCGTGCCGGTGGCGATCCACGCCGACCACTACCAGCTGAAGAATCAGAAGGACGTGGAAAAGGCCAGGGTGGAGATACCGAGCCTCTTCGACGCCGGGATCACCTCCATCGCCATCGACGCCTCCCAGATGCCGGACGAGGAGAACCTGCTGGCCAACATCGCCCTCAACCCCTATATCCCCAAGTGGGCGGGCTATGAGACCGAGGTGGGGGAGATCAAGGGGAAGGAGGGGCTCTCCACGAAGGAGGAGGCGCTCTTCCTGATCCGGGGACTGAACGCCCACGGCATCTTCCCGGACTGGATCGCACTGAACAACGGGACCACGCACGGCATCGAGGTGAGCGACGCCGGCATCCAGGTGGAGCTGACCGCCGGGATCCACAGGGCCCTTGAGCCATACAGTGTCTCCGGGGCGCAGCACGGGACCTCCGGGAACAGCTCCGACCGGCTGCGGAGGATCGCCGCCGAGACGAAAACCACCAAGGCGAACGTCGCCACCGCCCTCCAGATGCTCTCGTGGGGGCTCGAGGTGAACGACTACGGCAACGCGAAGTTCGACGGCAACAAGAATTTCATAAAGGTGAAGGGGCACGGCGTCACCGAGGAGCTGTGGGCCGAAATGGTGGAATACGCCAGGGGGAAGGAGTGGAAGTCCGGTGATTACAAGAAGCTGAACCTCCCATTCGACAACAAGCTGCAGGGACAGCCCAGGGAGGTCCGCGAGCGGATGGCGAAGCGGGTCGAGGATTTCACCTTCACCATCCTGACGAAGGTCTTCAATGCCAGGAACACGGCCCCCCTGGCCGTCGAGGCCATCCTCAGGGCCAAATCCTTCAACCTGAAACCGGCGGCAAAGAGAATCGAAAAACCCGCCGACTGGACGGAAGGGAAGATCAGGGAGAGGGCCAAGTCATTGAACCAGAGCAAGGGCCCCTCGGGCAATTTCGACGATTGACACTCAGAAGGGACCGCGGAGAGCCGGTGCATCGCCTCTCCGCGGTCCGCACACCTCCGGTGTACAATTCATTCACGAGTCGTCTCCTGTCACTGCGGATGTCTGCATCCCCCGTCCCCCTTCATAATTCGCTTGACATACACAGCGATGTTGACTATTAGTCAGTCAATAAACGCTGGTCATTCAACGGGGACGCGGGGGCTGCCGTCATGCGCGCAACGGACGCGCGGAGCGGCAGCATCCGGCCGACCGAAAAGGAGCAACGCGGTTGGGCTCAAGGGAGCGCATACAGAGGGAAAAGGAACAGCGGCGCGAGGCGATCCTCAGGGCCGCGGAAAAACTCTTTCTCAAAAAAGGCTTCGAGAACACCACCATGGACGAGATCGCCCGGAGGTGCGACCTGAGCAAGGGGACCCTCTACCTCTATTTCTCCACGAAGGAGCAGCTCTACCTGGTCATCATCAACAGGGCCGTCACGGAGATGCTTGACCTGGTGAAGGAGATGCAGGCGGACGTCGAATCGCCGCTGGACCGCCTCCGCAACATCGGCGAGGCGTACCTGCGCTTCTACGAGACCCACCCGGATCACTTCAGCATCCTCATCAGGGTCCCCGACCAGATGCATCATAAGAGCATGACCCGGGCGGAGGTCCGCCAGATATTCGAGAAGAACATGGAGCTCTGGACCATCATCACCGGCATCATCACCGACGGCATGCAGAAAAACGTCTTCCGCAAGGACACGAACCCGGTGGAGATCGCCATCAGCCTCTTCGCCACCTCCACCATGATCATCAAGCTCATGGACCACCACGCACGGAACCGCCACGATCAGGACGATCCGACTTTTTTCAAGGGGCTGGATTTCGTACAGCTCTACAAGAGCATCGGGCGGAGGACCATCGTCTCCATCATGGAGAACCCGCCTGAGAACCCGCCGGAAAACCCGGCCGGGTGACGGCTCAGAACACGATCCCGGCGGTGAGCAGCACCAGGGCCGCATTCCCCGCGTAGTTGTACTCGCTCTTCCGCTTCCCGAAGAAGCCGTAGACCTCGATCCCCGCCCTGAAATCGTTGATGTTGGCGTAGGCCAGGCCCACCGAGGCGATGTAGCAGTGCTGGGCGATGTTCCCCAGGACGTTCCCCTTCAGGGTGAAGTCGCTGTTGATGAACCTGGAGAGCGACATAAAGAGCGCCGCGTAGTAGCGCGAGTGGTAGTTCACCTCGAAGAGGTCGTTGGCGGACAGGTAGAGCGCCCTCGTCCCCGCCGCTACCGGCACGCTGTACCCTGCGTACTCCACCGCCACCGGCAGGTCGAACTGGTAGATGGCATTGTCCCGGAAGACGTTCCGGTGGTACCCGTCGCCGTTGAAGAAGAACTCCAGGTTCACCTGTATCCGGTCCGGCTGGCCGTTGAAATCGAAGGCGTGGCCCAGGTCGACGCAGGCCCTGGCGATCCACTGCGTGTCGTTCCGGTCGGCCGTCAGGATGTTCCCCACCGCCCTAACCTTCCTGGTGTTGCTCCCGCGCGAGACGCTCACCTCGCCGACGATGTCGATCTCCAGGAGCCGCGTGGAGAAGTCGTAGCCGAACACAGGGTGGCGGTGACGCTTCCCCCAGGCCGAGAAGGCCATCTCGGTCCTCCCGATGAGGAACTCGATCTTGCCGGCCCCGGAGATCTCGGCGGCGTCGTCGATTGTGTGCGTCGCGGCGAAGCCGTACAGGTTGGCCGCGGTGCCGAAGGGGACGTGCATCTTCAGCCCGTAGGTCCCCTCGCGCGAGGCGATCTTGGTCAGGAAGGTCTTCTTCTCCACGTTCAGCAGGTCCGTGGGATTCCAGAGGTAGCATCGCCCCCACTGGATGATCTGCTTGCCGGTGCGGAAGTAGACGGTTTTGGCGATGTTGAAATCGATGAAGAGCTCCCTGGCGTTAAACTCGGCCCTGTTCTCGCTGGCATCGTACTGCGCCTCCAGGTTGGCGAAACCCTTCACGTTCTGCGGAAGACGCGCGTCGAGGAACAGCGCCCCCAGGATGTAGGGGGTGAACCGGTCGCCGCCGCCGTCGACCCGCTCGGCGATGTAGGTGTTCACGCTGGTGATCTTCCCCGAAATGCCGAGACGCTTCCTGTTCTGGTCGGCGTCCAGGTCCTCCTTCTCGATCGTCTTGGAGTCGATCACCGTCTCCGGGTTGGCGAAGAGCTCGTCCTCCTCGGCCTTCCGGTCCTCGGCCCCCCACAGGAGGCCCGGGATGATGCAGAGGGCGGCGATTGCGGCGGGAAGCTTCTTCATGGCGCGCCTACTTGCTCAGGTTCTCCAGGTACGCCTTGGTGAAGATGGCGTTGTCGAGCCGTTGCGTCGAAATGCCTGAGATCTCCACCAGTGTCCTGTTCCCCTTCTCGAACTCGTCGATGTAGAGCTGCTTCACCGGCACGTAGCGCCCGTCGACGATGGTGTAGTTCATGAAGTAGGCTGTCTGCATCAGCGTCCCCGACTTCGAGAAAGACTGCTCCTTCAGGGGGAGGCCGTTGTCCTGCCGCACCCAGTAGACCTTCAGTGGATAGTCGACGTCGTTCACCTTGGCCGTCACCCTGAACTTGTAGACCGCGATCGCCCCGAGCTTCTCCTCCGAGACGGAGGCCCCGCTGACCGGGTCCTTCGCCGGCTCGTAGAGCTGGGTGAGCTTCCGCTTCTCGAAGTCGTCGGCATGCGCGTCGGAGCCGCCGATGCTCTCGTCCCGGTTCACATGCTGGAATGTCCTGGTGTTGCACCGGTACATCCAGAAGTTGTCCCCCATGCGGAGGTAGCCGTTCCCCTTTTCTGTCTCCGGGGCGATCATGACGATGAGAAAGGAGTCGTCGGAGTCGCGGCGGTAGTAGAGCATGTTGATGTTCTTGGTCCCCTGGTCGGTCTTTGTCTGGGTGAGATCCACCCTGGCCCGGACGTCCGTGGTGAGCTCCTGGAGGTCCTCGATCTTCTTCATGAGCGAGTACGCCGAGGGGTTCGCCAGGGCTCCGGCCGTAAAGGCGAGTATCACGGATGTACCAATCAGAAGGTATATCGTTTTTATCATGATTGTCTCCTTTCATCAGTTATGAATATGCACGGTTTCACAGGACTGATGCAATGACCGGCTGCCATCCCGGCTCCCACAGTACGATGAACCGAAATCATATGTGTTACACAATGCGGATTCCCGCTTTCGCGGGAATGACCGGATAAAAAAATCCATTGTGCCGTCCATTCCCATGGTATGCTCGTACACGGAGCCGGGTTCCGCCGTGCCGTCATTCGAAATGCCGCAGCGCCTCGGCCGATGACAGGTTTGCTGCCCGTCGCGCCGGGAAGAACGCCGTCACCACCGCGATGACCATGATGAGGGCGATGTTCCCAAGGATCCCCCCGACGGTGGGGAGGAAATGCAGGTGCTGCCGCACCAGGAGGATCCCCATGGGATTGTCCCCCACGTTGAAGGGGATGAGCGAGAGCACCCCCATGGCGATGAAGGCCAGGATCACCCCGGCGATCGAGGCGAAGAGCGTGAGAAACGCCGTCTCCAGGATGAAGATGCGCCGCACGTCCCGCCGCTGCATCCCGATGGCGCGGATGGTGCCGATCTCCCGCGTCCGCTCCCGTATCGTCATCCGCAGGGTGTTGATCACGCCGATGAGGATGATGAAGAAGAGCACCAGCACCGCCGTGAGGGTGATCAGGTTGAGCACCCCCTCGAGCTTCAGCACATCGCTGGCGGTCTCGTACATGGAGCCCACCTGGATCGTCGCCGCCTTGACCCGCCGCCTGGTGATGTCCCGCATATTCTTCTTTGCGTCGTCGGTGGTGCGCGCCCGCGCCACGAGCTCCCACTCGGTTCCCAGGGCCCCCTTGAAGGGGGCGCCGGCGGCGGGGATGAAGGCGCGCCTCGCGTCGGCCGCCAGGTCCGGAAGGCTCTCGTAGAACCTGGGATAGAAGAGCGCCTCGTGCATGTACACGGTCTCGCTCCCGGTCCACTTGTCGGGAGCAAAGATCCCGCTCACCTCGGCGCTGAAGGAGGCCTCCTCCTTCTCGTACTTCGGCCTGAAGCGAAACTCAACGGTGCTACCAGGGCGCACCCCCAGTGCCCGGGCGAGGGTCGCGCTCATGAGCACCCCGTCCTTCGAGAGGGCGTCGCTCATGCTCCCCTTCACGAGCCTGAAGGAGTCGGCCATGAGCTTTTTCTTCTTCTCGTCGTTCCCCATGAAGGGGAGCACCGTTGCGCCGGCCCGGGATGCGCCGCGCGTCACCGTGGCCCGTATGAAAGCCGGGCCGGGGACCAGGGCGGCGTGTATCCGGTCCGCCACCGCCACCGCGTCACGCTGGGGGTCGCGGAGGGTCAGCTGGATGCTGCCGCACTCCCAGGGGCGGTAGCCCATCATCCCCTTCAGGTTCTCCAGCTCGACGAACATCACCCCCTGCATGAAGGTGTTGTCGTTGGACATGATCCCGGTCACCGTGAGGCGGCCCGACTGCGTCTGCCCGAAGATGTTTCTGAAGCGGATGCGTATGATGTCGTTTCGCTTCACGTTGAGGAGCTCCGCCTTCTCCTTGGAGAGAATCACCGGATTCTCGATGGCCCGGCTCCTCAGCTGCCTGTAATCCCCCTCGATGAGGTGGAAGGACTCGTCGAACTCCTTGAGGAGCTTTTCATCGTAGGTTCTGCCGGTGTTGATGCCCACCAGCACCATGTTCTCGGTCCTGCCGTTTCCGATGGCCCTGAGGAATATGCCGACGCCCTCGTCCATGTCGATCACGGAATCGCCGGCGTTCTTCTTTACGATTTTTTCAAGTCGCTCCTTGTCCCGGAAAATCGCCAGATGGCGCCCGCGCCCCTCTCCCGGGATGACGCTCACATGGCCCGCCACGTAGACGACGATCTTGTTGAACAGGATGTCCGAGATCCCGTGGGAGAAGGAGTTGGCCAGCACCATGATCATCACGCCGAAGGCCATGGCGCTCCCCAGGAAGAGGTTCCTCCTCTTCTGGCGCGACAGGTTCCGGAAGCTTATCATCAACAGGAATTTCATGTCCCCTCCCTAATCCCTCGATATCGCGTCCAGGGGCGTGATCCCCCTGGACACCTTGACCGGGTATATCACCGTGATGAAGGTCACCAGCAGCAGCTCGAAGAGTACCACGGCGATATCCCCCAAGGACAGGTACGGCATGAAGGTGTCTCCTCCGAAGAGAAGCTGCACCAGGTCGTTATCAGAGGTTATGCGCAACAGTGGAGTTATCTTGACGGCGATGACCCCGATGAGCACCCCAAGTCCCCCGAAAAGCCCCGAGAGTATCGCCGTCTCCCCCAGGAACATTCTGCCGATGAATCCCTTCTGCGCCCCCACGGCGCGCATCATGCCGATCTCGGTGGTGCGTTCCAGGGCTGCCATGGTGAGGGTGTTCACGATGATGATGATGGCCACCAGGAAGAGGAACATGACGAAGACGAAGAGCGCCCCCTTGATGAGCGTCGCCATGCTGCCGATGAAGCCCGAGGCCTTTTTCCAGGTGGTGGCCCTCACCCCAAGGTTCGCGGACGCCAGGGAACGGTTGAGCTTCGAAAGCCCGCGATTGAGGGAAACACGGTCCTTGAGCCTCACCAGGATCAGGTTGTAGGCCCCGTCCTCCAGGTCGACATCCCCGGATGTTTTCGGGATCTCCTTCCGCTTGAAGCTGATGCCGGAGATGTCGGCTTTCCCGGTATCGGCGACCACGAAGTCAGTGGTGCCGAACATCGCGTCGAGGTTCGAGCTGTCCATCTCCAGGAGCTTTTTCTTTTCCTTGGTGACTTTGACGGCCGATTCCGACGCCGCGAAATAACCAAGGCAGCGGCGATATGACTCGATGTCCATGATCGAGAAATGCCCCCAGATGGTGTTAAGCGCGTTGTACCGGATGATGCCCCGCACCGGCAGCCGTATGTCGGAGCTCGAATAGACATCGGACATGCCCATGAACACTGCGTCATGTTTCACGTTCAGATACTTCCTGTTCTTCCGGGCGTCATCGCTGAGATTTTTATCCGTTACCGCGCTCCCCTCCGGGATGAGCCACACGTTCATCTGGTCGTAGACGTCCTCCCTGTGCTTGAGCGGGATGAGGATCCCGGACTCCCCCTTTGCCAGAAGGCGCCCCTCCACAGACTCGAAGTTGTTCGGGAAGAACCTCCGGTACTGGTCAAAATCCACGCCGAGCAGCATGGCATACCCCGGGTCCCCCTCCTCCTCGTTGAGAATCATTGCCACGTTCCTCCCGATGGGAAGGAACCCGGCAATGTAATCCTCCTTCTGCAGGAGTTTCTTGATGTCCTTGTAATTGGCTATCTTGTCGATGGACTCGCCGTACATCTTGAAGAGGACGTTGTCCGACTTCTCCTTCCCGGGGATGATCACCAGGTCCCCGAGAAAGCCGTTCACGATGTTCCGCTCCAGGCCGTGATCCATGCCGGATATCACGCCGTTCCCCACCGTCATGAGTAGCGAACCGAGAAAAAGAATGACCCCGATGATGAGGCTCTTCCCCTTATGACGCAGGATGTTCCGCCAGGCGATCTTCAGTATCAGTTCCATGGATCACCCCTTCACGATCTGTCCGTCTTTTATCTTGATGATGTCCCTGGCGTACTTGAGGACGTTGGCGTCGTGGGTCGAGAAGATGAAGGTGGTCTTTTCGATCTTGTTCATGGTCCGCATCAGATCAAGGATCTGCGCTCCCGTCACCGAATCCAGGTTCGCCGTCGGCTCGTCGGCCAGCACGATGTCCGGGTTGGTCACCAGCGCCCGGGCGATGGCCACGCGCTGCCGCTGCCCCCCCGAGAGCTCCGCCGGCCGATGGTCGACGAACTCCGTGAGCCCCACTTCGTCGATGAGCTTCTCCGCCCTTGTCCGGACCTCAGTTTTGGACATCGTCTTCATCAGGAGCAGCGGAAACTCCACGTTCTCACGGACGTCCAGCACCGGGATCAGGTTGAAGGTCTGGAAGATAAAGCCGATCCTGTGGAGCCGCATGTCGGTGATCTGACGGTCGTCCAGGGTGGTGATCTCGGTGCCGCCGACCTTCACGCTCCCGTCGGTGGCGTGATCGATACAGCCGATGACGTTGAGGAGCGTCGTCTTGCCGCTCCCGGAGGGCCCCACGATGCTCAGGAAATCCCCCTCCTGGATGTCCAGGTCCATCCTCCTGAGCGCATGCACCGTGGTGCTGCCCAGCGGGTAATCCTTCACGAGATTCCTGATCTCGATAATGTTCTTCGCGTCCCCCTTCCGTCTGCTCCTCGCTCCCCTCCCGGATGTCATGTTCGGTATCCTCCCCACGATAGTGTCGCGCATCATGCCGGCCATACTCCTAGAGACGCAGGACCGCCCTTATTATTGCATGCCGTATGAAAATTGATGCGGTTACGGCATCGCTCCGCCGACCACGGCGCCCGGGGTATGCTCCCCGGGACCATCTCCCGGCGGGGCCGCCGCAGAACTAACCGTGGTTCATTTACTGACTTGCAGTCATAGACTATCCGGCAGTCAATTTGTCAATTCAAATATCGCACAAATCGGCAACAAAATCGTGAGGGTCAAACACAGACAGAGAAAGGCCCGGCTCAATGAGCCGGGCCTTTCTCTCAGATCATCCAGCCCGTGCGATCGATGCAGATGGATTCCCCGGCCCGACGGCCATGCCGTCTCTCCGTCTCCGGCGCCGGAACTCCCCGCGGCGATGATTCTACGAGCGGGGTGCCACGCACCCTACTCCTTCCTCTTCCACAGCTCCTCGGTCACCTTGTCAAGCTCCGCCATTTTGTCCACCGCCTCCCTGGGGAGACCCATGGATTCCCGCACCCTCCGCAGGAATTCGGCCCGCTCCGCGGCCGTCATCCCCTTCAGCTCGGACTGCACCGAGGGCATGGCCAGGAACTGCCTGGCCAGCTTGTAGTTGCGCACCATGACGTCGTCGTCGGTCTCCGCCAGGGTGGCGTCCGGTTCGTTGGGATAGAACTCCCGTGCGAAACTCCGGTACTCATCCAGCTTTTCGTCGAGCGAGAGATTCTTGCTGTAATCGAGCCTGTTGAGCATCGACGCCGTCTCCTCCCGTGCGATGGACCGCTTCCAGATCTCGTAGTACTCGCCGCCGAAGATCTCCTTCCGCTTCTCCTCTATGACATCACGCCGCTGCCCGTGCCCCATCCTGGCCAGGGCGTCCTTCCTTGTGTCCAGGAAGTGGTGGTACTCCTCCAGCTTGTTCAGCTTGTCCATGAGCTCCGCGGCCCGCTCGGGGAAATCCCGCTGTATGATCAGCGTGATCCGCTCCTTCCAGTCCTCGGGATGGCCCTTCTTCATGTACCGGATCAGGCCGCCCAGGAGGCGCACCTGTATCCCCTTGTTCCCCAGCTTGCCGCCGTAGCGCTCCTTCATCCGCTCGATGACCCACTGGATCCTCAGGTCCTCGCCGGTCACCGAATCGTAGTCCAGCGCCTCGGGGACGAAGAACGACCTGAGGTACCGGAAGAATCCGGGCCTCTCCGAAACCCCCGCCGGTTGCCCCGCGGGGCCCGACGGCCGCTCATCCCGGCCGCCCAGAACCGCCATCAGTATCGCGACGGCGGCGATGCCGCCGATGACGGCGGCGATTGTAATATGCCTGCGCTGTATCAAGGTCAGGGTCCTCTCGGAAAAAATATAACCGGCAGGGGATGACTCCCCTGCCGGCAGAGTGAGATATGGATTGCGTTGTCAGTCGCCCTGGAAAATGCCGTTGGCCACCATCACATCATGGATCAGGTTCGCCATGACAGACCCGCCGGCGTTGCTGGGATGAATGCCGTCGGATATGATGTACGAGCTATGGCCCGAGAAGGACGAACGCGGATCGATGAAAAAGAGGTTTGCCGGCGAGATTCCCGCGGCGATGGCGAACTGCTCGTCCGCGTACTTCACCGCGCCGTTGAGCCTGGTGCCGCCGTAGAGCAGAACGGTCAGGTAACCCCTCTTCAGGTAGTAGTAGCCGGTGTGGATGATGGCCTCGACGCCGTCGGCGTCCATCTCATCCCACAGGTCCTCCACGTCGTCAAGGACGCCGTTGATGTAGGAACGGCAGGACGAGGAGACGGTCATGGTGCTGGACTGGCACGCCTGGCTCCAGTAGACGTCCATCAGGATGTCGTTGCCGCCGGCGTCCATGATGATGGTCCGGACGTTGGGATTGTCGTCGATGGCGTCCTGGTACTGGTCGTTGATGTACGATATGGTGTCGCCGCTCCTGGAATAGTCCTTATATGAATACCCGGTTATGGCCTGCAGGTTGTCGTGGATGTAGCCGTCCAGGTCATAGATTGAGTCGCCCACAATGATGACATCAAGCTCGTTCGCAGCCGGATTCGTCATGTCCGCCATCCCGCAGCCCAGGGCGGTGAACGCCAGAGCGGCAGCGGCAATAAACAGTAGTACCCTTCGCATAATGCCCCCCTAATGTATGATTGTGTATGTACCAACCGTACAAGGAAAAACCGTCCGGATGGTTTTTATTTTTTACTATGCAGGGGATATTATGTCAAGTCAAAAATCCCGTTTTTCCATCGAGGTATGAAATATTTTTCCCGCGGGCATGAATCGGTGGAATTCGCGAGATGGCGAAGAAGGCACAAGGGGGGGATTATCGGCCATGAGGGCCTGCCGCGATGCCGGACCCTAGCGGTGGTTCGGGCACTTGTCGAAGAAGGAGCGGTCCTTCCCCGTGGTCTTGACGATCCATTCCACCTGCGCCTCGGGGATATAGGGGGCGCCGCAGACGCTGCACTTCACCATGGCGAAGCTCCTCCCCCAGATGGTCCTGGTGTCGTCCCGGTCCACCATCGCGATGGCGCCGGTGGGGCAGATGTAGGCGCAGGCGCCGCACCCGATGCAGACGCTGCTGGATTTGTGATACGGCGTCCCGGGCTCCTTGTCCCTCCCCCGGTTGAGCATGGCCAGGGCGGCAACCCCCACCACCTCCTCGCACACCTGCGTGCAGAGACCGCAGGCGATACATCTCTGCCGAAGCCCCTCACCCTCGTCCCTGAAAAAGCGGGTCTTGGTGACGCCGTCCCTGGCTGCCATCTCCCTGATCACCGGGGACTCCGGCACCCGGCAGAGGAGCAGCTCCATTATCCCCCTGCGGATCCGCTTCACCAGCTCGGTGTCGGTCTTGATCTCCAGCCCCTTCCGCACCGGGTAGTTGCAGGCGGTGACGAGCCGCATCCTGCCGTCCTGGTGGGCCTCCACGAGGCACACGCGGCAGAAACCGCCGCTGGAGGGCATCTCGGGATGATGGCAGAGCGCGGGTATGTAGATGCCGTGCTCCCGCGCCACCGCCAGGACGCTCTGGTCATGCATCCCCTGGCACTCGTGTCCGTTTATCGTGATTGTCACTTTTTCCATGTCATCCACCTATTCAATCATTACGGCGTTGAAGTTGCACACGTCCTTGCAGACGCCGCACCGGATGCAGCGCGATTCGTCGATCACGTGGACCTTCTTTGTCTCGCCGGAGATGCACTCCTGCGGGCACTTCTTCGCGCAGAGGGTGCAGCCGGTGCAGACCTCCGGGTCGATGCGGTAGGTGATGAGCGCCTTGCACACGCCGGCGGGGCACCTCTTGTCCCTGATATGGGCGATGTACTCGTCCATGAAATACCGCAGGGTGGAGAGGACGGGGTTCGCCGCCGAGGTCCCCAGCCCGCAGAGTGCGCCGTAGGTGAGGACGTCGCAGAGCTCCTGGAGCTTGCGGACATCCTCCTTCTTCCCCTTCCCCTCGGTGATGGCGGTGAGGATCTCCAGCATCCTGGGCAGGCCGTCCCTGCAGGGGGTGCATTTGCCGCAGGACTCCTCCACCAGGAAACTGACGAAGTACCTGGCCACGTCCACCATGCAGGTGTTCTCGTCCATGACGATGATGCCGCCGGAGCCCATCATGGAGCCGGCGTCCGTGAGGCTGTCGAAGTCTATGGGAAGACTTGCAAGCTCCCTGGGGATGCAGCCCCCGGAGGGCCCGCCGGTCTGCACCGCCTTGAAGGCCTTCCCCCCCAGAACGCCGCCGCCGATCTTCTCCACCAGGTCCCGTATGGTGATCCCCATGGGCACCTCGACGAGCCCCGTGTTGTTCACCTTCCCCACCAGGGAAAAGACCTTCGTCCCCTTGGATCCCTTGGTGCCGAAGCCCGCATACCATGCCGCCCCCTTCAGCACAATCACGGGGACATTGTTCCAGGTCTCGACATTATTGAGCACCGAGGGCCTGTCGTAGAGGCCCTTCTCCACAGAGCGGATGTACTTGGCCCTGGGCTCCCCCACCTTCCCCTCCAGGGAGCGCATGAGGGCCGAGGATTCGCCGCAGACGAAGGCGCCGCCCCCCCTGCTGATCCTGATGTCGAAATCGAAGCCCGAGCCCAGGATGTTCTTCCCGAGAAATCCCATGCCCCGCGCGGCGGCGATGGCCGCCTGGAGGTTCTTCACCGCCAGCGGGTATTCGTCCCGCACGTAGATGTAGCCCTGTCTCGCCCCCACGGCGAATCCCCCGATGATCATCCCCTCCAGCACGGAGTGCGGGTCCCCCTCCATGATCGATCGGTCCATGAAGGCGCCGGGGTCCCCCTCGTCGCCGTTGCAAATGACATACCGGACGTCCGAGTCCACGGCCCTGCAGGAGCGCCACTTCTTCCCGGTGGGGAATCCCCCGCCGCCGCGGCCCCGGAGGCCCGACTTCTCGATCTCCGTTATGATCGCCTCCGGTTCCATCGTCAACGCCCTGGCGAGGGCGCTGTAGCCGTCCCTGAGGATGTAATCGTCGATCGACACCGGGTCGATGCTCCCGATATTGCGCAGCGCGATCCGCAGCTGGTGCTTGTAAAATGGTATGGAGTGGTACTGGGCGATGGCCTCCTTCGTGTTGACGTCTTTATAGATCAGGCGATCCACCACGGCCCCCTTCTTGATCGTCTTCTCGATTATCTCGGGCACGTCCTTCGCCTTCACCCTCAGGTAGAGGATATCCCGGGGGCGTACCACCACCAGCGGGCCGTTCTCGCAGTAGCCGTGGCAGCCGGTGGTCTTGAATCCGATGTTCACGTCGATGGACAGGCCCTGCGCCTCGATCTCCTTCTTGAAGCTCTCGGCCACCTCGCGCGCGCCGTTCGCCAGGCACCCGGTGCCGAAGCATATCAAAACGGTCGGGAGATCCGGTTTTATCGACGCCTTGAGCTTCTCCTGATGTTGTTCCAGCTGACTGTGAGACAGGATCGTCGCCATCTGCTTCCACCCTTTATTTGTACTTTTTGAGAACGTCGGTGACCTTCGATGGCCTC
>JAFGJK010000003.1 GCA_016929135.1 Spirochaetota bacterium | reverse complement strand
CTGGTGAACCAGGCCACCGCGTGAGCGTCATACCCGGTGACGTAGGCATGAGCGCCGTCGGGTGAGATGGTCACGCAGCTGGCGCCATAGATGGTGCTGCTGTCAGAATAGCGGCCGCCATAGGTGAGGGCGCCGGTGACGGGGTTTCTGGTGAACCAGGCCACCGATGACGCGCTATACCCGGTGACGTAGGCATGAGCGCCGTCGGGTGAGATGGTCACGCAGCTGTCGTCATTGATGGTGCTACTGTCAGAATAGCGGCCGCCATAGGTGAGGGCGCCGGTGGCGGGGTTTCTGGTGAACCAGGCCACCGCGTGAGCGTAATACCCGGTGACGTAGGCATGAGCGCCGTCGGGTGAGATGGTCACGCAGCTGTCGTCATAGATGGTGCTGCGGTCAGAATAGCGGCCGCCATAGGTGAGGGCGCCGGTGTGGGCCGCTCCCCCGGCAGCCATGGCCAGGATCATCATGTCGGAATCATTTCCGTCGTCATACCCGCAGGCCGAAAATGCGAATGTCGCTGCCAGTGTGAGAACACCGACTGTCCGCACGGCGGTTGTTCTGTCTCGCTTCAATGTTCCATCCTCCTTGTCCAGTACAGTGTGGTGATTCTGCCGTCTCTACGGTTCTCCATAATGTACCACATTTCAATCACCATGTCCGGCCAAGTTCTGGCAACGCCAGAACTTGGCCGACGGGGCCCCGGAGAGGGTGAAGGGGAGAGCATGCCGCAACCTTGTGTCTTCGGATCACGGTATTCCGGGAGCGGCGCATGGAAAGCCCTTCAAGGCGATGCGATCGACGATAGGGAAGGCGGTGTCCGGCCCCGGCGCCCGACTGGTCATGAATGACCATTCACCATGTGATCGCCGGCGGAACGCTTCGGTATTCCGTTGCAGCGTTATGACGGCGAACGGTTTTCGCATCATGGAACTCGTCATTGGTGCTTTCGCTCCCCCCCACGATCCGCGGTATGTTGTTGCGAAGGTTTTTCAGTCCGTAGAATCCGTTCATCCCCAGGGAGAGGAGGAATCCCCCGGGCCGGAGGGTGAAAAGTCCCCGGACCAGCCGCCGCAGGACGGACCGAAGTGAAAAGGCGGTTCGCCAGAGCTTACGGTGCGACTCCAGGAGCTCTTGGGATGACATGTTCTTCGGGAGATAGACCACGTTGTAGCCGTTGTAATACTCCCAGCCGCAATCCTCCATGAGCCGTCCCTCCCGTTCCAGGGCGTCGTAGAGGGGCGTCCCCCGGTAGGGGGTGAGGATGCTCAGGAAGGGGACGTCGATGCCGATGTCCTCCAGGTGCCGCGCCATGGCGACGACGTCCTCCCTCGTGTCGTGGTCGAAGCCGGAGATCAGCCCCGCCATGACGCAGATCCCCTTGTCGTGCAGGATCTTCACCGCCTCGCGGTACTCCCCGGCCCTGTTCTGCGGCTTGTGGGCATCCCGCAGGGACTCGCTGCCGAAGCTCTCAATGCCCAGGAACACGCCGATGCATCCCGACTGTTCCATGAGCTCCAGGAGCTCCCGGTCCCGGACGATGTCGATGCTGGCCTGGGTGAGCCACCATTTCTTCAGGGGGATCATGCCCCGGAGCAGCTCCTTGATGAAAGGGCGGTTCACCGTGAGGTTGTCGTCCCAGAACCAGACGATCTTCCGCTGCCACCAGTGCCGGAAGTCGTCGTAGGCGACGTCCGCGAGCACGCGCGCCACCGGCCTGGTGCGGAACCCCCCGTTGAAGGACGGCACAGTGCAGAAGGAGCATCGGTAGGGGCATCCCCGCGTGGCCTGCACCACCTTTTTCAGAAAATACCTGTCGGGAATGAGGTCGTATCTCGGAGTGGGCAGGTTCCCCAGATCGGTCGGTTCGCCGCGGTACACCGGCTTCAGGTTCCCCGCCTCGGCGTCCTTCAGGACCTCCATCCATACCGATTCCGCCTCGCCGGTGACGACGGCGTCGAAGTGCGCCGAAGCCTCCGGGATGCTGAAGGTGACATGGGGGCCGCCGGCGATGACCGTTTTGCCGCGCCTTTTAAACTCCCGCGCCAGGGCGTAGGCCTCGGGAGCGAAACCGGTGAAAAAGGAGAGGGCGATGAGGTCGGCGTCGCTGTCGAGGTCGATCCCCTCGACCCGTTCGTGCACGACCCGAACCCTGTGACGGGGCGGCGTGAGGGCCGCCAGGTGAATCCCCGTGAGGGGCGGGACGAAGTGGTATTCGTGCCCCTTGCGATATCGTTTCATGTAGGTGACGATGATGTCTATTTTCATAGTGACTCCTCGAATGGTGATTTATGCGGCTTTTCGCGCCGCGGTCACTATAACGATGGAATCGCTCTGTGAAGTTGTTATGAAATGACGGTGAAGTGCGGGAAAAACGCGTCAGCTTCTTCGCATCGCCCCCGGCACCCGCTCCAGCATGCCGCAGCGGGAGAGGGCTGATCTCATGATCTCCCCGATGAGCTCACGGTAGGGGATGCCGTGCTTCGCGCATATGATGGGCAGGTCCGAGTGCTCCGGATGGAGCCCCGCCAGGGGGTTCACCTCGATGAAGGCGGGCCTCCCGGCGACGTCGCACCGCAGGTCCACCCTGCCGGCGTCGAGGCATCCCAGGCCCCGCCATGCCCGGAGGGCGATCTCGGCCGCTTCCCGTGCGGTGTCGTCGTCGATCCTGTCGTAGAGCACCAGCTCCTCGCAGTTCTCCTTGTTGGCGTAGGAGTAGGCGAATTTCTCGGCATCCGACAGGAGCTTCACCTCCACCACGCCGGCAACCCTGGCGGTGGCGCCGGAGCCGATGATCCCCACGGTAAATTCCCTTCCGGGGAGGTATTCCTCGATCAGTACGCTCTGCCGGTACCGCTCCAGGAGGTCTTCGCACAGGGCCGCCAGCTCCTGTCTGCTACTGATAAACGAGGAGGGGGAGATCCCCTTCCCGGTCCCCTCGGAACAGGGCTTGGCGAAGAGGGGGCAGGGGATGGCGACCCGCTTAAGGTCCTCCAGGCGCTCCAGCAGGAAGAAGTCCGGTGTCGGTATGCCCAGGTCCCGTATGACGTGCTTGGTCATGGCCTTGTGCAGGGAGAGGGAGAGGATGCAGGGATCCGAGAAGGTGTAGGGGATGCCGTAGGCGTCCAGGAGCGCCGGCACCTGGGCCTCGCGGCCGATGCCCCGGAGGCCCTCGGCGATGTTGAAGACGATGTCCCACCGGCCACCCGAGGCCAGGAGGCGCACCAGGTTCTCGATATGGCCGATCCGTTCGACGTCGAAGCCGAGGGATTCCAGCGTCGAGGCGATGGCGTCGATGGTGGCGGGGGAATCGAACTCGGCTATGTCCTCCCCGGAAAATCCCCGCGACCTGTATTCTTCCCTCAGGTCATAGGTGATCCCTACCAGCATCGGCCGCTACACCGCCGTATCCGGATAACTGAAGCGCCGCTGCTCGTAGTTCCTCAGGATGATGTCGCTCCCGTGGCGCCCCTGGAAATAGTCGGGGAGGAGGGGTATCTTGCCGCCGCCGCCGGGGGCGTCGATGACGTACTGGGGCACTGCGAAGCCGGTGGTGTGCCCCCGCAGCCCCTCGATGATCTCCAGTCCCTTTTCCACCGGCGTCCTGAAGTGGGACGACCCGCTGATGGGATCGCACTGGTAGAGATAGTAGGGGCGCACCCTGCAGGTGAGGAGGCGCTGATAGAGGTCCTTCAGCACCGTCACGTCGTCGTTCACCCCCCTGAGGAGCACCGTCTGGCTTCCCAGCGGTATTCCGGCGTTTGCCAGCCTGGAGCAGGCGTTTTCGGTCTCCGGGGTGATCTCCTCCGGATGGGTGAAGTGTATGTTCATCCACAGCGGATGGTACCGCTTCAGCATGTTCGCCAGCTTCATGGTGATCCGCTGGGGGAGCACCACCGGCACCTTTGTGCCGATGCGGATTATCTCCACATGGGGGATCCTGCGGAGCCTCGAAAGGAGCCATTCCAGGGCCTCGTCGGGGAGCGTCAGGGGGTCTCCCCCGGATATCAGGACGTCCCGTACCGATGCGGTCGCCTCGATATAGGCGATGGCCGCCTCCCAGTGGCTTTTCCCGTAGTCGCGGTCCGACGAGCGGCCCACCATCCTGGACCGTGTGCAGTAGCGGCAGTAGGTGGAGCAGAAATCGGTGGCAAGAAACAGCACCCTGTCCGGGTACCGGTGCACAAGCCCCGGCACCGGGCTGTCGTTCTCTTCATGGAGAGGATCGTCTGATTCGCCCTCGGAGCGGTAGAGCTCGTTCACCACCGGCACCACGCTCCGCCTGAGAGGGTGGTCCGGGTTTTTCGCCTTCAGAAGGCTCGCGTAGTAGGGCGTGATCGAGAGGGGGAGCCCCCCGCCTGCGTAGGTGAGGGCCTGAATCTCCCCGTCCGAGAGCTTCAGGAAGCGCGACAACTGTCCAGCGGTGCAGATCCTGTTCTGGATCTGCCAGCGCCAGTCGTTCCACTGAACCATGGAGACATTGGGATAGTAGAGCCTTCGAAATGATCTGGTCTTGATCGTCGAGGCCTGTTTGTGTATGGAGATAGTTTTATCACTGAATTCTTTCTCTTTGAAAAGGGAGGGGAAAAGCTGCGGATACCGGGCGCCCGAAACGGCCCCTTCTGAAGGCGGAGGTTCCTCCGTATCGCTCTCGTCGATCTCCTCTACCGTGAAGAGGAGTGTGCTGGGAGGCTCCTGGGCTTCTGCCGTCGCCGTTACCGATGAAAGTGAATCGTTCGTTTCCATCCTTTTTGTAACCTCTTTGCCTGTCCTGGGCCTGTAGTTTTATGTCGCCAAAAAATCAAACCGATAATTAAATATTACATGCCTTTGTCCTGTCAATTATTATTAATTACATATTCGTTATAATTCAAAGAATTTATTCAAATTTTTGTAAAAAAAAGGAAATAATTCCACGTAACAGTGTTATGTACATAACACTGTTACGCCCGGAGCGGCGTCATCTGATGGAAAAGTCCCTCTGCCCCACCAGCTGACCCCCGGCGGTCCAGACCTCCACGGTGAAATCCCCCCGTTCGCCGGCCAGCCGGTGCCTGGACCAGGTCCTGAACCCCTCCTTCCTGCCCCCCCGGATGTCCCTGAGGTCCACGGCGAAGAGCCTTCGCCCGCCCCGGCGCCAGACATGGAACACGCGCTCCCTCAATCCCCTGGGGGCGAGGATGGAGGAGAAAAAGTATACCTCGTCGAGGCCGGTGCCGCTCCGGGCAAGGAAGGGATTCACCGGCGTGAGCCCCGTCACCGCCTCGCAGGCGGTGGCATGGACGAGCCTGAGCGGTGCGGGGGGGATGACGCTGCGGCCGAACCAGAGTATACAGAGAAAAAAAGCGATCCCCGCGAGCGACAGGAGTATATTCTTACCCCCCCTGAGGAGCGGGATGTGGGGGTTGATGAAGAGCAGCACCGTTACCGAGGCGATGGCGCCGGACAGGAGAAGGCTCCACAGGTTTTGCATGCCGAAGATCACCGGAAAGACGAGATTCAGCACGCAGAAGATCGTGAGCGAGTAAAACAGAGATCCCAGAACCGGATAGGGGAGCACGAAGCGCTGGTAGAGGCGGAACCAGTGCGATATCACGGCCAGGGCCAGGGGGATCGGCGCGAAGAGAAGCTGCCGGGAGGGGATGGTCATGGATTCGAGGTAGAAGGGGATCACGAATATCAGCATGTCGTTGATCATGAAGAGAAGCGCCATGTCCCACACCTTCGGCATCACACCCCCGCGACGGTGTATCTGCAGGCGGAAGGTGAGGTAGAAGATGGCGAAAAGGACCGTGGCGATCACCACCGGCGCGTATTCGAAGCCCTTCCGGAGCAAGACGATGCAGAGGATGCTCGTTCCGAAGGACATGAGGGGCTGCAGTGTCATCAGACGGGCCAGCCCTGGGGGCTGGACGCTCACGATCTCGGCGAGATAGCGAAGGAGGCCCCTGGTGCCCGGTCCGAATTCCCTGCGCGGCGGGACACCCTGGGTAAAGGAACCGATAAGCCTCCTGAGGGGTGCCATGGAGCTATTTCAGGCGGCTGAACCGCTCCATCGCCTCGATGACGTTCTCCCGGCTCCCGAAGGCCGTGAGGCGGAAAAACCCCTCGCCGCAGCGGCCGAAACCGGCGCCGGGGGTCCCCACCACCTGGCATTGATCCAGGAGCCTGTGGAAGAATTCCCATGAGGAGAGCCCTCCGGGCGCCCTGAGCCAGATGTAGGGGGAGTGGACGCCCCCCGTGTACTCGATGCCGTTTTTTTCGAGCCCCCGGCGTATGATGGCGGCGTTCTCCAGGTAATACCCGATGGTGGCCTCGATCTCGCGCCGTCCCTCCTCGGTGAAGACCGCCTCTGCCCCCCGCTGAATGATGTAGGCGACGCCGTTGAATTTCGTCGACTGCCTCCTGTCCCAGAGCTGGTTCAGGGAGTGGGAGCCCCCGTCATCGCCGGGGATGCGCAGCTCCCGCGGTATGATGGTATAGGAGAGCCTGGTGCCGGTAAAGCCGGCCGTCTTCGACAGGCTCCTGAACTCTATGGCCACCTCGCGGGCCCCGGGGACCTCGAAGATGCTGTGCGGCAGCGCGTCGTCGCGTATGAAGGCCTCGTAGGCGGCGTCGTAGAGGATGACCGCCCCCTTCGTTTTCGCGTAGTCCACCCATTTCTTCAGGTCGTCCTTCGTTGCTACCTGTCCGGTGGGATTGTTGGGGAAGCAGAGGTAGATGAGATCCACCTCGCCGTCCGGAAGATCGGGTCTGAAGCTGTTCTCCCCGGTACAGTCGAGATAGGTGATCCCGCCGTACCGGCCGTCGCTGAATCCTCCGGTGCGGCCCGCCATGACGTTGCTGTCCACGTACACCGGGTAGACCGGATCCGGCACGGCGATCCTGGTGTCACGGTGGAAGAGCTCCTGGATGTTGGCGGTATCCTCCTTGGCGCCGGTGGAGATGAATATCTCCTCCGGGTCCATGGCAACGCCTCGGCTGAGGAAATCGTGCTGCGCGATCTTCTCGCGGAGGAATTCGTACCCCTTGTCGGACCGGTACCCCTGAAAGGTCCCGCGGCGGCTCATCTCATCCACCGCCCCCCTCAGCGCGCCGGTGATCACCGGCCCGAAGGGCTCGGTGACGTCGCCGATGCCCAGGCGGATCACCCGCGCACCGGGATTTTCCTCCTGGTATTTCGCCACGCGGTTCGCCACCTCGGAGAAGAGGTAGTTGCCCGCCAGTTTCAGATAGTTGCCGTTCACCCGTATCATTCAGTGTATCCCCTATCCTGTGTGGTATTCGCCTCCGCCGCGTCTGCGTCAGCTGTGACGGTACTTGATGACCCTCATCTTCTCAAGCGTCACCAGGCCCTCGGTCACTGTCTCGTCTATGAAAGGCATAAGCTTTTCTATGTTCTCTTCAGTGTCAACAATTTCTACCACGATCGGCAGGTCCATTGACAGGGCCATGATCTTCGCGGAATGGAGCCTGCTGTGGGCGCCGAAACCGAGAATCCCCCGCGTCACCGTGGCGCCGGCGAGGTTCAGTTCCCGCGCCTTCAGCACGATCTGCTCGTAGAGCGGCCTGTTCTGGTGCCGGTCGCTCTCGCCGATGAAGATTCTCAGCATGACGGCCTGTTCCGGAAGCTTCATGATCTCACCCCGCCTTTATCGCCCGCAGCAGTATCCTGCAGAGGAGGATGCCGGCGCAGGCGGCCGTCAGGGACATCAGGTTGTTGATCAGCACGTTGTAGAGGGCGTACCGCACCTCTCCGTCCTCCAGCATCGTCATCGTCTCGAGCGAGAATGTGGAGAAGGTGGTGAAGGCCCCCAGGAGGCCGATGATGAAAAAGCTCCTGAGCTCCGGCGAGAGGCTCAATTCGCTGAACAGGACATAGGCGAAGCCGATTATCAGGCTGCCGGTGATGTTGACGGCCGCCGTCCCCACGGGAAATGCGGTGTTCACCGCCTGGGTGATATACCGGGACAGGGTGAATCTCATCAGGGCGCCCACGGAGCCGCCCACGGCGATGGGGATGAGTTGCCGCATTCATTTCTCCTCGGATCGGTTCATGACGGCCTGCCCCTGAGGGTCCGGTTCGGTCCCCGGCACCCCGGCGGGGGCACCGGCGGCGGCCGCATTCTAAACATAAAGGCACAGGTTTTTCGATGTGCCGCTCCGTGTCAACAACTTCCTCACTATCTCCGGGCCGTTGAATGCCCGGCCGCGTATTTCAGCGGTCGCGGTGACGGCGCGGTCACCGGGGACGCTAGAATGCTATTCTCTTTGATTCGATGTCGATGCCGAAGAGGGAACGGCAGCTGGCATCGAACATCTCGGTTGAATCGGTGGTGTAGTAGACAATGGCGCCGTTCCTGGTACAGCGTTCATCGATCTCCCGGTGGCGGGACAGGTAATCGGAGAGGCTTTCCGCCACGATGCGGTCCTGGGGTACGATGGTCACGCCGGGGGGCGCATGGCGGTTTATGGAGTTCAGCAGGAGGGGATAATGGGTGCATGCCAGCAGGAGGACATCGATCTGCGGATCCCGCTCCATGATGCGGTCCAGGTGCTGTTTCACGAAGTAGTCGCTGCCGGGATTGTCGATCTCGCCGTTTTCCACCAGGGGGACCCATATGGGGCAGGGCTCCTGCGTCAGTATGATGTGGGGGAAGAGCTTGTTGATCTCAAGGGGGTAGGAATTGGAGGAGACGGTCCCCAGGGTGCCCATCACGCCCAGGTGCTTGGTCTTCGACAGGGCGTCCAGGACCTCCACCGTGGGGCGTATCACCCCCAGCACGCGCCGGGAGGGGGCCAGGACAGGGAGGTCCCGCTGCTGGATGGTGCGGAGCGCCCGGGAAGACGCGGTGTTGCAGGCCAGGATCACCAGGGGGCAGTCCATTCCGAAGAGGAGCTTCACCGCATCGAGGGTGTAGGCATAGATCGTTTCAAAGGAGCGGTTTCCGTACGGGGTCCTGGCGTTGTCCCCCAGGTAGATGAAATCGTAACCCGGGAGTGTGCGGACAAACTCCCTGAGGATCGTCATGCCGCCATAACCGGAATCGAAGACCCCGATGGGGCCCTTGCAGAGGTCTTTGCTCATAATGTGCGTATGGGATTGCAGGGGCACTTTTTTTTCAAGAAATAATTCTTATTTAGCGGCGCTACAATTTCATTGCCGACGGCAGGGGCGGGATGGACAATGTTACAGGATCGAAACAGTATGCCGCGGAAAGATGTTGTAGTGACGAGGGCCCTGTTCCAATATAGACTCAGCGATTCTATGCGGAGGAATCACGCCATGATGACCAGGAAGCTGATGGTGCGAAACGTTGACATCGACGCCACGGAGGACCAGGTCAAACAGCTTTTTTCCATCCACGGCGACGTCGAGCGGGTGGTGCTGAACCGCCAGAGGGGGATAGGCCTCATCGAGATGGCCTCGGTCTCCGAGGCGATCCGGGCGAGGGACCGCCTGCAGGGTGAATCCCTGTGGGGGAGATCCCTTGACATTCTCTCTGTGGAGAACAGCTTCAGAAATCGCTTCATCACCATGCTGCACCGCTTTTTCTGATGGACGCCGTTTTACGCCGGGTTTCGAGGAGGCCCGGCCCCGCGTTCCTCGCCCCGCAGCGCCCCGTGGGCGTTGCAGAGGGAGATACTGCGCCGCTATCTTCTCCTGATGCTGTAGAAGACCGTGTAGGCGATGATGAAGATGATCAGCGCGAAGATCCCGATGCCCAGGATCAGCCAGAAGGCCAGCGGGTGGTTCTTGAAGGGTATCGTCACGTTCATGGAGAAGGCGCTCACCACGAAGGTCGGCACCATGATGCTGATGGTGATGATGTTCAGCGTCTTCATGAGTATGTTCAGGTTGTTGTTCACGATGGAGGCCCTGGCGTCCATGAGGCTGGCCAGGATGTTGGCGTAGATCTCCGACTGGCGGTAGCACTGGGTGTTCTCGATGAGGATGTCGTCAAGGAACTCCCGGTTGTCCTCGCTGAATCCCAGCTTCGCGGAGTTGATCTTCAGCTTGTCGAAGACCATGCTGTTGGAGTTGATGGCGTTCAGGTAATAGACCAGGCTCTTCTCCAGGGAGAACATGTTAGTCAGGTACTTGTTCTCCATAGAGGTGTTGATCTTCTTCTCCAGGGAGTCCGAGATCATGTTGATCACCCTGAGGTGACCGAAGAAATGGCTGATGATGCTGAAGATGATCTTCAGCATCGCGTCGTTCAGGGAGAGTATTTTGTTGAAGAGCTTCCCCTTGAAGATCCCCACGTCCTCGGACATGGTGATGACGAGCCTGTTCGAGAAGACGAAGAACCCCATGGAGGATATCTTGAACAGGTAGTTGTCCTCGGTGGAGTAGTTCTTGGGCCGCTTGATGATCAGCACCGTGTGGTCCGGCTCGTACTCGATACGGGCCACCTCGTCCGGGTCGAGCGAGGAGAGGAGATTGTGCTCGTCGATCTTCAGGTCCTCCACGAGGTATTTCCGCTCGAACTGGTCGGGGTTGATGTAGAGGAGGATGCTGGCATCTTCGCCCTGGGATTCCAGCAGTTTTCCGTCCTGGATTCGATAGGGATGTACCATGGTGAACTCCGGGATCTCTCGTATCAGGCCAGTGGCGCTCCGGCACGGGAGCGGGGATACCCCGTTACCGCAGGGGGTGCGGATCCATATGGCGCGGCCCTGAGTGTGCCATCATGGCGGGGATTACAATATGTCAAGCTCTTTTATGCCCCGCCGTGGCAATCGGGGAGCCCCGCCGGTCCGGTGCACGCTCCCGAGAGGCTCCCGGGCCGCCGGAGATCCCCCTCAGTCGCGTAAAAAGTTTCTCACGGCGCGGGCCACCTCCGGCGCCCGGCAGTAGCCGTAGGAGTTGTGGGCGTCTCGCTTGCCGTTCTTCTCGTAGTTGTTGAAGATCACCGTGTCCTCGGGTCCGATTCCCCGCGAGTTCTTTCCGAAATCATCGGCCAGGCTGTAGTTGATGGCCACCGGATCGCCCAGGTCCGAGAAATTGAACCACCGGGCGGTGACGTTCTCCGGCGTGGGGACCTGCTCCTTCGCCGACGGTGTCTTCCCCTGCTCCTGTTGTATCTGCCGAATCACGATTGGGAGGCCCAGGGGGGAACCGATGGTGATCATGGTGTGCACCGGCACCTTCGGCACGGTCCGCGTCAGCACGTCGTAGGCGATGATGGTTCCCATGGAATGGGCGATGAGCATGATTTTCTTGTGCCGGTGCCTCTTGAGCGCCCGCGCCAGCCGGTCCCTGATGGCCTCCTTTGCCACGAGCCCGCGGAATCGGGTCACCGAGCATTCCCTGTGATAGTAGTAATCCAGGTCCTTGAAGAGGGTGCGCACCAGCTTGTCGGCGATGGCGTTGTAATTGATGAAGCTCTTCTCCTCGAAGAAGATCCGGTCGAGCCCCTTCTCCACCTTGTCCAGGATTTTCTGCCTGAGCCTGCTGGGGGTGAATTTTTCGTAGACCGAGGGGTCCCCGGGGCTGTAGGGATTGTCCAGGAAGTACTCGCTCTTCTCGTCGATCTCCGCCGGGTCCAGGGGCTGCTCGTACATCAGGTCCGCCCAGTAGACAAAGTGGAAATTGAAGGAGCGTTTTTTCCTGTCCACCTGCGCGAGACCCTCGTGGATGGACTGCTGCCACCACCTCCTCAGCACCCTTTTCGGCGGCTTGTTGGCCAGCCCGTGGATGGCGATGATTACCTTTCTGCGGAAGAGCCTGTCGAGGAGCCACATGTAACGTCACCTCCGTCGGATGGTGCATCCCCCAGCGGCGGGGCTGCGGACAGTGCAATGGGATAGCACCATGGCTGCCACCTGTCCACCACAATACGGGGCCGGTGCCCTGGAGGGGCGAAAAAAAATTGATTTACCGGAGCCCCCGCACATAATGGAGGCCCCCGGGGCATGCCGGGGAGGAGGGATCGATGAAGGACTTCAATCTTCGCCTGTTCTATATCGTGCCGGTCATTTTTACGGCGCACAATCTCGAGGAGGCGCTGGGGATGGCGGAGTGGTCCCGCCGGTTTCCCGGCCCCTTCAACCCGCCGGTCACGGAAACGCAGTTTCACATCGCGGTATCGCTGGTGACGCTCTTCGGGATCGCCGCGGTGATCGCTTCCCGGCTTTTCCGCGGGGGGAGGTACTTCGTCTTTGCCATGACCGCCCTCAATTCGGTCCTCCTCATCAACGCCTTCTTCCCCCATATACTTGCAACGGTCATAAACGGGTCGCCGGCACCGGGCGTCTTCACCGCGGTGCTGCTGTACCTGCCGGTGTGCACGTATCTCCTGATGCGCACCTTCAGGGAACGGCTCATATCCCGAAAAGAGTACGCCGCGGCCCTGGTGGCCGGTCCCGTTATCGGCCTTGCCGTCACGGCGGCGACACTCATGATCGGAATGAGATTCTAGAATCCCCACCGCCGCACCGCCTGAGGCGAATGGATCCTATGAGCGGGTTCTCTCCCGTACCGGTTGCCGGCCGAGAATCGCATCCGGGGAATCCCTTATGCCGGAATGGACCCCCCGGGGGCAGGGGCCAATGCGGGGACAGGGGCGCCGGCGTGCGGGGCCGCCGGGTGAACCGCATCGATATATGAGTTGACAGAATGGATATTGCCGGAGATACAATTGCGGAGAGTGCGCCATGAGTGATCAGGATAGAGCCGCGAAGCACCGTTCAAAAGGCACCGCCAGGGACATCGAGCTCAGGTCCCAGCGGCTCTTCAGTATTTTCGGTCTCATCTTCGGCCTGTACCTCTACGTTACCATACTGACCTCCATGCGCGTCATGGTGCGCCCCACGATCGTCATCTGCGCCGTCGCCGCGAGCTATCTGATGCTCTACTCGTCGGTCATCTTCGTCCTGGCGAAAAAGGAGATCATATACCGCTGGATCAAGTACGTCAGCATCGTCCCCTTCATCACACTGCTCACCCTGGTGAAATGGAGCTTTCACTTCAGCAGCTACGGCTTCTCCAACGTCCTCAAGGACACGCTGACCTACGATCTCTACATTATATTCATCATCCTCTCAGGCGTGTACAACAACAAGCGCTACACCATGGTCACCGCGGTCTACTCCGCGCTCTGCTACGGCGCCCTCATAGTGCTGGGGGTGTACGCCCACGGGCTGCTCCTGACGACCTCGCCCGACGCCTTCTACTCCCGCACGCATATCAGGATCAACATCGAGATCATGAAGTGCCTCCTGCTGGTGCTCGCCGGCATCTCGGTGAACATCCTCATCTCGAACCTCATGAGGCTCCTGGGAAGGGTGCAGCAGTCCGAGGAGGAGATGAAAAAGCAGATCGGCTACAAGACAGGGCTGATCGAGAAGATCTCCGTGAAGTCCGACGACCTGATGGAGGTCTCGGAATCGCAGTCGGAGCTCGAGAAGTCCCTGGGGGAATGCTCGCGAGAGCAGAACGGCTACACCAGGGAATTCGCCGGACACGTCGATATGCTGCACACCCACGCCCGGAAGGTCCATGCCAGCATAGCGGACCTGGCGCAGATGGCGGTGGGAATCGATTACCATGTGAAGAACCTGCAGGAATGGCACGTGAGCGCCTCGAAGCTCTCGGTGGAGTTCAAGGGGCTCTCGGCGGAGATCACGGAGCTTTCGGCCGCCGCCACGGAGGACATCAACAGGTCCATGGAGATCATCACCATGCTCTCCCGGGACACCGAGACGATACGGCAGTTCCTGGACATCATCAACGACATCACCGACAGGATCAACCTCCTGTCGCTGAACGCCGCCATCGAGGCGGCCAGGGCCGGCAACGCCGGGCGAGGCTTCGCCGTGGTGGCTGACGAGATCTCAAAGCTCGCCGACGCCACTTCCACCCAGTCGGTGGAGATATCACGGAGGCTCTCCAAGAACATGGAGGACGTACGCATCGCCTCGGACCACATCGGAAAGGCATCGGGGTCCTTCGGCACGATCATACAGAAACTGACGTCCGCACAGAAGACGGTGATGGAGGTCTTCGGGGTGATCGAAAAGCTCAGCGAGGTGTCGCTGGACCTGGAGCGCAACGCCAGGGAGCTGACCGCGAGCGGGGAGATGATCGCCGCGTCGACGAGCGAGCAGACGGGCATTACCGGGAACATCAGGAAGAACATCGAGATGCTCACCGGCAACGCCGAGAAGATGAGCGGCTGGTGCCGGGACCTCACCGAGCTCTCCGGGCGGATCATGGAGCTCTCCAGCAGCATCATGAAGATCGTGGTGATGGGGGACGAGTAGATTTCCTTTTCGCTCCTGCGCGGAGCGGGGCTCAGTCGCCGGCGGGCTTTTTATAACCAGGAGCTGGTCGGGAAAGTTTATGAGGAGGGGGTGTTACGCACCCCCCTCCTCATACCCCACCCCTGCGCTGCTCAGACGGCGCAGTGCCTTGGATCTGCAGTTTCAATAATCTACTGTGGGCGCCTGGTCGAAGCGGTTGTGCCCTCCTGGCACGCTTCGACACTCGCGCCTCCTGCGCAGTGCGGAACGGGGCTCGACGCCTGCCTCCCTCGGGCCGAAGCATTTGTGACCTCCTGTCACGCTTCGGCAGAGCGAACAGGACGTTCGCCTGGCATGAGCGTTTACGTCATCCTGACGGCTCATGCAGGCGGCCCTCCTGGCCGCACCAGACCGGCGGCAGGATGCCGCAACAAGGTCTGCCACAGGCATACTGCCATGCGCCAATTGCGTGAACAGGCCTCACTCGGCATGCTGTGCTGAACAGGAGGTTCGAATGCAGAGCCGCGACAGGACGTCGCACATGGCTCTGCCCCCGGTCCTCGGCGCAGCCCGATTCGCGGGCCTTCCTTGGCCAGCTCAATGCACACTGTCACCGAGAGCCGAAGGCGTGGCGGTCCTTCATGGAGCGATCTCACCATGCCGGTCGCCGGGTGGCGGCGGTGTTGACGCTGTATCGAGGCACCCGGAAGGGAAGCGGTCCCTCACGGCCCGACTTTTTGCTCGTCACTGATCTGACACTGAAGGTGCACTGAAGGAGCACTGGAGTCCACTGAACATCCACTGAAGGTTGACTGAACTTCACTGAACAACCACTGAACGGCAATGAACAAAAATCGGGGAAATCACGGAGTTCGTCGGTCCTGCAGCTGATGAAGATGGCGTTGCCGACCCCCTCGATGAGTGCCTCCTCCATGAAGATACCGATCGTTTTTGCCATTTTTCGCCTCCCGGGCAATCATGACCCACTTCCACGTGACCCTCACCCTTCCCGGAAGCCTCAGAAGGATTTTGTTCGAGCGAAAATTCCCGGCCCGGGACCTGGT
>JAFGJK010000052.1 GCA_016929135.1 Spirochaetota bacterium | reverse complement strand
GTCGCGACATGATCGCCCAGCTTCTGTACATGAAGTTCATGTTCTCGGATTCCTTCCATGAGATCCGGCATTCCCAGGAGCTCCTGATCACGCTGTACCGCGCCACGCTGAAGCGCAACGTCGACGAAACGAGGAAAATCCTCCACACCTTCGCCCCGGGGGTGATAAAAACGGGGAGTGCCCGTGCGCGCCATTACCTGCGGCTCGGCTACCGGGAGATGAGTGCCGGGAAGATCCACATGACAATGGCGGACCACTACCGGGAAAACCTCTACTCCATGAGGCTCTACGAGTACACCGCGTCGATTAAAAAGGTGCAGCAGGGGAAGCGGTACGCATTTCTCTCTGTGCTGGAATCGACCTATCCGCTGCGCGAGCGGGAGGTCCTGGAGTTTGACCGCATGAACTTCAAGGATCTCAACCGGGCCGTGACGGACCGCGCCGCGGCAGCATCAGGCGCGGTCCCCGCCGGGGAGGGGGAGGCGCTGCTGGCGAGGCTGAACCGGATCGGCGATCTCAGGAAACGGCAATCGATGCTGGAGCGGCGAAAGAGGATCGAGGAGGCCCGGGGGGTGGCGAGCGAGATCGACCGGCTGGCGAAGGAGGTGCACGATCTCGACAGCGACCTGTCGCTGAAGCATAAAGAGTACTCGGAAAAAAAGGAGCTCTATGCCCTGTACCATGCCGACAGTTATTACAGGACCGCAGGGGAGAAAAGCCTCTTCGATCGTGTGTGGGAGGATCCCAGGCTTGAAGAGGTCCCCGAGTACGGGGACTACCTTAAGAAACAGTGATGGAGCCGTTACATGAGATATGCGTTTTTGACCACCTTCGTGCTACTGGTGGCCTGCTCGCAGGAACTGCCGGCGGAATACCTGAGCGAGCTGGGGTTCTACTCGAAGCCGGCGGATATCATCAGCCGAATCCAGGGGAAGGCGGTCGGACCGGCCGAGCATTTCCTGCTGGCCCGAGCCTACCTGGAGAGCAAGGAGTACCGCCTCGCGGTGCGGCACTTCGCCAATAGCAGCTTCAGGTACCATTTCGACCCGAATCTCCGCCATTATCCCATCCCGGTGTACCGCTTCGTCAAGGGTTTCCATATTAAGTCAAAGTTCTTTCCCGATGCGGCCTTCGAGCTGGCGAAGCTCTACGCCATGTACCGGGAGCACGAGTACGTGGTGAAATTCGCCGACATGGTACCCGACGACGGAAGCGCCCTGTACCGCGACGCGATGATTGTGAAGTCTCAGTCGCTCATGTCCCTGAACCGCAGGGACCGCGCCATGGGGTGCCTCCGGGACCTGCTGAAATCATACCGGGATCCCAAGTCGGCGTCGCTCATCCACATACGCATCGCGTCGCTCTTCGAGACGGCGGGCGACAAGGCCGGGGCGGTGCGCGAATACTGCGACGCCATTGCCCAGAACGAGCCGGGGTGGCAGGCGGTGATCTCTGCGAATAAGATTGTCGCACTCACGGAGGGGGAGTCCGCACGATTCTCGCCGGGAGATGCACTCATGATCGCCGGCGCGCTCTATCGCGGTAGGAAGTACCGGGAGGCCATAGGCTTCATCGACGGGATCGACGGCGCACCGGGGGGCGTTGAAAGAGACATCCTCCTGGTGCGGTGTCTCACCAGGAGCGGCGACGCCGCCCGCCTGCGGGCGGTGAGGGGGGGCGCCAACCGGGGCCCCGCCCTGGAGAAGGCGCATGCTGACGAGCTCTGGCGAATGGGGAGGAAGGGGGAGGCGGCGACGCTCTACCGTGCAATCGCTTCATCCGGTGCAGAGCCGGAGGCCAGGGAGTCCCTGCAGCGGCTCGCCAGTCACATGGCGGAAAAGAGGGTGCCGGGATTTCGCGATGCCCTGGCGGAATACGCCGAAAGATACAGGAAGGACCAGGCCTCTGCTGAGTTTCTCTGGCTCCTGGGGCGGGACGATATCAACGGCGACCGCAGGGAGGACGCCCTGGCCCACCTGACGGAATCGTTGAAGCGCTTCCCCGAGTCTTTCTCGTCTGACAACTGCCGCTTCTGGATCTACAAGCTCATGCTGGAGAAGGGGGACAGGGAATCGGCCATGAAGGCGGCCGCGGCAATGGCGTTCTACAACCCTAATTCGGCCTATACCTGGAGACTGGCCGCGCAGATGGCAGGGCAGACGCCGCTGGATGATCTGAAAACAGCATTCCGGAACGCCTCGGGGGAGATGGTGGCCCTCTACCACCTCCTCCTCTTTGTAAAGGAAAAGGACATGGCGGCGCGCAACGGCAGGATCGGCCGCGTGGGTCATCCGAAACAGGGGGCCTACCGGGACTTCGCCAGGACCTTCGTGTCCTTCGCTCCCGGGAGAGGCTCGAAACTGAAGGGGATGGAGCGGTACTTCGAGACGGGGTATCTCGAGGGGATCTACCGGGAGATCCAGCTCGTTCCGCGCGACCCGGATTCCAGGAGGGAGCTCTACGAGGCGCTCGCCTACTTCGGCTACCGCTACGGGTATCCCCACCTGGGTGTGTATGCCGCCATCGAGCTCCAGAGGCTCAATTCGCTGAACGAGAACATCGCCTGCATGCCCGAGGATGCGGTGAAGGCGCTGCTGCCGAGGCCCTTCGCCCGCTGCGTCGGCGAGTCTGCCGGGCGCTTCAAGGTGGAAAGCAACATGATCTACTCGCTGATCAAGGCTGAGTCGCTTTTCAACCATGCCGCGGTATCGTCGGCGGGGGCGGTGGGGCTCATGCAGCTCATGCCGGGGACCGCCCGGGGCATCGCCAGGGACCTCTCCATTCCGAAGGGGTACGACCTGAAGGAGCCCTGCACCTCGATTCTCATGGGCACCCAGTACATATCCTGGCTCAGGGAATACCTCAACAACAACTTCGAATACATGGTGGCCGGCTACAACGGCGGCGCCGGGAACGTGCAGCGGTGGAAGAAGAAGCTCAACGCCCCGGATATGGATTACTTCACGGAGTTCGTCCCCTTCGAGGAGACCAGGTTCTACATTCTCAGAACCGGCAAATTTCTTGAGCAGTACCGTGCCGTTTATGGGGACGATAGATGACTGTCACGAAGGCGCTGTCCGGCGCTCTTACAATGCTTATCCCGGCGGTTCTCATGGCCGCCTTTGTGCACTGCGCGGCCCAGGGGCTGAACGGCGAGACCGCGGTCAGACGGACGATCCGGGACAGGGAGAACCCCCATCGCGTACTGCACCTTCCCAGCGATTACCAGGTGGAAAAGGCGAAAATGCTCGAGGCGGGAGATGACGAGGTGGCGGTCTCCCTCCATTCCAGGGGATTCTCCCAGGGGGACGTCATCTACCTGGAGATAGCGGCGAAAAAGATGGATCCCGGTGATATCAGGGTCTATTCCGCGCGATTCGGCGACACCCCGGTGGTCCTCGTCAGGAGGGGTTGGGGGTACCGCGCCCTGGTGCCGATACAGCCAAATCACAAGACCGGCATCACCCGCCTCTCGCTGAGCTACAGGTCGGGGAACCGCCGCGGCCAGATCAGTACACCGGTGGAGGTCCATCGGGAGGATTTCCCCTCCAGCAAGATCCCGCTGGATCTGGGTAAGTTTTCCAACGTGGGCCGCAGGGTGACGCCGGAGGTGCTCGCCTACATCGATGAATGCGCTGAAAAGAAGCGGCGGGTCTTCTCTGCCCTCAACCCGGACCGCCTGGGGGACGGATTTTCGCATCCCCGGGATATGCATCACATCACCTCTCAGTTCTGGTCGAAGCGCCTCTACCTGCAGTACCGGTACAGGCGCAGAAGGAAGGTGATACTGGGGACCAGGGTGAACATCCATCGAGGCGTTGACCTGCGCGGCAAGATCGGTGAGCCGGTCTACGCCATGGCAGACGGCCTGGTGGCCCTGGCGGACAAGCTCTATTACGAGGGGAATTTCGTCGTTCTGGACCATGGCAACAGGATTTTTTCCTATTACATGCACATGAACGACCTGACGGTGAAGGAGGGGACGGTGATCAGTGCCGGCGACATGATCGGCCACGTGGGATCCACCGGCATATCCACGGCGTCGCACCTTCACGTATCCCTGGTGATCCAGGGCGTACAGGTGGACCCGCTGAGCCTGCTCCCCCTGCCGCTGAAGCGCTGATCTCCCGGAGCGTCAGCCGCCCGCCGCCGCCTGCGCTTTCGGGGCGTACCCGAGCTTCATCGACGCCTCTATTGCCGCGCTCCTCACCGTATCCCGCATCGACTGTAGATCCGGAAGGATGAGTTCACGCGCCCCCGAGATCCCCAGAGAGTACTGCACGTCCCCCCGGTGATTGAAGACCGGCGCCGCGATGCAGAGGATACCCGGCTTGTACTCCTCCAGATCAAGCGCGGAGAGCTCCCTGCCGGCGTCGTCAATCTGCCGCATCAGCGAGTCGATGTCGGTAACGGTCTTTTCGGAAAACCTGTGCATTGCCGATGATTCCAGGATACCCCGCAGTTTCGAGGGATTCGTTCCGGAGAGAAGGGCCTTCCCCAGCGCGGTCACCCAGGCCGGCTCCCTGGTCCCCACGGAGATGTGCATGGTGAGGCTGTCCCTGGGCTGTTCCACGGCGATGAAGACCACCTCGCCGCCGTCAAGGACCGCCAGGTGCGTGTTCTGCCTCGTCTCCAGGCAGACCCGCTGCATGATCGGGCGGATGATGCTCTCGATCTGCGACTGCTCGCCGTAGGCCCCGGCAAGTTCCATCACCTTGTATCCCAAGCTGTAGCGCTTGGTCTCACTGTCCTGGCGGACGAAGTCCCCCTGGATCAGGGTGGCGATGAGGCGAAAGACTGAGGAGCGGTCGATGCTGAAATGGTCCGTGATCTCGTTGAGCGAGAGGGGGTGGTCAGTCTTTCCCAGTATCTCCAGGATCTGCAGCCCCCTCGTCAGTGATTGAATTGTCGTTCCCGCCATGGCTGGTATGCTCCTTTCGGTCTTTTTTCAGGCATCAATCAAATTAATGATTGACTTTATATTGACAATAATACAATACCTTTGTATATTTTGCAATATATTTTTTTGGAGGAACCATGCCATATATAGATTTTTCCACTGTTCCGTCCACCAAGATAGGCAAGCCCTTCGAGCGAGAGCTGAAGATTCTCCTCTCACCCGATAACAATCCTGAGGTACGGGACTTCACCCTCCTCCTCTCCACCCTGGCGCCTGACGGTGGCTGCACCGATCTCCATACCCATGACGACGGCGGGGAGCTCATGATATTCATGAGCGGCAGGGGGCGCGCCTGGCTCGACGGGATCGAATACGAGCTGAAGCCCGGCGTGGCCATCTATGCCCCCCCCGGGGTGGCCCACAGGACGATGAACACAGGGGGCGAGCCCCTGGAGATCGCCTGCATCTTCGTCCCGGCGATCTCCACCGACTATATCGCCAGGAACATAGAAGAGGCCAAGAAGGCCCGATCCTGATAATGCGAGGTGATCCCATGGAAAGACTCGAAATGCTCCGGACGCTCCAGGAGAAAAAGGCGACCCTCGCGGGCGAGGAGGTGATGAAGGGGATACTGGAGTCGTACCAGGTGCCGGTGCCCCGGGGGAGCCTGTGCGCCGATCTGGACGCTGCCCTGGCCTGCGGGCTGACACTGCGCTATCCCCTGGTGCTGAAGCTGGCATCGGACAGCCTGCACAAGACCGAGTTGGGGGGCGTGCGGCTGGGGATCGGAAGCGCGGAGGAGCTGGCAGACGCCTTCGTCGAGATGGACCGCTCCTTCCGGGAGCGCGAGATTCCCGGATACCGGGGGATCCTGGTGGAGGAGCAGGCCGAGGAGGGTGTCGAGGTGATCGTGGGACTGCACAACGATCAGGTCTTCGGTCCGCTCATCATGGTGGGTATCGGGGGGATCTTCACCGACCTCCTCAGGGATGCCGCCTTCCGCATGCTGCCGGTTTCCGAGGAGGATATAGGGCGGATGATATCGGGACTGAAGGGGCGCCAGCTGCTGGAGGGATACCGGGGATCGCAGGGCGTTGATATGGAGGCCCTGACCGGCGCCATCATGAAGATCGCCCGATTCGGGATAGATGCGGCGGAATACTACGAATCCCTCGACTGCAACCCTGTGCTGGCGACGTCCCGTGGGTGCATCGTGGTGGACGCGAAGATGACGCTCCTCCCTGAGAGGAGGCCGGATCCCTTCAACTACGAGACGCCGCGAACCCAGCACCTGGAGAATTTTTTCAACCCGAAATCCGTCGCTGTGGTGGGCGCCTCCGCCACCGAGGGGAAGATCGGGAATGCCATCCTGGATTCCCTGGTGAACCTGGAGTTCCGGGGGGCCGTGTATCCCATCAACCCAAATTACGAATCGCTCATGGACAGAAAGGCCTATCCATCCCTGGGGGCACTCCCGGAAACGCCTGACCTGGTGGTGGTGGCGGTGGATCTGGAGCGGATGCCGGATATCCTGAAGGAGATGGCGGCCATCGGCGCCCACAGTGCCCTGGTGGTATCCGGAGGCGGCAAGGAACTGGGGGGTGACCGGGCAGGCCTGGAGCAGACCATATCACGTCTGGCGCGCCAGCACGACATCAGGATCGTAGGTCCCAACTGCATCGGTTCCTTCGACGGTCACACCAGATTCGATTCATTCTTCTATCCCCGCGGTCGCTTCCAGCGGCCCGGCCCCGGGCCCCTGGGCTTCATTACCCAGAGCGGCACCTGGGGATGTTCATTCATGGAGTCCGCCTCGGTGGCCGGGGTGAGCAGGATGGTGAGCTACGGCAACAGGGTGGATGTTGACGAGGGGGACCTCATCGCCAGCCTTGCGGACGACGAGCACACCAGGGTAATCGGAAGCTATATCGAGGGGCTCGGCCAGGGGAGGAAGTACGCCGCGGCGGTGAACTACGCCGCGGGGAAGGGGAAGCCGGTGGTGGCCTTCAAGACGGGGCGCAACATCGTCTCCTCGGGTGTCGCGGTGTCGCACACCGGGGCCTACGGCGGCACCTACGAGATATACCGGGACGCCCTCTCCCAGGCGGGGGTGATCCTCACCGACAGCTTCCACGAGTGCGTGGCCGCCTGTCATGCCCTGGCGTTGCAGCCACCCGCCCGGGGGAACAGGGCGGCGCTCCTCTCGAACGGAGCGGGGCCCATGGTGAACGCCATAGACCTCTTCCCGTCCCGGGGGCTCCAGCTGGTTGCGCTGGACAGGGGATCGGTGGAGTCGATGCGGCAGCACTTCAGCTTCTTCTACATCGTGGAGAATCCGGTGGACGTGACCGGATCGGCGACGGGGGAGGACTACGAGTTTGTGCTGCGGACGCTCATGGATGACGACAATGTGGACATCATCATGCCCTTCTTCGTCTTCCAGAACAATCCGCTGGATGAGAGCATCATCGAACGGATGGCCGCGCTGGCCGCCCCGGGGAAGAAGCCCGTGGTCTGCTGCGCCACGGCCGGTGAGTACTCCCGGGAGATGTCGGAGCGCCTCCAGCGGCGCGGCATCCCGGTGCTGCCGGACATTGTCCAGTGGGTGGCAGCCGCCGCCGCCATGGTGCAGTGGGGGACCATCGTAAAGCCCAGAGAGGAAGGTTGACATGGAAAAGCTCATCATTACCGCCGCTCTCACCGGAGGGATCCACGGCAAGGAGGCGAACCCGGCGCTGCCTGAACAGCCGGAGGAGATCATAGAGGAAGCCTGCCGGTGCTACAATGCCGGGGCGGCACTGGTGCACCTGCATGCCCGTGACCGCCAGGGGCGCGGCGTGGGGGACCCGGTGATCTTCAGGACCATAAACGAGGGGATACGGGCCCGCTGCCCCGTGGTGATCCAGAATACCACCGGGGGACCGGGGATACCGATCGAGAAGCGCATCACCAGCCTGGACGCGGATCCGGAATCGGCGTCGCTCAACATGGGCTCCGTGGTCTTCTTCTACGGGGGGAAGGAGGTGACCTTTTTCAACCTCCGCTCAGAGATCGAGGCCTTCGCGCGGGAGATGCAGCGGCGGGGGATCAAGCCGGAGCTGGAGACCTACAATCCCTCGATGTTCGGCGAGGTGGAGAACCTCATTTCGCAGGGGCTGCTGGATGCGCCCTTCTATGTGAACCTGGTCATCGGCGTCGGCGGCATGGGAGGGTATCCCGGTACGCCGGAAAACCTGGTCACCATGATCCGGCACATACCGCTGGGGGCGGTCTTCAACGTCACCGCCATCGGCAAGTACCAGCTGGCGATGAACACCATGGCGATACTGACCGGCGGCCATACCAGGGTGGGGCTCGAGGACAACGTCTACTATCGGAAGAACGAGCTTGCCACGGGGAACGCCCAGTTCGTGGAACGGGTGGTACGCCTGGCCAGGGAGCTGGGGAGGGAGGTGGCGACGCCCGACGAGGCGCGCCGGATCCTGGGGATCGGAAAAAAGGAATAATAAGGAATAAAACAGGAGAGAGTACATGAAAATTGCGGTGATCAACGAAACGAGCGCGGCTGACAAAAACCGCGACATCCTTGCAGCCCTGGAGGGCCGCGGATACGATATCATAAACGCGGGGATGAAAAAGAGTGGCGCGCCGCCGGAGCTCTCCTACATCCACACAAGTTTCATGAGCGCCCTGCTCCTGAATGCCGGGCGCGCTGATTTCGTGGTGGGCGGGTGCGGCACCGGACAGGGGTACCTGAATGCGGTGATGCAGTACCCCGGTGTGGTGTGCGGCCACATCCTCACCGCGCTGGACGCATGGCTCTTCACGCAGATCAACGGCGGAAACTGTATTTCACTGATGCTGAACCAGGGGTACGGCTGGGCATCCGACGTGAACATACGCTTTATCTTCGACCGGATATTCAGCGTGGAGCGGGGAGGCGGCTATCCGGAGCACCGGAGGGAGCCCCAGCGGGAATCGCGCCTTCTCCTGGAGCGGATCTCCGGGATCGTCCACCTTCCCTTTCACGAGATAGTGACGAGGCTGCCGGAGGACGTGGTGATGCCGGTGCTCCGCTACCCGGGTCTCCTTGAGAGCCTCGGGCCTGACTCACTGACCGATAACAATCTGAAGAGCGCGCTTGCCGCGAGGCTCAGGTAGGGGGGTGTACGATGAGTTCCGATTTGATGAAGGCAAGAGCAAATGCGATTAGGAAGAACGGAGGGATCGCCCCCGCGGTAAAGGGGGGTGCCATGGAGCAGTTCCAGGACATAACCCTCTCCGAGGCGATCGTGCTGGGACTGCTGAACCAGGGTGTGACGAAGTACGTCGGTATCTTCGGCCACGGGAGCACCGATATCGCCGAGGTTCTGCGGGTGTACGAGGAGGCGGGCCTCGTGCGGACCTTTAACGTGCGGCACGAGACTGCAGGCGCCCATGCGGCAACGGCCCTGAAGCTTCTGACCGGCGAGACGCCGGCGGTGATCACCTCGATCGGTCCCGGGGCACTGCACGCCTTCGCGGGCTCGCTGGCATCGGCGTCGAACGGC
>JAFGJK010000051.1 GCA_016929135.1 Spirochaetota bacterium | reverse complement strand
CCGAGCAGCCTGTCGAGCAGGAGGGTCTTGACGACGTAATCGAGGAGAGGAACGGAAAATCCTGTGAAGAGCAGTGAATCCGTCAGGCGATCCCAGCGGACATAGTCGTTCCACTTCAACAGCGGAGAGCGGCGGATACCGCCGCCGCCCAGGACGGACTGGAGGATGTTGCGCGCCCCGGTGATCCCGAACCAGATAACGGCCCCGAACCAGGCCAGAAGCCACCACTCCTTGGTGAGGTAGAAGGTGAGGAAGGCCGGGACAAAGCCCGTCAGCACCTTGATCCAGTTTTTCAGGGTACTGTTGAGGTATCGCCACGACAGGGTCGTTCGGGGGGGGGTCACCGGAGGGGGATCGAGATACAGGCCGTTGGGGCCCTTCTCGTCCAGGCCGCCCAGCGCGACCACATTCCCCGCAACACCGATACGGGTGGTGGAATCCCGTTTGATCTCCCACTCCTCCACATACCGCTTCCCGACGGATCGCAGGCCGGGCAGACGTCCGGCCAGACGGTACAGGATATCCGCCGCTTTTCCGGAACCCGGACGCGGCAGGTAGCTCGCACGCAGATAGACGGTGGTGTTCAGCGGAAGGGTCAGCCGGGAGGCGGGCGACGCCTTTACAATTTCCCTCTGCGCCCTGCGTGGAAGGGTATCCCGGATGACAAGCCCCATCCCGTACAGATGGTGCGAGCGGCCGCTGGAATCACTCCCGACGCGGCTCTTGAGGAACGTCCCCTGATAGTACGATCGAAAGGTGGATATATCATGGAGTATCTTCGTCAGCGCATCTACCCTGGCGGGGTTCGTGTCCCTGACGTTTTCGATACCCTCGCGGATGATGCGCTTCAGCGCGATGACGTTATCCTCGTTGATGGCCCGCTGCAGGTCGTTGATCGCGGCATCGTGGACCACCTTGCCGGTCACATAATCCTTGAGATTGAACACCTCCAGATGGGTGATCAGCCCCTGGCAGCCATAGAGCAGTTCGATGACATCCTCGACGCTCAGCCCGCCGAGGGAAAGGGTGATACTGTACCCGGCGTTGAGGCGGCCCAGCCGTTCGAGCAGTTCGCGCGGTGCCAGTTTCAGCAGACCCGGGACATCCTCCCCATCCGACGGCACGTGGGGGTCCGGGACAGAGGGATTCTTTGCCGGGCGCAGGTAGCGCTCCACGATCGCCTCCGAATCCAGCCGGTCCAATTCTTCGACCACGGCTGCCATCCGTTCGCGTTCTTCAGGCCGAGCCCCGGCATAGCGTTTCCGCAGGCCGTCGACATGATCCCTCATGGCAGGCAGCATTTTTGTATACGCAAATTCCGCCAGGTGCAGGAGCGAGGCCTGCCCGGCCCCCACAAACGAGAGAAACCCATCCTGATCGAGGAGGGGAGGGATAAATCCGTAGGTGCCTTCTATGACATACCGGTGCCTGTCATTGAACTCCTTCAGGATCGCCATGACATACCGCTCTTGGTATTCCGAGACCCGACGCCCCTCCGCCATGAAGGACTCGACCGCCCCGTCCTTCAGAAAATTCAGATAATCCTGAGCGTCGAGGAGCCCGCGCGGGGCCCATATGAACCGGACATACCGGTCGTAAAACCTTGCGGGAAACTCAACACCGATCCTGACCCTGATTCCCATGATCCCGGCCGCTTCCAGGAGCTCTCCGGCAACCTGGGGGCTGACATGGTTGTAGTAGATCACCTTCAGCCTTCGGATCCCCTTGATCCAGGCGTCCATGATCAGGTGAGTGGGGGATTTCCGTCCCTTCGTGTTGACATCGTGAACATGGTCATCGGTCGCGATCTGGTTCCATGCCTCCGGCATCTCCAGGAGATGATACCGTCTCAACTGTTCCCGCACGATGCGGGGTTTCCCCGACGCCGTCATGCGGAAATCGTGCGCCAGCTCCAGTTGTCTGCGGTAATCCCCGCCGGCTTGCACCAGCTTCTTCATGATCTGCAGCAGGACCCGCGCCGTGTTCCTGCGGAGGAAGCTCTCGGCGCTGTACAACACCTCTTCCCGCAGGGAGCGCAGGGCCCTCAGGCGATCCTCCGCCTTGCCGACCTCGAGAGAATTGAGCAGATGGATGACCGCGTAGGCAATTCGCAGTTCCTTCGGCGCCGCCATCTCCTTGATTCCATGGGGGTGCAGATACGGGTTCAGGAGATTTTTCAGATGCCCGCGCGACTTGTCCCGACCCAGGACCTCATTGACGATGACCAGCAGGTCATGGTCCTCTTTATCAAACAGAATTCTCGAAGCGACACGATCCATGTACGGCAGTTCCTCCGCCGGCGGTGGCGCAAACACGATACGCGGCAAGTTTATTTCCGCAATACCGGCAACTTGGGACAGCCGGTCTCTATACCAGCTTATCGGCCGTCGGGATTTTTTCTGTAATAATACCAAACTTTGACAGACGATTCTATCCCGCAAAATGAACGCCGGAGAATATCACAATATTGTAGTTTTTCATGCCTTCGGGCACCATACTGTACGATTATCAAAATCTATACTCTCCAAACATAATAATGATATCAATTTATTAACCAAGAATCCTTTTTGGCACCGGAATTGCTGACCCCCAAAATGTCGCAGACAAAAACTCTTGGAGGTGGGAAGCATGAATGCGGGAGATACAGCCTGGATACTGGTCTGTGCCGCACTGGTGTTTATCATGACGCCGGGGGTGGCCTTTTTTTACGGTGGAATGGCGAGGAGGAAGAATATCCTCTCCATCCTGACGCAGTGCTTTGCCATCATCTGTCTGGTGAGCCTGCAGTGGGTCCTCTTCGGCTACTCGCTGTCATTCGGCCCCGACACGGGGCACGGCATCATCGGAGGGCTGGACTGGGTCGGACTCAGAGGCGTGGGGCAGGGGCCCAGCTCCGTCTATGCCGGGACGGTGCCGCACCTGGCCTTCATGGTATTCCAGGCCATGTTCGCCATTATCACCCCGGCGCTGATGGTGGGCGCCTTCGCCGAGCGGGTGAAGTTCTCCGCCCTCGTCCTCTTCACGCTCCTGTGGTCGACGTTCGTCTACGATCCCATAGCGCACTGGGTCTGGGGAGCCGGCGGCTGGCTGGGCAAGATCGGGGCCCTCGATTTCGCGGGAGGGATTGTCGTCCATGTCAGTTCGAGCACCTCGGCGCTCCTCCTGGCCATCCTTATCGGAAAGCGGGTGGGGTATGAGAAGCAGTCCTTCGCCCCGCACAACCTCCCGATCACCTTTCTGGGCGGCGCGCTCCTGTGGCTCGGCTGGTTCGGGTTCAACGCGGGAAGCGCCCTCGAGGCCGGGGGGCTTGCCGCAAACGCCTTCGTCACCACCAACACGGCGGCTGCGGCGGCCGGGATGGCGTGGGCCTTCATGGAATGGAAGCTGGACGGGGCGCCCACGGTCCTCGGCATCGTGAGCGGCGTCGTCGCGGGACTGGTCGCCATCACACCGGCCTGCGGCTTCGTCAGCGCCCTCTCCGCGATACCGATCGGCCTGATTGCCGGAATCGCCTGCTACCTCGCCGTCGCCCGACTCAAACCGCTGCTGGGGTACGATGACTCGCTCGATGTCTTCGGTGTCCACGGCATCGGAGGGATCTGGGGAACGCTCGCAACAGGGCTCTTCGCGGCGGTGGCGATCAATCCGGGTGGAGCGGACGGGCTCTTCTTCGGGAATGCGAAGCTGTTCTTTATCCAATTGCTCTACATGATTGTCTGCATCGTATATGCCCTGATCGTCACGGGGATCCTGTACAAGATCGTCGATGTG
>JAFGJK010000050.1 GCA_016929135.1 Spirochaetota bacterium | reverse complement strand
TTCCTCCAGGGACTCCCCCTCCACGGTCACCGAGGAAAGGTCAAGGCCGAAGAGCGGGCTCACCTGATAGCAGGCCCGGGAATAGCCGTAGACGAAATCTATGAAGGCGTTCAGCCGCTCGGCACCCTCGCGGTCCTTCCCGGTCTGGAAGGCCACGGCCGCCGCCTCGAGGTTCGCCATCTCGCTGTCGATCCCCTCGCGAATTGCCGAAAGCTGGCTCACCACCATGTCCGGGGAATCGATGCTCCTCATCACCAGCGAGCGCATCTCCGGGCTCATGAGAATGATGCCGAAAAATTCCCTGCTCCGGACGATGGTCTCCCTGTTCGCCTTCAGTTCCTCAGCCGCTCTGACGTGATCGCCGCCGGCGGTCAGCGCCCCCTTCAGCTCCCTCAGCCGCTGCACGTGCAAGGCCAGCGATTCGTCCCCCTGTGCGGGCTCCTCGCGGTCGAGCCCGGCCTGCTGGGATACGATGAGCAGCACCTCGGCAAGCCATTCCATGCCCGCGGCGAGATCATCGATGCTACCCTCCTCGGCCTTATCATCGAGGGAATCGATGAAGCCAAGCGCGCGCTCGCAGTACCGGATCCCCTCGTCGATGGTGGTGATGATGAGGTCGGCCTTGGACTGCACGATGCAGTTGATGTGGCCGACACCGGCCAGGTCGATCTCCGGAATGTCCTCCAGATCATAGGCCTTTTCATCCACGTGCACCCGGCTCAGAATGAGGTCCCTCTCAGCCGTCCACGTGGCGATGGAGCTCACGATGTCGGCGAGGGACCGTTCCCCCTCGAGCTCGAAGTCCACCGGATGATTGTTGATCATTACTTCCACGTAACTATCCCCTTCGGTTATTTTTGCCCCTGGCCGCCGGACCCCATCTGGTTCTTCATCCACTCCTGCTGGGCCTTTGTCTTCGACAGCGACTGCTCCATGGTGGCAAACTTCCTGCGAAGCCTGTCCTCGTACTTCAGCACGTGCTCTTCGTGCCTGAGAATCCGCTGATCCACCATCTTAATTGATTCGTTCTCCAGGTCCACCTTGGTGGCGATGATGTTCTTCCCGGCACTCACGTAGGGGCGCAGGGCGTTCACCAGGGTGTAGGCCATGCCGCCGTCGATCTTGTTGTCCCCGTCGTTGTCCGCGCCGAAAAACATGGTGACCCCTTCGGGGTTCTCGCTGATCGTCTTTTTCAGCAGCGACTCGTCCACCTGGAGTTTCCCCTCTTTAATGGATTCCCAGGCGGCATTTATCTTGCCGGTGGAGATCCCCATCTCCGCAAGGACCCTGACCGGCCGCTCCGCCCTGCTCTGATAGGCCCCGTTCACCGTGTTCTTGACGCTCGACTCGAGCCTCATCATCATGATATCGCCGATGAAGAGCCCGCGGTCGCTGCTGGGAACCCGCTCGTTCGGCTTGGTTATCCTCCCGGTCTTGATGAGGTCCCGGTGCAGCTCCACGTAGGCGTTGTAGGCCTCGGTGAATTTCTTGATCTTGTCCACGGAGGTCTCGATGTTCGCCTCCGTCTTCAGGGTGATCTTCCGGTCGGACTTGCCCTTCACCGTCAGCGTGACCCCGGGAATGATGTCGTTGATGTCGGTGTTCCTGTCGCGCACCACCTCGATGCCGTCGACCTTCATCTTCAGGTCCATCGCCGGGGTGATGACGTTCTTCGGCTCCAGCAGGTCCTTCACCTCCCTGGGCGTTGCTATCGCCGCGTCCCCAAAGTGGGTGGTGCCCCGGTTGCAGTAGAATATGACCCTGCTGATCTTCTTGTCGGCGAAATCGCTGCCGATGGGGATCTCCTGCCTCCCCTTCGCCTCCCTGTCGACGGTGTAGAGCTTCTCGACCCTCTTCCCGCCGTCGTAGGCGACGATTCCGACGCCGATGATGGTATCGAATTTTCTGGGAGGCTCACCCTTCTCCCCCTCCCGGATTCTTGATACATTGTAGCCGTGCAGCCTGATCCCCTTGACCGATATGGATTCCTCGGGTCCGAACTCGATCCTCTGGGGAAGCCCCTCCTCTGCCGCTCCCTTCGCGTCCTTATATCCCAGCATGAACTCCAGTGAGGTGTCCTTCTTCACCGTCGTTTCCACCGGCAGGATGAACTCGCGCCACATCGTCCCCCGAATCGTCGCGGTCTTTCCGTCGGAGCTTATGGAGACGCTGCCGTCCTGCGGCTCCACCTTCTTTTCCCCTATATAGGCGGTGAAATACCGCTGGTCGAACAGGAGGGAGACCCTGTCCTTCTCGCCGGCCCGATCCCCTCCGATAAGGCCGATGCTCTTCAGGAGGTCGCTGTCCCCGGTGATCTTGATCTCCCCCTTCCTGCCGGTGGTCTTCGATTCCAGCACCATGACGGACTTTTCCGACGTGGTGTTGATGGTCGATGCGGCAACCAGCTGTGACGCCTTGTCAGCGATTGTCTCCTTCAGGGATTCCAGCTTCCCCCCCTTGAACTTGATCGATGCACTCTCCCCGTTCACCTCTATGGAGAATTTACCACCGGGAATCTTATACTCCCGCTCTACCGGGTCAGTGGTGATTTTATGTGCACCGGCGAGCTGGAGCACCTGTATCTCCTTGCTCCCCAGGTCCGCGGTTTTCGACCCCTTGGCCTCCACGATGGAATCATCGCTGGAGGTTACCTTGGTATCCTTGAAGGAGGCCCTGAAACCGTAGAGATCCTTGGCGGCATCGTTCAGGGTGCCGAGCCGCTTGCCGAGCTCCTGGAGTGCTTTGACACGCTGGTTATACTCACCCTTGGATTTTTCGAGCTTGGCGATCGGCTCCCGCTCGACCTTGACAAGCTTGTCTATTATGCCGTCGGTATCGAGGCCAGACGACATTCCGCTGATTGATATCGGCATACGGCCCCCCCTGCGCTTCGTGCCACTTCTTTGTACTAATGTACAACGAAGCGAATCTACCATCAATACATTATCGGCCACTGCGACGCAATTTATTAGAGAAATACAGTGTGTGATCGCTGATATTATGTCACATTAGCCCGCATCCTCCGGCCCCCTCTGAAAGGCCGAATCACCCTCCCGAATCTCCACGGCGATCAGCGAAATATTTCTTCTCATGAGTCCATAGCAGTAGCATGACGGTGACATTCTCCTTCCCGCCTGGGGACTAAAAGGCTGGGACAACGCTCAGGAAATATGCGGTATGAGCGTTATCTTGATTCGTCAACGATCATTCCAAGGTAATGCTGAATATGTTCAACCAGCTTGATGATATCCTTGGGAGGTATCTCCCGTATCACCTCGTTCGTTGAGCCGTTGATTACCTTTACGATGACCCGATTCACCTTCTCGTTGTACGAAAACGAGAGTCGCTCGTTCAGCTGGTTCGACGCGCGGTTCAGCTGATCGACAGACTCCAGCACCCTCTGCCGTGAGGGGGCCCGGTTGTTTTTCGTATCCGCGGAGGGTTCCGACTGATGGAGACCCCTTTCCGCCGCGGCGTTCTGCTGCCGCAGATTATCTATCCTGTCTATCAAGACATTCTTCACATTCATCGTAGCAACCTCCATGTCTCTGGTCAGTGCAACTCCCTTAAAAAAAAATTCCACCCTCTCCGGCCTCGCGGCCGGAGAGGGTTGAAGATAACAGCACTGCCTTGCCATCTTCTGGCGATCCTCACTCGATCAGCTTTAATACCAGCTTAGGCTTGAAATTCGCCTGAGCCAACATCGCAACACCAGTCTGAATGAGAATCTGATCCTTGGTAAATTCGACCATCTCGGCTGCCATATCCGCATCCCGGATCCGAGAATCAGCGGCGATCATATTTTCATATGATTGCGTCAGGGACCTGATCGTATTCTCCATCCTGTTGTAGTACGCTCCAAGATCCGCCCTCTGTCGATTCAGCTTGTCTAAAGCGTTATCGATGTATCCAATCATGGAATTCGCCTGCCCCACGGTGGAGATTGTACGCTTCTGCCCGGCCTCGCTTATCAGGTTGAACGCCCGAGACGAAACCGTGGCGATATAGACCCTGATCCGCTGGTTGCTGTTCGGTCCCACATGGAAGAACATGCTGCCGCGGGTGCTCCCCTTTGCGAAGATCCCGTTCAGCATCTTCAACTTGTTGAACTGCGCAGATGTCGCGATTCTGTCGATCTCCTCGATCAGCTGAGAAACCTCAACCTGAATCTGGGTGCGGTCATCGTTGGAATAAATCCCGTTGGCCGACTGAATCGACAGCGCCCGTATCCTCTGGAGAATATCATTGAGCTGCTGGAACGACCCCTCTGCGACCTGGATGAAGGAAAGCCCGTTCTGGGCGTTCTTTTCAGCCATGAGAAGGCCGTTGATCTGGGTCCGCATCTTTTCAGATACGGCCAGACCGGAGGCATCGTCCCCCGCCCTGTTGATCTGTTCCCCGGATGCGAGCCGTTCGATGGTCTTGTCCATCCTGTTGGCAACAGTCTGCATCATCCGGTTTGCGAATATCGCGCTCAAGTTGTGCCCGATTCTCATACCATCCCTCCCTTGTGTTGGTCGGAATTGACGGTTTTTTTTCTGTCCAATTCCGGTTTTTCGGCCCGCATCATGTCGGTGCCGGAACCGCCTGCGCGGTCGAAGGTTTTCTCCTTGAATGCTGCCAGGACTGCCCATAATCCAGACAACACCGGCTCCCGAAATCATTCCGGCAGCCTGTGATGCCCTCCCGACATCACAGGCTGCCGGAATTGCCGGT
>JAFGJK010000049.1 GCA_016929135.1 Spirochaetota bacterium | reverse complement strand
TGTACAATGAAAGAGACAAAGAGCGCTCACATCTTCGACGATAGGGACTTCCCCATCAGCGTGGTCCGGAAGTTCCTCCTCCGGGTGACCGGCATCGAGGATGTAAACCGAATGTCCACGGAGAAGCAGATCCCGCCCGGCCACATTCGCCGCTACGTGACGCTGGTGGGGCCGGCCTCGGGCGGAGCGGTGCGGGGATAGGAGGGGCACAATGACCGCGAAGAAGAGCCTGGGACCGAAGGAGATACTCTTTCCCGTACCTGCCGCACTGGTGGCCAGCGGCACCATGGGGCGGCCGAACCTTGCCACCGTTGCCTGGGTGGGGATGATGGGCTCAGACCCGCCAATACTGGCCATCTCCCTGAAACAGACCAGGCTCACCCTGGAACTCATCAGGAAACACCGTCACTTCACCGTGAACATCCCTCCCGCCGGAAAATTCGTCGAGGTGGATTACTGCGGGATCACCTCGGGCCGCGACAGGGATAAGTTCGCCGACTGCGCCTTCACCCCGATCCCCGGGACACGGGTGGCAGTCCCCATCGTCGATGAGTGCCCCTTCAACATCGAATGTGCCGTCGTCAGGGAGCTCCAGGTGAACGGTCATACCGTGATCTTCGGCGAGATTCTGGAGGTGCACGTGGACGCCGATGCGATCGACGGCACCTCGCCAAAGGGTATCGACCTCCAGAAAATCGATCCCCTGGTCTACTGCACCACCATCCGGCAGTACTGGAGCATCGGGAGCAAGCTGGGTGACAGCTTTTGCGTCGGCAGGAGGATCAGGGATCGGGTCAGTGGGAACGAGGGCTCTCCGGCCTAGGTCCGCTGGAGCAGCGCCAGCCTCCGCTTCTTCGCCGATTCCTTCGCCTGGTCGGGGCTCATGTCCGGATTGCTCTGCTCCATGTTCATGAAGGTCTCGCAGGGGAACTGGACGCAGAGCCCGCAGTGGGCGAGCCTCTTCTGCTCCATACAGCAGCGGTACAGGGTACAGACCTCGCCAGCGGCATAGTTGACCCAGAAGGGCCGTCCCTTGCGGAACACACACCCCTCGCAGCGCTCCCGATAATACTGGCACTCGGTGCAATCGTTGCCGCAGCATGTTGCTAGAGATTTATCCATCTTTGAATCACCGCGATAAGCTGATTTCAATACCCTGGGGGTAGACCTCGAATACTATCAAGAACAATATCATGTCTGCCCAGGGGCGCCGTAATGGGCTCAATGATCGTAGTCGCCGGCCGCCTCGGGCTGGTAGACCAGCTCCTCGATGAGCAGATACTGGTCCAGGCGCCCCATCCCCCTGATCACGGTACCCACGGCGCACCCCAGCAGCTGTGCCCCGATGCCGGAGAAGACCGATATCCTGTTTTTCTTCATATCCGAATCGTCGGGGAATACCAGCGAGTAGGTCTCCTTGCTGCCGTTGCCGATATCCTTCAGGGTGAAGACCGAGTTCATGGTGACGATGTTGGGTTTGATCTTTTTCGGCTTCACCTGCTTCGCCCGCTCGATGCTGTCCCTGAGCATCTCAATGCCGGCGCTGTCCGGCGGCATCGGTTCGGTTCCATGGATGAGCTGCAGCAGCCGTTCACAATCATGACTGCTGAGCACTTTGCTGGTGCGCATGATTGCCCCCCGATCCTATCAGGTCTTGCATGAACACGACGATTCCAGATCAAAAAAGGGTCTTCATCTATACTGCGGTCCCCGAAGCATCCCTGTCAACCCTTTTCGCACCATGCGACCCGTTTTATGGGGTAATCGTTATCGCGGGCGCCGGATGGCCGCCGCTATTGCTCCTCCGGGTAAATGGCCCGCCGGAGCGCCAGCTGTTCCAGGAAGTTCATGAACCGGAGCTGATCATCCTCGGTCCAGGACATGGCGTTGATGTAGCGCCGCTCCTGGGGGCTCAGCCGATCCAGTATCTCCCGATAGTTCCTGTAGTATCCCACGTTCAGCGGCGCCCGGTACTTCAGCCTGTCGGCAAAGATCGACACTCCCAGGAACGGGTTCTCGGTATCGATGTTCATCACATCCAGAAGCGTCGGTACCATGTCCAGGCTCGTGCAGAGGGTCTTCACCTCCCTTCCGTTCCACGGACTCCGGGGGACGTGCATCGCGTGGAAAACGAAGTACTGGTACCCCAGCGGCAGGTTCCTGTTCTTCGAATAGAACTCGCGGAAGTTGATATCGATCAGGGCCGGGTGATCGGCGATCACGATGAGGATCGTGTTGTCTCTGATGCGCGATCTGTTGTAGTACTCCCAGAAGCTGCCGAAGGCCTTGTCGGTTGAGTAGAGGCTGTTGAGCAGCGAGTTGTCCCCGGCATCGGGATGCCGGTAGAGGGGATCATAGGGGGGATGCATATCCAGGGTGGAAATGGAGAGCAGGAAGGGCTCCCGGATCTCACCCTTTTCCAGCAGGGACGCCGCAAACCTGAATACGTCCTGATCCCTGATGCCCCAGTCCTTCTTCTTGGTGCCCGAGGCGAAGCGCTGCAGCTCCACGCTCTCCCAGCAGTAGAATTTGTCGTAGGACTGCTTGTTCAGGAAGGCGTCCTTCAGGCCCACGAAGAGCCCGCTCCCCCCCTGTACGTGCACCGTGGAGTAGCCGCGTTTTTTCAGGACATCGGATATGAAGAGGAATCTGGAGACGATGGGCGGCCTGATGTTCCTTCTCCCGCCGGCACCCTGGATCTTGTCAATCAGATACATGCTCGAGCCGAGGTTCGCTATGGTCCCCCTGATGGTAGGGGATATGGTGAAGAGGGTGTTGGAAAAGTAGATGCTGCGCTTCATGAAATCGCGGTAGTTCGGCGTAAGTCCGGCGATGCCGTGGTGCTCCTCCTGGATAAATGCCTGGTTGAGCGATTCGGCGATGACGATGATCACATTGGGCCTGCCGGCCGCCGTCGGCCGCTCCCTCCCGGCCCTCGGCGGGTCCACAAAAATGCTCCTCTTCATGAGGGGGAACTTCTCCCCCATGCCGTAGGGGACGATGCCGAAGTCCCGCAGCTTCCGCACCATCGTGTCGTCGAGCCGCGTGATGACCTCCGACTGCGGCCTCTGCAGGTACCGTGCGAAGGATGGGATCACGTGCCCCTCCGGTATCCCCATGAAGAGCTCGTCGCTGCCGCCTGGCTCCGCGCTCCCTTTCAGGAGGAGCGGCGAGAAGACCGCGGCAATTACCAGCGCGACGGTGACGCTCCGCTTCATCGCAGCGGCTAGCGTCGACGAAACCGCATCACCCGTTTCCCTGAGGAGCAGCCGTACGAAGACAACCACCGCAGCCGCCGATGAGAGCATCAGCACCACCGAGGGGATCGTGAAAAAGAAGCTGGTGCCGTCCACGTAAAAGGCGTGATACCAGAATTCCCTGTTCACATGCTGGCCGCTGTAGTAGACGACGCCCCAGTCCAGGAGCCTGATGACGGCGACAAAAGAGAAGAGGATCGAGACCGCCCATCGCATCGCCCTCCGTACGACTCTCCCGGCGCCCCGCAGCAGCCCCAGGAGTGACACCACCACCAGCGCCACGGCCAGGTAGAGCAAAAGAAGGAGCATGAGCCCCCGCCCCGACCCGAGGAGCGTGGCGTCCGGGACGACGACGATGAGGGACGCGTGCCAGAGGATGAGGTACAGGGCCAGAAATATCAGCAGAAACGAATTTCTCATTGAGTGCGCGATGTAGTGCAATGCTTTCATTGGCGGTAACCGGAATTGGTGTAGTGCGGGATTGTCCCGAAAAGAATGGTGACATGTAGGTACATGCTCCGGAATTTTCAAGCCCTTTTTCCCGAAACCGGCCGCCTTCGTGGACCGCAGCCCCTCCCGGGGGATGCGGTCCGGGGAGATTCATACGAAAGGGCCCCGCGTCTCCGCGGGGCCCCTGTTTCTCTATGCTGCCGCCTGGGGCTGTTTCTTCTTCCCGAACACCTTGAATGCCACAAAGGCTCCCACACCGAGCACAAGGAGCACGATACCCAGCAGAGGCCTGTAGAATATCCAGGCGATGGCGATGGTGACCAGTGAGAGGACCAGGGACACCACGAAGGAGGCCACGCTGACGCCGAAGTTCAGTATGCTCCCCACGATGGGAACCACGTCACCCAGGGTCACGATGGGCTTGAAGACCATGGAGAGGCCGGCGAACATCAGGATAAAGCCGACGAGCCTGACGATCCAGGTCCTGGTCCTGTTGCTGGACTGCGCCTGCTGGAACATCTGGGCGGCCCCCACCGTGCCGGAGTTGAGCATAAAGATGGTGGTCTCCTGCTCAGTCTGGTACGGCGAGAAGGTATTCCCCTGCTGCTGCGCCACGATCGACACGTTCTGCGGCTTCACCACGGTGACGCTGATCTTCAGGTCGCCGATCTGCGGGCTGGCGGGATTGTTCCCCACATAGATCTCGTTCCCGGAGAGCTGCGCCCTCCCCTGCAGGTTGCCCGGGAGCGCCGCCAGCTTCTCCTGGGTCATCTGCACCGGCTCGCCCTGCGTGATCTGATCGATCAATCCCTTGGGAAGCGAGAAATCGCCCAGCGTCACGTTCTGGGCGTTAAAGGTCTCCGCGGATATCTCCATGGCCGCCGGATTGGTGTACCCTGACCGTCTGAAGTTATTCGAGTTGATCACGCTGGAAGACCAGTCCTTCACGTAGCGGTATTCGGTGACGGTCTCGGTGCCGCCCCCGAGCTTCTTCTCGGTCTTGGAAGAGGATTCTTCCTTCCACTGGTACATCTGCACGGTGCGGATTATCCTGATGGCGTTCTCGCTGATCCCGAGAACCGGATCGTTTACCGTATCGGTGGTCGTTGCCTCGCCGGTCAGATGAACCAGCTTGCCGTTGTTGGCCGAATCCACCTTCGCCTCTTTCAGCGAAATAACCTTGCCTGCCCCTTCCTCGAGCCCCTTGGCAATCTTGACCGCGCATCCCTCGTTCATGAAGAGCACTGGAAAGGCCGCGATGAACAGAAGAATGCCGAAACCGACGCTTTTAATGGAAGCTCCGAGACGCGAGAACCATGACTGGCTCGTCACCTCTCTGAAGGAATCATTGCTTCCCATAAAGGTAACCTCCTCAAATTTATGGTATCATTAATAATTGATTTGATGCAAAACTCGAATGAATTGCTGCAACCTTCCGGTCATTCCCGCGAAAGCGGGAATCCACGTTGTTAAAAAAAGTGGATTCCGGATACCCGGCTCGATCGGGGGTCCGGAATGACAGAACAGTTATGCAACACCTCAAACGAAAACCGATTATACGACTATTACGAAGAGAATGTCAATACAATATTTTCGTTAATATCATGTAACGGATTTTGTTACAGGAGCGATCACCGGTCATCCTCCAGGGGCTCCGGGTGCACCGTCACGTCGCTCTCCGGGTGGATGCCCCTGATGGTCTCCTCGATCACCTCGGTGAGGGCGTGCGCCTGGGCCAGGGTGAGGTTGCCGTCCATGAGCACGTGCACGTCGATGAAGAGCTTGGGGCCCGAGTATCTGACCCGTATGTTGTGGCAGTCGGCGATTCCCTCCAGGCCCTCCACCGCCCTCTTGATGGTCCCGTCAATGCCCTCGGGGGCGGCATCGATGAGCGCCTGCACGGTCCGTATCCCAAGGCGCACGCTCACTACGATCACGATGACGGCAACGCCGAGCGCCGCCACGGCGTCCGCCCTGTGCAGGAATTCAAAACCCGGATAGCGGTCCGCCACCAGAACGCACAGGAGTCCCAGAATGACCACCAGGGAGCTCCAGATATCGGTGGAAAAATGGAGGGCGTCGGCCTCCAGCGCCTGGCTGTTGTATTTTTTCGCGGCGCGGGAGAGCACCCTGGATCGTGAGATGTCGATCACCACCGAGGATATCATGACGACAAAGGCCCAGACCGAGGCGTCCACCACGGAGGGCCTGAAGATGAGCCGCTCAACCGCCTCGTAGATGATCCATCCGCAGGTGACGAGAAGCAGCAGAGTCTCGAAGAGGGCCGACAGGTTCTCCACCTTGCCGTGACCGTAGGCGTGCCCGCTGTCTGCCGGTTTGCCGGCGATCCTGACGGCGAAATAGGTCATGAGGGCCGCGAGGAAATCGAATCCGGAATGGGCCGCCTCGGCCAGGATCCCGAGGCTCCCGGTAGCCAGGCCCACCGCGATCTTGAACCCGGTGATAACCACGGCTGCGGCGACAGAGGTCGCGGCAGCATTGCGTTTATGTGCTTCAGCGGCGGTGGTATCCTGTAGCGTCATCCCTTCGTCCGACACCGTACTCAGCCCCGAGGGACATGCCATATAAAAAACATCAGAAAAACCAAGTGTCAAACAGATTTTCCCCGCAGGCTATCTTTCCTTCGCTTTGTTTCACACAACGAATTTTGTTTCTCCAGGCTTTGTCGCTGCGCTTCACCGGAACCGCACGCCGGAGCCCCGATCCCCCCACCTCCCGCCGGCATTCCACTGCCTGATGCAGCCGCTGGAAAACAGAAGGGGCCGACCCTCTCCTGGGCCGGCCCCCGTGATTCTCACGTAATTTATCTCAACCGCTACTTTTTTGGTGCCCTGTTCAGGATCGAGATCACCGCACCCAGGAGGCACGCGCCGCCGGCGATCATGAAGGGCATGAGCCATGCCGAGGGTTCCGTGGCACCCTGTGCCGCGTTCTTGAAGAACCCGCCAATCTGCGGTCCCACGATACCGGCAATGCCGTATGCCGCGAAAACGAATCCATAGTTCTTGCCCACGTTCTTGTTTCCGAAGAAATCCGCGGTGGCGGCAGGGAACAGCGCAAAGTTTCCCCCGAAATTGAAGCCGATTATCGCCGCGCCGATCGTCAGGCCCATGGGAGTTGAACCGAGCTTGTAGAACACCAGCAGGATAATACCCTGGAACAGGCACATCAGGAAGAGCGACATCCTCCGTCCCAGCTTGTCGGACACGGTACCCCAGACGATGCGCCCGAGGCCGTTCAGTATCGCCAGGACCGCCATGGCGGTTCCGGCTGCCGCGCTTGCGGCCGTCGCTGCAGCGGCGTACCCCTCGTTCGACTTGTCAAGCGTATTGATGCCGGAGTAGACCAGCACGTCTATACCGAAGAGCTGGATGCAGGCAATGACCATGAGTCCGGCCAGCGCCGAGAAGAGGAACGTGAAGGAGAGCATGAAGTACTGGGGTTTCCTGAGCATCTCCCCCGTTTCGAACTCCACACCGCCCGTCGAGGCAGCGGAGCCGGCTTCAGGAGGGGTGTATCCCTCGGGGAGCCACCCCTCGGGGGGGTTCTTCATCACGAAGCTGCCGAGGATCACAAGGATCGCCCACAGAATCCCGTAGAGCAGGAAGGTGCTCCGCACGCCGTCGAGACCGGCAAGGCTCAGGTTGTTCAGCAGTCCGCCGCCCCATGAACCGGCCCATTTCACCCAGATGGTGGCGCCGAAACCGAAACCGGCCACCGCAAGACCGGTCACCATACCCTTCTTGTCAGGGAACCACTTGATCCCAACCGCGATGGGCACCACGTAGCCGAGACCGATACCGGCACCGCCGATGACGCCGATGCAGATCATCTGGGCGATGAAGGATGTGCCCAGAAAGGCCCCGAGGGAATAACCGGCACCCAGGACGATGGCGCTGGCCACGGCGAGCTTCCTGGGACCGACGGTGGTCATCTTCCTGCCGGAGATTATGGTAGTCAGGGCAAACACGAAGATACCGACAGAAAAGATACCGAACGCTTGATTCGCGGTAAACTGGTACACCCCGTTCGGGTCCGTGAGTTTGGGTGTGAAGACTGACCAGGCGTAGATCGCGCCAAGGCAGAGCTGAATGAGTACTGCACCGACAACAACCAGCCATCGGTTCATTACTTTTTCATTGGACATTCGATTCCTCCTTATTGATATTTAACAGCGAGTTCTATACGGCACCCCCAGTGCCGAGAATAAAACAGGGTTCCCGGCCGATGCCAGTTTTCCAGAATAATTAGTTTACTAAATGAGCAAAAATACCCATTTAACATCATGGTAAGAAATAACGATGAGGGAGAAGATATTTTGATGTCTATATTTTTCAATTAAAAAATGATGCCGGCAGGAAGAAAAATACCCCCCAGGGGCCATCTGCACGAATTGCCGCCATCAGGAGAGGCGTTAACCGCTCCCGAGACGGAGGGCGCCTTTCTCCATCCCGCATGCCCGCTCGGAGCTGCTCATCAAATTGCACTATTGACATTCCGCCGATGGGTCGCTATACTGAAAGGGCGGCATTTCAATCCACAGGATGACCATTCAATGATACGAAGTCAACCACAGACGCTCACCGCGATCGTGCTGTTCCTTCTCATTTCCTGTTCACCGCGGGAGGCGGACCATGCCGTCACTCCCGCGGCGGCCTTCGAGGGGGGCTATCGCTACAGTTCGGGAAGCCTCCACATTCTCAGCCTCAGGGGGAGCTACCGCGAGATGGGGCGCCAGTACGGCGGCCTTGAGGCCACGGTGCTGCGTGAGTTCCATGCAGACATCATGGATTTGCTGGTTCGAAAGCGGGGAGTTCCTGAGGAACGTCTCCTGCGGTACGCCCGGAAGCTGTACCAGGGCTACCCCCGTCGCGCCAGGGAGATCATCCTCGGCATGTCCGAAACCTCCGGGCTCAGTCTCCCGCAGCACCAGGTGGTAAACGCCTTCGAGCACTACCTGTTCAATCGGCAGTTCAGCCACGCCCGGGGTCCCGGAGGGTTTTCCCCCCGGGGGACGGTGGCATGCTCCGCCATCGCCGCCTGGGGCCCCTACACGGGCAACAAGGAGCTGGTCTTCGGTCGCAACTACGATTTCGGCACCGACGTAGGCGGGTTCGTGAAATACGTGAACGTGGCCGTCTTCAACCCCGCCGGCTCAGGCGTGCCCACGGCAGTGGTGACCTTCACCGGCACCCTGAACGCCACCACCGAGATGAATGCCTCGGGACTTTTCCTGGAGCTGAACAACGGGGGTGTCTCCGCCGGCGGACGGGTGGCCCCCGGCAGGCTTTCGGCGCCGGTGAGCCTCTTCACCATGCTCCTGGACTTCGAGGATATGGAACGCCTCGACAGGGCGATGCAGACGATCGGCACCGACGCCCCCTTCATAATAAACGTAGCAGGAGAAACGGCCGCGGTCTCCTACGAGTGGGCCCCTGAGGGACTGAAGCGCGCCCCCCCCTCGCACGAGGGGCTGATGGTCTCGACAAACCACTTCACCGGTCCATGGGGTGACGCCCCACCGAAGGACAGCTTCTTCATGACGGTCACGAGGAGACGGAACCTGCTGGCCCTGGCGGAGAAGCAGAGGGGAGCGATCGACCTGGAAGCGATGAAAACGATACTGGACACCCCCCTTGAGGGTGGCGGCGCCTCCTCCTTCAGCACCGGGACGGTCAACGGGAATCCCCTCCCCTACACCGCCTTCCAGGTGATCGCCATCCCGGCGAGCAGGACCCTGTGGCTCAGGGTGGCCGGCAGCCGGGAGTGGACCGGGGTGAGCCTCACCGACTATTTCCGCTAGACAGACACCCCGGGGCCCAGTAG
>JAFGJK010000048.1 GCA_016929135.1 Spirochaetota bacterium | reverse complement strand
GCTTCCCTCTTCTGCTCCCGGCTTACCACTTTTTTGAGAGGACCGCCTTCAAGGCCTGAATGTCAAGTGCCTGTTCGGCGATGAGCTTCTTCAATTTCGAGTTTTCATCCTCGAGCTCGCGCATCTTCTTTAAATCGGATAATTCCATTCCGGCATACTTTGAGCGCCAGTTATAAAATGTGTTCTTGCTTATGCCATATTTTCGGCATAATTCCGGCGTCGAGATGCCTACCTCCGATTCCTTCAGTATCTCATGAACCTGCTCTTCGGTAAATCTTTTCTTTCTCATGGTTAATCTCCTGCATTCTTCGTTTTATTTTTGCAAGAAATTTTCCCTCTATCTGTGGTACATCTTTCGGGGGCAGGTCATAAATGGTAAATCGTTTAAGCATTTTGTTGATCGTGATATAAAAGCGACTCTTGAATTTTTAGATATTTTCCAAGAAGGAGCACATTCATTAAGCGGTTCGTTTACAGACCGACAGCTAAAGGCTATGCTAATTAGAATGGAATCTTTGATACACTTTCTTATAATGATAAAACCCGAATGAAGCAGGATGTGGCAATAATTAACAACCAAAAAGAAAGTGGTGATTACTAATCCAGGCGCCTTTTCTGATATGATTTGGGTTGTTATTGAAAATAAATAACCCTGAAAAGATTATGCAATGCAATAATAACTGATTTTTATAATATTATTAACAAGTACGAGGAGGAGCTTATGAGATTAAGAATTATGGTGTTTTGCATTGTTCCCTTATCTTTTATATTAGCATGTTCATCACAAAGTGGGAGCAATAATTATCCCTATAAATTTGTGAATTCTAAAATTGAAGATGTAGGCAACAATAACAACAAAATGGATCTGTTCGCTTTCTCTGGCAAAATAGACGTTACAAACCTTAAGGATTTTTGTAAAACCAAGAAAAACAATTTCAAGTCGGGGACTTTTTATTTTGTTGTAATTTTTGATGATTCGAAAAACGCAGTATTTCCAAACTCTCCTTTTACTGCAGATTATGGTATTGAAGAGGCACCACAAAAACATATTCGAGCATATTATGTTTATAACAGAGTTAATGGATATAGTAAATTAGATTATTATGAAAAAAACAAGTGGGAGAGCTCAGCGATATCAGAAGATATAAAATAAATTTCCATATCCCCCCACAGTCACTTCGCAGAGCAAGAACGATGATCTTCAGTGATTGTATTATGCTTGAACAAGTTGTTTTATATTTTTTAAAACAATGGCAATGCTATAAACAATAATAGAAAAAATCAGGTAAAATAATGTATACTGTTATCGATTTTCTTGTAAAGAATGATTATAGCAACTTTGTAAAGATTTTCCTGGGTATTGCTGGAGCTGTGGGGTGGTTCATTGCTTTCAGAATTAAGCGGGTGTACTCGAAAAAAGATAAAAGGCTGATGATCTATTCTGATGCACTAGAAAGACTTGAAAAAATAAGTCAAACTTACTCCCAAGCATACACAAAAGAATTTGCTAATGCCTCAACTGAATTGTATATCTCAATTTTGAAAAACCCTAATGATTCAACAAATCAACTGATAAATTACCTGAGAGTAATCCAAAAGCTATCTGAAAAAGGAATGGATATAGCTAGTGATATGTTTACTCAATTTACAAAATTTCGACTTGTCGCTTCCAAAGAATCAATTAGGCTTTTTGATATCTATCGAAATGAATCAACCTCATTTGCTAATAAAATACTCGAAATGCAAAAAGGAATGATCGGTTCCTTATCAAATCCAGAAGCAATTCAACAACACCAAAACAATCTTATGATGGAATATCAAAGAAAAGGGGAGGAACTTGGAAAGCATTACAAACAACTTGAAGACCAAATGAGGAAAGATGTTGGCTTTGATTAACATTATAAACAGGACACAACGTTTGGGGTCAAAAATTAGGCAGCACTAACAAATCGAAAAAAACCAAAAAAAGTTTTCAAAATTTTTTTAAATTTTACTCTAATATAGATAGAGGGATAAAAAAATATTGGGAGTAAACACAGAATGGCAGAACATTTTACCGACACCGACCTAATGATCTTGATCCCGTTTTCCGAAATCCTCCACACCATCAGGAACAAGATAATGTTTCGGAAGGAGCTGTTAATGAAAATCAATCAGCAGGTTGATCGCCTAATGGAAGAACTACGCGCTGGCGGGTATTTCAACAATGAAGGGCTCGATGAAGAAGATTTTATTGATGAGCGGATTGAACGGTCTCAGCTATTCCAGCGGGTGTACTTAAACCGTAAGGAGTTTGCTGCATGAGGCCGGTCCACCATACGTCCGAGATCGGAACAACCATCATCCAGCGGATAGCGGAAGCGAAAGCCGCTGGTATCCCACAGGATAAGTGGGCTTTTGCATATGCCCGTGTAAGCACAAAGCATGATGAGCAACAAGGATCAAGAGAGAATCAGAAAGAGGACTGCGAAATTTATGCAACCGAAAAGGGTTTGTTCCTTCTCCATACATTTCAATGTTCAGAGTCCGCGAAGCAACAGGGCAGAAAGGTCTTTACTTTAATGCTTGATACCGCCCTTTCATTTCAGGTAAAAAATATCATCATTAAAGACACATCACGCTTAACCAGAAATCTTGGGGACAAGGAAAAAATCAATACACTTGTTAAAAAAGAAATGGTGGTTATCCACTTTTACCTTACAAAAGAAATCCTTAACCATGAATCGCGGTTGCTGATTTCAAATATCTTCGCTGTCATTGATGCTGATTTTTCCGAAATACTCAGTGCAAAATCAAAGCATGCACATGCAAGAAAAAAGAAAAAGGGAATCCCTATTCAACTGCCCATGGGCCTTCGTTTTAAGCACGATAATAAATCAATAATCGAACTGGATCCTGAATATGAACAGATGATTAAAACTATATTCGAGCTCGTACTGAACCATCAATACACCGGTGCTAAAATAGAAGAGCAGTTCCGAGCAAGGGGTTTCAGGACCAAGCGGGGTAATTATTTACACGAGACTAAGATATACGAATACCTAAAGAATAAAATCTACACAGGAAAATGGTTTAGAGTTAAAGAGAAAGGAATTGAAGAATGGCGCCCACTCGCCCACCCGTTTAAGGGATTTATTACTGAGAAGGAATACGATACAATCCAGGCCCTTATCAACTCACGGCGGCTCGGCGCAAAGCATCGAAGGGAAAAACCATACCTTCTTACAGGCCTTGTCAGATGTTCCCGATGTGGTCGTATCGCTTCCGGGAATCGACCAAAGGACGCCAAGTCAACCTACTACACCCATAAGTGTATAGAGCCAGCAATGTATCCCAAGCCTTACTGGCTTGAAAAAACACTCTTTGAGGGAATTGATACAGCGGTTAAGGCTGTTGTTTACTATGAACAGTACACCGAGATGTTAAAAACGAGATTGAAGACACTACTACGTTCGCAATCAACAGTTACTCAGCGAATGACCGACGATATAAATAAACAGCTGAAGAAATTGGAAGACCGCCTTGACAACCTAGTGGATGATCGTCTCGACCGCATAATAACCGGTGATGCCTATACACGGAAGGAAGCGGAAATCAATCAAAGCATTACCGCATTAAAGGACAGGCAAGCCGAACTATCTGTGGATCTTAACGAATACCGAGGGGACGCCATCTCAGTTATAGATGCCGTTCGAGAATTCCGTAGTGTTTATGCTCAAGGGAAGCGGGAAGAAAAAATAAAGTTACTCAAAGAAATGATAGATGAAATTGTATTTGACGATCAAACAAACAGCGTCACTATCAACTGGAAGCGGCCCTTTAACATCCTGCTAATAGCGGATGAGAAGGTGGTAGCTCTACCGGAGACCGTTAAAAGCATCTCCGGTATAATACTACCTTCAGGGGTGGCTGACGGGACTTGAACCCGCGACAACTGGAGCCACAATCCAGGGCTCTACCAACTGAGCTACAGCCACCAGACTCTCGTCGGAATGAAACGAAACCACAATAGCGGCACACCCATTTCGATGTCAACATATTTTAAAAAGGCCCACGGGGGCGCCCGAAGCCAATTAATGGTTGCTTTTCCCGGAAAGTGGAATATATTTGTGCTATGGATCACCGAGGGAACACCAGGGTACCCCTGGATTCCACGGCGGAGGTGCAGAGGGGGGGCGATTCCATTACCGGTGACGTCCAGAACCTGAGCCTCTCCGGCCTGTACCTGAAGTCGCCGGATGTGTACGACGCCGGTACGCCGGTGGAGATAACCCTGTACCTGAGCGGGTCCGCCAGGGAGATACAGATCCCCCTGAAGGGGGTCATCATACGAAACGACACGCAGGGGATGGCGGTTCAGTTCCAGCAGCTGGAGCTGGACGGAATTATCAACCTGAACAACATCATCATCTACTCCCGCATGGAGATCGACAAAAAACTCAAGGACTCGTAATCAACTAAGGAGAGGAGCTGAGAATGCCGGGACTCGATTTTCGCAAGGTGGCGAGCATACTGGGTCATACCCTCAACATGGATACCAACTTCGATATCGCCAGGGGTGACGCCTCAAGCGACAGCTATACCGTGACCTACACCCAGAAGGACGGATCGGTGAGTACGTGCCACATCGTGCAGGGGAGATTCAAGATCACGCTCCGGATGCCCCGGGAGGCCTTCGACGAGAAACGTTTGGACAGATGGATCAACTCCTTCGAGTACGAGCTGGAGCAGGCATTCCTGAGCAATATAAGGGTTGCGGTGGAAGATGATTCCGCGAACTACAAGATCACCGTCACCGCATGAAGGGACACCGGACGATGCGTTCCCGGCGATACCGGTTCGCCGCGCCCGCGGCCCCGCTGGCGGTGACGCTGCTCCTGGCCTGCGGCGGAATTCGGGACAGGGACCACATGCCCTGCGAAGCCCGGTGCAGGTACGACTATCAGTACTGCCATGAGGATCGGCGACCCGACGCGATCAGGATCACCGTTCCGTTGCATCCCGGAAAGGGGCACGCAGCGGGAGAATCCGGCATTTCCGGGGACTACTGCAACGAACACTACCTGAAATGCCTCAGATCCTGCAGGGCCCCGTCGCCAGTCAATCCCCATAAACGCCTGCAAAAATAGGTTTGACCTGACTCCATATCCATGGTACCGGGTACCTGACGAGCACGTACACGAAACCGACAAAAGAGAGAGTGAAGACATGGCCGTGGTGAGGCATTTTTCGGAAATAGGGGCGATCCCGGTCGATGCGGACGGGGCGGTGAACACCACCAAGCGCCTCCTCCTGGGGAGCGGCGACGGCGTGCCCCTCTTCTCCGTTCGTATGTTCGAGGTGGGTCCCGGCGGCAGAACGCCGTCCCACAGCCACGACTTCGAGCACGAGATATTCGTGCTGGAGGGATCCGGCACACTGGTGACCGCCTCAGAACGGCTGTCCATGCCCGCCGGCTCCGCCCTTTTCATCCCCCCCATGGAGCGGCATCACATGGAGAACGGGGGGGAGTCGATTATGAGGATACTCTGCATGGTGCCGAAGGAATACGAGTAGAGGGAGGATCGTATGAAACTGAAGCACATCGCCGTCATGGCCGGCATTGTACTGATCCTGATACTGACGGTGCAGAACTTGGACATGGTGAGAGTGGATGTCCTCTTCTGGGGATTCACCTTCCCCCTGATCCTGCTCATCTACATTGCCCTGGGTCTGGGTTTTCTTGCTGGCTACCTGCTGGGCGGGCCCGCGAAAAGAAGGGATACCGGCACCGTCCCCCCGGAGAGGCGGTTGAAAGACGATTCGCGGGATTGGGATGACCGCGGCTGACCCGGGGCATAAAAAAAACCCCGTATGGGGGCATGCACGCCAGACTGGACTCGAACCAGTGACCTACGGCTTAGAAGTTCAGCCATCTAAATGCACGTTAAGTGCAATCCTATACATAATGTAGCAAAACTGTGTTTTTCTGTCAACACTATTTGCAAATTTGTGTAATAAAATGCAGTTTGTGAAAGACAATTTGCTACATTTTTGCGACATCACATATAACGCTTGTTATGCTACAATATCGAATGAAAGATAATTGACACTCTCCCGCCGGGATACATAATTCCCCCTATGAAATCCCGTACCCCCGCCCCTCGCACCACCTCGAAGAAATACACGAGATACTCACCGCCAGGAAATAAACGAGCCTCGAAGGCCATCCCCGTAAAGCACCGCACGGGCGACAGAGCCGCGGCCGCGGACACGATCGATATGTGCGTGCTGGACCGGGCAGGGCTGACGCTCACGTTCCCGGATGATACGGTGCTGATACGGGCCTGCAGGATACTGGATAAGGCCGGATTCGAGCTCTACGCCGAGGGTGTCACGTCCCTGGAGCCACGGCGACGGGATCGGGATCCCGACAGGGAGGAGCCGCTGCTATCGATCGAGCCGGAAGGGTGAGAGGAAAACGATTACATCGATTTTTTATACAATTTTCCAAATAAAATAAAAAATAATCGAATTTATTCAATTGCATTATAGTATTAAATTATAATGTAATAAAGGGGAGATGTATAATGTCAATATCAGATTGTAAAAAGGAGCCATGCCCAAATTGTAACCAAGATAATTGTTATAATGATCCTAATTGCCGTACTTGCAATGGTGATGGTTATTTATTCTTTATAAATGGAAGTCGAGTAGCAAAAGAAGAGTATAGGAAATATTATAATTCTTCAGTAATGGCTGAGGATGAAAAATCGGTTTTCGTTTGTCCTAAATGTAATTTACACAGGGATATTTCACATCTTTCTCCTGATGGGCAAATATGTGACTATTGTTACGAGGATGAGGAAAATTTAAATGAGGACCGTAAGGTTCAATTAAAAAATTCATTAAAAAAACAATTATTAAAAGGAGCCAACAGTATGTCATTTATTGAATTTGATAATATTACTATACATGTTGATGATATTATAAAAATTATACATAGAGAAAATATTCCGGCATCTTTTTTTGTGAAGGAAAAAGGGGAAACTGAAGGTACTAAAGATAACTATTGTATTGAAATTTTTACAAGAGACGGGGAAAAGCACACAAAATATTTTGAGAATGAAAACGAATGTATTGAAAAATATAAAAAAATTCAGGAAATACTAACAATAAAAGTAGAAATCCATAAGATATAATTGAGAGCGCCGGCGGGGCTGATCACCACCGCCGGAAATGTCGGATGCCACGAAGGGCTGGGTTGTTATGCTCTCAGACAATAAACGATCACGGGGCCGAAAAGTGAAAAGGAAACGCTCTATTTATCGTGTACCCTACAATACCTATTAGGATTTTTACTATAATCGTTTTCAAAATCCGGTGGACTCATTTCCAGTAGGCAATTCTTGCACCTTTCTCCATTTTTCTTTATAAACATACATCGTGATGGAATTCCTTCATAATTATTACTATCTTTTCCCTCATACCACCGCATCATCTTTTTAAATTCAGGATTATCTTTATATTTGTATTCCTGACATTGTTCCCTTACATTATGAGGAACCTCTGCGCCGCAAAAAATACACTTCGGCAATTCATGATATAATTTTCCATCTACATGAATTGTCTTTGCTTCGTCATATTCAAAGGCAATAAGCATAACAACTTCCTCCCGCGTTTTGTTTTGAATAGAAAAATGATATTTGACTGGGACAATTTTTCTACAATTATTTATTATTTGCGGAAAAGGATATTAAAAAAAGGAAGGCCCCCGGCCATGGCGCACCGGGGGGGGTGGGGGGTTATGCGGCAGCGAGTGGCTTCAGTGTCTTGTCTCCTCCCTCGCGCCTGAGTTCGAGACCCTTTTCAACAAGGACGAAGGATATTTTCGCTGCCCTGATCCCGGCCCAATACACGATTTTACCCATTAACAGTTTCATGTAGCGCCTCCGTTTTTTTTATGCCGGTTGTACCGCTGTAAATTCAGCGGCGACCGTATCGCCGTCAAGATGCTGTTCGGCCCATTCCTGCGCCTCCTCGGGTGTCATGGGAATGATTTCTTCCCCGCCGGTCCATGAATTCTGACCGCATACCCGTTGATACTTTGAGGCCGCTCCGCCCTCGCCGTGCAGGAAATAGCGCCCGTTCGGTGTGCGGTAGAGCGTTTCCTCGCAGCGGTTGAAATCGTTCCCATACAGTCCATTGCCCCACGCCCCCACCTCCTCGGCAGTGGACGTGTCATAGAGCAGGCCGTCGAATACCTTCTTCATGTGGTAGTACCTCCATTTGTGGTTGACATATAACGACTTTAAGTATATTATTAAATTAACTATGATACGTATTATTGTCAAGTATCATTTGTTTAAAAAAGTTGTTTTCAAGAGAGGATGACTATAATATGAAAAACGCTATGGCACCGAGACCGAAAAAGCCCGATTCAAAGATAAAGGGGATACGCCCCCTCGTAGAGTTTTCAGAAGAAGAACACTGGGAGATTGAAACCGAAAGGGTCCGGCAACGGATTGATAAAGGGGAATATCTGAGACGGGCTGTACTCTATTGCGTCAGGAATAAGGTGGACCTACAGAAGGGGTGATTTATAAAAATCAAGACCAAAATTCTTTTGGATTGATATTGAAACGATTGAGTACCTTTTTTATTACTGCCTCATGGTGCTCTGTCCCGTCACCATGACATTTAATTGGATACTGGGGACCCTGATATTTACCAGTTGGAGAGAGCCCCTTTTTTTCAATAAGTATTCTTTCGCTCCCTTTACCAATACGATCGTCTTCGATGATTCCAAAAACGCGCAACCTCTTTAACAATTCGCGATGCTTTAGCGGTTTTGGTCTCATTTATAAGGCAAAACACGTTTCGAGATCAGGAAGGGGGTGTGTAATCTTAGTTTTCTTTCTCCCAGTTGATGGAGATGATAGATCAACAACGTCAAACCTTTCTTCGCAATTGGTAACCTTTTCCAGCTTCTGCCAATCTTCCACCGGGGCAAACTTGAACAAATTTTCCAAATTGTCATTACTAAAAGCATACGACAACTGCGCCTTAACAAGACTTATAATATCATCTTTCACCTCGATTTCTGAGGTACCAGATGTTAAAATATCCATCTCTAAACAGTGGGCAAACCATGTTTTCCCCTTTTTATAGACAAGGACATTCACCTTAAGAGTTGGCTTGTTTCTCATAAGTAAATCCCTTTTTCAGGAATAACCCCTTAAATTAACGATTAAAAACCCTTACAACAACATTATCGTTAATCTTCACGCCACTGTCAATATTTTTTACTTTTTTACCAGTTTAAAAAATCTCCCCCTGGAGCCAGCCCGCCGCGAAGCTGGATGCCGGCCCCGAGGGGGGGGGTGTAGTGTTTACGATAACCCCAAGGCCGCTCTGTCTTTTTCTATCTGAGCGGCGACGTTATCCTTCACCGGTGAATTTTGACGCGCCTTCTCCGGCTCGGTGTCATCGAGCCCGAGGGCGATCCTGTCTCGCCGGATCTGCTCGGCCAGGGGATCGCCCATATCGGCCGCGTTCGGTTTCAAGGGTGGGAGCCCGAGCATTGCACGGTCCTGGTTTGCTTGATAAAACATTTCATCACGAGCCGGCGGGGATCCCTGGACCATAGCAGCGATACGGGCGATGTCCGCCGGTGCTCCCTTCACCTTCGCAGTCATGCCGTGAAAGTCAGTCCGGGCCCGGGCGAGTGCTTCCCCTCGATTCGTCGGAAAATCGGGGTTCGCGGGGAGCATTTCATGGACAAAGCCATGATCCCGGATTTCGGCACCGAAATACCACGTCTCATCATTCATGAGGTGGTGAATCTCGGCTATCGGCTTTCCCGTGCGTGCCGAATATGCGGCGGCGAGAATACCCGCGAGCCCTTCGAGTACATCGGCCATTTTTTTCATGTCCCTGGCGTCGCCCCTGACGCCGGCCTGTGGCGGGTGAATCATAAGCGTTGCGTTCGCCTCGGCCCGTACCGGGTGAAATGCGGGATTCATAGCCAGGTATGACGCCATGCTCGCCGCCTCGCCCTTGACGGTGAGAATCATCTGTGCGGCGGGATGATTCCGGCGGTAATCGAGGAATGCGTTGTAAATTTCAAGCCCTGCATCGACATAACCGCCGGGGGATGCAAGGTGAATCTCAATGTCAGAGCCTGCGGCTGCATCGAGTTCTTTTCTGACAGTCTGCGGGGTGATGTCATCACCGATGACGCCCGATAAAATTATTTTTTCCATTATTTGCCTCCTGTGCAATATGCCCGGGTTCGTCCCCGAACGAATTCAAAGTAATAAGGGTCACGCCGGATAACGGCGATGTCCTCCCGTAAAATCGCCAGCTGCAGGGCCAAGTCATCGAATGCTTGACCCAGGAGCCGACGCTCTGTAATCTCGTTCCTTAATTTTTTTACCTTTCCCTCAAGTGATGAAATCGCGTCATTTTTTACCACGCCTCCCACCTCCATGTCGGCAGGCTCGCCGCGTTCCGGGACACAGTGCCCCACTCAGTGAAACGAGCGGCGACAACGGCCATGACCGCAAGTCCAGCGAATGAACCACGACGGCCACGGGCCTGCTCGCGAAGGGAGGGGAGGCCGTCACTTCGATTGAGAAAATAATCGTTTTTTACCATTCGATTTTTCCTCCTCTTGCACCGGGCTCTTCGGCAGCAATTCGTCCAGCTCTCTGACGAGTTTTGCCCTCGTCCACCGCAGCCTGTCGTATTCCTGATCAATCAATAAAATTCTATGCTGGAGAATTTCAGTCTTGATCCTCTGAACATCCCCGGTGTACTTCCCACCGGTGCCACGGTTCCGCCATTCGAGCACACGGAGCTGCTCTTCCAGTCCATGAATCTTATCTGCATAATTTCCATAGCTTTGAATTCGTATCATAACGCCACCTCCTCCTCATCCGGGCCGCGAAATGTGGGACACTTCGGGTCGGTCTGCTCGTCGAGGTCCTTCCGAAGTTTATGATACTCTTTCCACGTTTCCCGCCTCAATGCAGCGGCGGCGAGAGTGTCACGGAGGGCCGTGCGTACCTTCAGCTCCCAGGTGACATTCCCGCTACTGATCGCCCGAGCAAGATCGCCTTGAAGACGTGCCATGTCAAAAACAACGTCGTTCATATTTATCGCCTTTTGGTAAAGGTTGTGAACTTTGTCTTGTAATTCCTGGAGGTTCATGCTGTCACCTCCTCGCTCTGTTGCTGATCCTTCGGCGCTGGAGGCGGCGGGGACAATAACTCTCTGATCCTGCTTTTTTCGGCGGCGAGTAAGCCGACAACGCCGTCAAGGGATTTACACTCCATCTGCATTCCGGCCAACTGCTCCAACAGGGGGGTGACGTCCTCAGAATCAACCGGCATCCCATCGATCTGTTGACGAAGGTCCTGGAGCTTTCTGACCATCACCGGAACCGCGCCTGTCGCCATATTCGACAAATCATTGAGCGCGCACTCCAGCCGGTATAATATACGAGGCGGGGCGGTTTCTTTGGAAATAACCATCCGGGCCGCGTCGAGTAAGTTTTGATAAGGTTGAGCCATAATGTTTAATCCTCCAAATAAAAAATTATATTCCAACGCCCGAGGGGGCGGTGGGTTTCACTAAAACCTTCCCGGCGAATTTTTTGGGTCGTATGCTTCCAATTTTTTCATGACCGACATTTTATTGTCGTGCATAGCGGTCAAAATAAACCCTGTAAATTCCTCGATGTGTGCGGGCAAAATTTCGCCAGCCTCTAAAATCTTTTTCCCCACGTCGCGGATATAGGTTGCGGCGAAACGTTCAAGCAAGGAGTGGAGGCCTTCGACATGAAGAATGTACACGCCGTCCACGAATTCGATAGGCAGCAGTTTTTTATTGAGGCGGTCGATTTCAATTTCGAGCTTCGCGGTTTGCTTCTCCAATTTGATTTTCTGTAATTCCGAAATGGTCCTTTCATTTCCTGAACGGGTAGATGCCGGAGCCTTCAAGGTGGCCGGGGACGCTGAGATTTTGATTTTCCGGGGATTGATTCCCTTATCCCGGAGGTATGCGGCATTTTCAGGGTGATCCAGGTCTATAAGTCCGACGGAGTCGCGGATTATGCTGCCACGGGCGACGAGTTTACCGACGGCCTGCGGGGATATGTCGAGAATCTGTGAAAGCTGCTTTTGATTTACGAGTCTTTTTTTCAATTTATTTCCTCCATTTGTTTGGTTGACGGTTGTCAACCGGTTTTCAAAATATACGAGGTGCCGAAGATTGCCGTTGCGAGTGAATGCCCGATCGAAAGGGGGGCCTCTCCGCAGGACCCGTGAAATATATATGGGTCATCATCCACGACTCCTCTCCCATCGGCTCGCCCTGGCCTGCTTGTGATCAGGGAAGGCGGGTGGTTCGGGCGCCGTGCGCTTGCTGTGATGCTGGCAGAAAAAGCCGATTCCGTCAGGGCTGCGTGTCCATCCGTGCCGCTGCAGGAGCGTGTCGAGGGTTTCCCCGGGCTCGATATGGGCCTGCAGGGATGAGGGACAACGAGAGGCGCGGCAACGGATAGACAATTTCTCGGCCCTCATTTTTCTCTATCCTCAATCACTGCGGCAAGGCGATCAATACTTTGGGCAATCTCAGACATAGATTCTGCCACCTGCTGCACCGCATGACTAAGGGGAAGACTGAGACTATCCCCAGCAATTGCCATCCCGAGCCCCTCCAGTCCTGCAGGGCCAGACGTTGTACCATGCGAAATAAGACGAATTGCATCCACAAGAGGGTGAATAATTTCCTGAATTTCTTCTATGTCCATAAAGTCCTCCAAAAAATGAATAAAAGGTTACACGTCACACAAGTTACACAGTTTCCTGTTCGTTCTATAAGAGAGATCAAAAATAATATTCTCTTTAGGGGGGAATACGAAATCAGCGTAACCCGTGTAGCTGTGTAACCGGATTCAAAATGGCACATCGAGTTGCTCCTCTGATTCCCCTTTTCCTCCCTTGAGTCCCAGCCATACTCTCGCGGTTTTACCATCTTTTTTAACAGAAGCATCTTTAAAACCCTTGCCTATCATGCGGCTACCAAATGCATTTTTAGAGAGAGGCTTTTTGACACCCTCACCCATGGCCCATTCAGTGTATGCTTCATAAAGTGAAATTTTGGAAACATTGCCTTCATCAATACCGACTACCTCGTAATTCTCCGCAATAAACCGGGCGATAAAATCGTTATGGTCGAAATACTCTTTTGTGATTTCTTTAATTTCTTCGGGATCCGTGAGCCCTTCATCACGATACATTCGTAGACCCTCAACCAACCAGTTAAATATCCCATCCGCTTCGGCCTTGAGTGTCTTTTTCAGCTTCTTATCAACAGTGGCGGGTTGAAAGTCGAAGGGTATCATTTTTATTTTATTGCGTATTGCGGGGTCGTCCGCGTCGATCCGTGGTTTATTGTTCCCATAGAGAAAAAGTTTATATTTTGGTTCATAGGTGAAAAACTCCTGCCGTAAAAATCGGCAAGTGATCGAGTCCCCTCCCACGAGGTCGCGAATAATACCGTCATCAAAAATGTTGTTTTTGCTCACCTCTGAGCCAGCTACAAAACGGGATCCGATCAACTTGGCCAGGTCGTTTCGTATTTCGTTACTTCCAAATTTTTTCTTCATGAGAGACGTGGACGAAATGCGCTGAGCATAGGGACCGAGGATGTATTCAATAACCGTGATTAGCGTTGACTTGCCGTTGTCTCCGGTTCCCCCGTAAAAGAAAAAAATGCATTTTTCCGATGTATCCGCCGTGAGACAATACCCGAGCACCTTATGGAGATAGTGGGCGAGCTCCGGGCGTGGTGTGCCGTCTTTGCTCGTTACTTCTTCGATGAATTGCTCCCATCGCGGGGCCTTGGCCTCTGGGTCGTATTTTGCCCGTACTACCTTTAAGTGTTTTTGCTCGGGGGATGATGGGGTTAACTTGATTTCCTTCAAGTCAAGCGCACCATTAAGGCAAAGTATTTCGTAATCGTCTACATCGTACTCGTGAATACTGTGTGCGGTCATCCGCTGCAGGTGAGCAATGGTCGAAGAAAATACTTTGAAAAACTCTGATTGCCTACACCACTTGAGGGCTGCCTCCCTTGCATCTTTCCCTTCAATACGAAAAGCCTCATCGACCATTCTCTCGCCGGTTTCTTTGTATATTTCGTGAATACGTTTTTCACTTTCATCAACAATATGTACTACCCCATCAAAGTGAGCGAATTTGCCCAGCTCGTGCACGTAATCAAGGGTTGAACCGTATTCGTCATAAATCCGCTGTGCATTCCCCCGGTCGGTCATCGAATAATAATTTTCGGAGTACTGTCGTTCTGCGGAAATTGTTTTCAATTTCTTTTTTTCTGGAAGGGTGAGTCCCTCGAAGGTGATTTTGTTTCCTGAGATGATGCCGACTACTTTATTATCTGATGCCGCCACTGCCTTCCCGCTACCGTGACCGTGTGGTTTCGCCCCGCCGTTCCCAGGGACCGGAGCTGGGGCCGCAGGTTTTTCACGCTCCCGTTTTTCCCTGGCGATACGTGCGGCCTCACGATCTGCAGCGGCTCGGTCGTCAAAATGTTTTTTCAGCGACGCCATGCAATCGACAAGTTCGGAGTCGGTGAGAATGGCGTTTATATTTTTTCCGGTCCCGATAAGATCGTTTGCGTTTTCTTGAATTTCGCCACTGGCATTCAAAAAGAATAGTCTTCCAGTGGGGGCGGTATATGTATAATGCAAATCCCTCATACCGCCTCCCCCACGTCGAACATTACTCCATTGAACATTTCAAGAACCCGCATTTCGACAAGCACATAAAGCCCTTTACCGCACGGTGCGGCGACAACTCGGCCTATTACGTCGGGATCTGTTTCGATGTGTTCACAGCGGCAAAGGGGGCAACATGGAACCTTCCAGCCAATAATTACGCCGTCATCGGGATTGTTGACCATAACCACGGCGAAGGCAGGCGGGTAGGACATTTTATAGAATTGAAAAACCGCTTGACACTGTACTGAGTTTGTTTGTAAATTATTCATAGATCCATTCCTGATTTTATCTCGCGTTTCGGCGGTGGCTGGGGGCCCCGCCGTTTTGCGTCTTAATGGGCACCCACGGCGACGATATTATCCCGGACAAATTGCTCCAGGCCCTCGGGTGTAAATCTCGTGGAGCCAAGGAACTTAATGTATGGGAGTTGCCCCTTTCGCGTGTATCCGTAAAGAGCTCGTTTGCTGCGCGGGAGCCCTTTCTCTTTGAGGTATTCGCAGGCTTCATCGACCGTTAGAAATTTTTCTGCCCTCTCGAAGCTCTCGTTATTAATCATGATCTGCTGTGCTTGCTGCATCACATAACACCTCCCTTTTCGTTAAATACAAAATACACTGTGGTTCAGTGATTTGCAATTAACTAATCGTTATGCGATAGCAAAACATGCTGAAAGTTACTTTCGGTAACTGAGAGAACTTGTGGTAACTGAAAATTTAAACGAGGATATGTGCGGCGGTGAGTTCTTCTTCTATTTTATCCATGGTGGTATGATAAAATAATTTTACTTCTTTTGACGCTCTCCCCTTTTTATAAAGAGCATTTAATGATTTCGGCAACCCCTGGAAATATTTCTCGATCCGGTCCGTGTGATCCTTTAGGCTGCCGGTGTTCGCTACAATATTTTTAATGATTCTCATTTTCATCATCACTTCAAAAAGAGACAATATCCATATCCCTTCATCACCGCCGCGTACTTCGATTTTTCCACCGTTCAATAATTCGTCATCGTCCCAGGCGAGGCGGCCGAGTCTCTGATAATAAAAAAGGGTCATTGAAAACACGGCTTCATTCTTGACGGATAATTTATTTGATAATGAGGCGAGCCAGTCAGATTGCTTTTTAATCGTCTTTTCAAATTCCCGAAATGCGGATATTGATCTTTTTGTATTGATGATTGCACCCGTTGAAAAATCTTTATCTGCTTGAATTGTTAATAAAAAATTGCGTTCAATATCATCATAAAAAAATAATTCAAAATTGGTTCCCGGGTTCCCTGGAAACAGTATTGACCGGAATTCCTTTATAATTGCTTCGTCTCGTTCTCTATCCGGTTCATCATTGTGCCGCTGGATGATTTCGTACATAGAACCATGTTTTTTCTCGAATTGCTGAACCTCATAAATGAGATTGCACGTTGTATCGAATGATTTTTTCAAGTAACTATCCATTGCCCCCCTCCCCTTCCTTGTCGGAAAACAATGTCCCCTCCACCACGTCGAGCACGTCGCGCATGTCATCGGCGTGGAAATACTGCCGCGTCATTTCGATTGTCGAGTGCCCGGTGAGCTGCTGCACCTTCATAATCGGAATTTTCGCATTGACCAATATTGAATTATACCAATGACGCCATGAGTGCCCCACGATCCGGCGGCCCATGTAGTCAACGCCGATCCTTCTCAATATTTTGTAGAGGCAACGGAGCGCATAACTCCCTTCCATGGGCTTTCCCCGCTTTGAGGAGAAGAACAGGTATTCCCCGGGATCGTCGCGGTAGGGGTGAATGTCGATAAGGCGCTGTATCTCGGCACGCACGAATGCCGGCAGTATCACCGTTCTGGACCTGCCGGTCTTCGTCGTCATGTTGAGTGTTCGCTGTGCTTCGTCGTAGGATTTTTCAACAACGATATAATTCTCGTGAATATCCCCGATGAGGAGCCCCAGACACTCCCCCCGCCTCATGCCGGTGCTTGCCTGTAGGAGGTTGAACACATAGGCCCGGAAATCGGACCATTGCTCCGAAAATACCAGTTTCACCTCCTCTACGGTGAGGATCCCCCGTTCCTTTTGCCTGATTGCGGCCCTAACTACCTTCGGGGCCTCGGTAATGATCTCTTTTTCCTCGGCAGCGTCCAGAATGACCTTTATGCATGATATGGCTTTATTGATCGAGCTCCCGGCGAGCCCCTGTTGAAAAAGAGTATTCCTGAATTCCCGGACCGTTGCCCGATTGATCTCATGCAGATACTTGTCACCAAGGAGAGGGAGCACCCTGTTTTCAAGAATCGCGGTCTTTTCCTTGCACTGCCTCGGGGTGATCCGTTTCCCTGATGCCTGTTTGTCAATACACCATGGCCCATCCCAGGCGAAAAAACCCGTTGCATATTCCCGGAGGGTGATCTGCGGGGCCTGTTCCTGCTGTGCCGTGCGCGCTATCTGTTCGCGCCGCTTGTCTGCGTTGGCATAGCACCACTTGACCGCCTCTATCTCATCGACATGGCCCGTGCATACTCCGCTGGACCAAGAGCCGTCCTGCTTTCTAAATCGAGCATAGAACACGAGGGTGCCGTCTTTCCGTTTTCTCTGATATAAACTATAGGGGTCTTTTTCTTTCATGCTACACCTCCATGATATGGCCAATTTTCATGCTACATTTTGCTACATCATGGATTGACTTAACGTGAGATGCTGAAAAAAGCGGTAAAAGGTGGGCGTTTTCGGCTGTTTTGTATTGTTTTTGCTCTATTATGGGCAACTTTCAGCCTCATTATGCACGCCAGCCGCGACTCGAACGCGGGACCTACGGCTTAGAAGGCCGTTGCTCTATCCAACTGAGCTACTGGCGCATTTTTCGGGGTGAGAGGATTCGAACCTCCGACCTCATGGTCCCAAACCACGCGCTCTAACCGGACTGAGCCACACCCCGCGATTTTTCACAGGCTAACGACCACCCCTTGCCGTGTCAATGTTTTTTCCGGGGGCCGGGCCAGCGCCATGGCCGGATGGTTCGGTAAATAACGCTTGCCCTGGCCGGCGCACCCTGCCATGATACCGATAATCCATCCCGGAATTGCCATGACACGGAAACTGAACGATACTAACGTCATCCCCCTGAATGCCCCAGAGCCCTCGGACCGGTGGATTCCCATCCCCAACCGCTCCGCCGGGACCCTGCGCCTCAAGGGGCTCTACCGCAAAAGGGGGAACTGTTATTTCGCCGCCGGCGTCCCGAAGATCATCATCTCCTCCGCCTACCGGGCCGTGCTTCGCCTGGGAATGAGGGACCGGACCATCATCTTTTCCCGGGGTGCGGTGAAGGTCCGCGGCGTCTCCCGGAAGGATCTCGTGTCGGTGACCGAGTTGGACTGGGATGTGGGAACATCCATCATCATACCGCATGGCCTTTCGCAACAAACCAGGGTGATACTGCAATCCCCCGAGGAGACCAGGGAGGTCACGATGATGGAACTCATCGTTCTGGGTGGCCTTCTCAGGCTCCCCTGGCCCGAAAAGAGGGCCTCGTGGTACTTCTCCACCGCGGCACAGGTGCTGATGTACGGGTGGAAAGCCCTGGATACCCCCCCTGCTGCTCCGGTGGCAGTCATCATGAAGAGGAAAGACACACAGGGGTCCTGAGGGATTTTATGTCTTATTGACTCGCAAAATCCCGACATATCATCCAAAAAATGTCACATTTCAAAATTTTATATTTTAAAAATTTCTTATTGACAACCGCCACTTGTAAAAAATACTAACACTTGATCAGAACTGGCGCGGGGCGGGTTTTCTCGGCATGAGAACAGACATGCAATCCTCCTGTGGCCGTTTTCATGCGGTTGCAATAATACGAGAAGACGGTTCCTGCAGCATCTCAATGCATCATATTCATAATTTTTTGGGAGGTATTTCGTGAAATTTAAACATCTGCTCAGGGGAGAACTGGCAGTTGTGGCCCTCATCTCCTGCTCACTGGTGCTGTTCAGCTGCGGCGATTTTGTTGCCACCGTCAATCCCTATCATAACGATGTCGTAAAAGTAACTGACGTGAATTCGCTCGTAACCGATGCCGACATTGCGGCCGGCGTGGTTAAATCCACTGGCGACGTGACTCCGGTCATGATGTCGCACAGGATCCATGAAAACCACAACGTCGCCTGCAAGGACTGCCATCACAAAAACAAAAACGACGATCGCATCAAGCAGTGCGCCAAGTGCCACAAGGGCACACTGGGCAGGGACGTGATGCATACCGCCTGCATGAGGTGCCACCTCACCAGGAAGGAAGGTCCCACGATGTGCCAGGAATGCCACGAACCGGTTCAGCAGAAGCTGTAAAACCCCGTAGCGGCGCGTAGTAATGAAAAAAACACTGATTCTCGGTATCGGCAATATCCTGCAGAGCGATGAAGGGCTCGGCGTCCATATCGTGAACGAACTGGTGGCTTCCGGCGCCGACGTTCCCGAGGATGTGGAGATCTTCGAAGGCGGTACCGCGGGATTCGACCTTATCCCGATGATGAAAGGCCGCGAGAGGATCATCATCGTGGATGCCCTGAAGGCCGACAGTGAACCGGGAAGCATCTACAGATTCAGACCGGAACAGGTGGTGCAGAGGCGAAGCACTTATTCTCTGCACGAGGGGGGCATCAGCGAGGTGCTGGAGACGATGAAGCTCATGGGATACACACCAGAGGTGGAGTTCATCGGCATCGTTCCGGAGGATATAACTACCACAGACATACAAATGAGTGAAGCGGTGAAGAGATCAGTACCCAAGGCCATCGAGTTGATACTGAACGCCGCGACTACTTAGACACTGGAGGTTACCATGTCATTAAGCAGAAAAGACTTCTTAAAATTAATGGGTGGCGCGGCGGCGGCGATGACCGTTCCCACCGCATTTCTGGACGGCTGCAAGCAGGCGCTGCAGCAGGTTTCGGCGAGGACACCGGTCATCTGGCTGCAGGGTCAGTCCTGCTCCGGCTGCAGCGTCTCCCTGCTGAACGCCGTCGATCCCGACATCGCGTCCGTCATCACCCAGACCATAAGCCTCAACTATCACCAGACGATTATGGGTGGCACCGGCCACAAGGCCATCGACGTCCTCAGGGAGGCGGTGGAGAACGCCCGTGACGATTTCGTGCTCGTCGTCGAGGGATCGATTCCCACACTGGCGCCGGAATACTGCACCGTGGGAATGGTGCACGGCCACCATGTCCCGGTCAAGCAGTGGGTGGAAGAACTGGCAGAACGTGCCAAGGCCATTGTGGCTGTCGGCACCTGCGCCGCCTTCGGCGGCATCCCGGCAGCTAAGGTGAGGGCTGACAACAGCAATCCCACCGGCGCGAAGGGCGTTTCCGAGATACTTCCGGGAAAGACGGTCCTTAACGTACCCGGCTGCCCCCCCCATCCCGCCTGGATGGTGGGCTCTCTGGTGCATTTCCTCGTCTACGGTCTACCGGAGCTGGACGAGTATAACAGGCCCAAGATGTTCTTCGGCCAGACGGTTCATGAGAACTGCGAGCGACTGAACGATTATCGCAGGGGCCGCTTCGCGCGGCACTGGGGCGAGGACGGGTGCCTCTACCTGCTGGGCTGCCTGGGCATGGATTCCGGCTGCGACATCCCCAGAAGGAAATGGAACGGCGGCGCCAACTCCTGCACCGGCTCCGGCTCCGGTTGCATCGGCTGCACCGAGCCGACCTTCCCCGACACCGGGAACAGGGGCATCTACCAGCACCTGAACGCGAGCCTCGAGGAGATTAACAAAATCGAAAACGAAGACATCAGGCTGGCCGTGCTGAATCTGAGGAATGGAGGTATCATCAATGGCTAAGGTATACTTAGATCCGATCACTCGAATAGAAGGCCACCTCTCCATCGAGGTGGATGTTCAGGGCGGACGGGTCGTCGATGCGAAGAGCAAGGGCGATATGTTCCGTGGCTGGGAAAAGATACTGAAGGGCCGCAACCCGGTGGACGCGAACCAGATCACCCAGCGCATATGCGGCGTCTGCCCGGTATCGCACGGTCTGGCATCGAGCCGTTGCCTCGATGCGGCGTTCAAGATCAGACCCAACGATAACGGAAGGATACTGAGGAACCTGGTTCTTGGGGCCAACTTCCTTCAGTCGCACATACTTCATTTCTACCACCTCGCCGCCCTGGATTTCGTAGACATCACCGCGATCCTGAACTACACCGGCGGCGACGACAAGCTCGAGGGCGTCAAGGCCTGGGCGAAAAACGAGCTGGACACCAAGAAGGACCCGAAGATCCGCCTCACGGCAGTGAGCCCCTTCCTCCCCCGGTACGACAGCGACCAGTATATCAAGGACACCGACCTGAACATCGCGGCGATCTCTCACTATCTTGAGGCGCTGGACATGAGGATGGTGGCACACGAGATGGTGGCCCTCTTCGGCGGGCGGGCGCCGCACCTCATCGGGCTCGTTCCCGGCGGTGTGACCCAGGTTCCCACCAGGGACAAGATCAGGCAGTTCAGGCGTCGCATAAAGGTGGTGGAGAAATTCGTGAACGACAAGTATCTCCCCGACGTTCTGGCGGTGGCGGACGCCTTCAGGCCCTATTTCAGGCTCGGAACGTTCAGGAACATGCTCTCCTACGGGCTCTTTGAGCTGAACAACGAGTACACCCAGTTCATGATGCCCTCCGGCTCCCTCATCAACGGCACGGTGGAGGCGCTGGACACGAACAACATCAAGGAGCAGGTGCGGTACGCCAGGTACAGCTCCGGCTCCAACCTTCACCCGCTGCAGGGCCAGACCGAGCCGCAGCCAGGAAAGGGCGGGGCCTACACATGGCTCAAGGCGCCGCGGTACAAGGACCAGCCCATGGAGGTTGGCCCCTTGGCCAGGGTCGCCATCAGCTACCTCTCCAACGTGGAGCCGGTGAAGCGCGAGGTGGACGCGGTGCTCGGCAGGTTCAACGCCGACATCAACGCGGTCTTCTCCACGCTGGGACGCCATGCGGCCCGCGCCATAGAGTGCAAGCTCATCTGCAACGATATGAAGGACTGGCTCGACCAGCTCGAGGTTGGCGGGTCCCCCAGGACCTTCTACGAGATCCCGGACCGTGGCGAGGGGGAGGGCCTTGCGGAGGCACCCCGTGGAGCCCTGGGCCACTGGATCGTCGTGGAGGACAAGAAGATCGCCAACTACCAGTGCGTGGTTCCCACCACCTGGTTCTGCGGCCCCACGGACGACCGCGGCGTGAAGGGACCGGTGGAGCAGGCCCTCATGGGTGCGCCGGTGGCAGACGTGGAGAATCCCATCGAGGTGGCACGAATCGTCCGGTCCTTCGACCCCTGTATCGCCTGTGCGGTGCACGTGGTGGAGGGGGACAGGGATATCGCGAGCTTCAGGATCGTATAAACCCGTTCAGTAAGACAAAAAAAGACGGGCGGCCATGTGCCGCCCGTCTTTTTTTAATATCTCCGCCTGATCGGCCTCAATCGCACATCATTCCACCAGAAACCCGTCGAGGGCCTTCTTCTGCACCAGCCTACAGAAGGCGTCCACCACCTCCTCGTCGTATCGCGAGGCCCTCCCCTTTCTGATCTCCTCAAGCGCCGGTTTGATGCCCTGGGCAGGGCGATAGGGCCTGTGGGAGGCCATCGCCTCCACCACGTCGGCGACCGAGATGATGCGCGACTCCAGATATATATCGTCCTTCTTCAGTTTCAAGGGATATCCTGACCCGTCGCACCGCTCGTGGTGCTGGTACACGATGCCTGCCAGATCGAAGGGGAACTCAACGTCCTTGAGTATCTCGTACCCGATGGTGGGGTGGGTCATGATCAGCTCGAACTCTGTATCGTTCAGCTTCGTCGGCTTGCTCAGTATCTCCGAGGGGATATGTATCTTCCCCAGGTCGTGGATCATGGCCGCCATGCGAATCTCATTGATCTTGTCCTCCGGCAGTCCCATCTCCCTGGCGATGAGCTCGCTCAGTATGGCGACGCGCTCCTGATGCCCCGCGGTATAAGGGTCCCGGGCCTCCACCGTGGCGGCCATGACTTGTATAATGCCGCTGATGAGATGATTCTGCAGTTCCAGGCTGCGCCTCAGGTCGGTGATGTCCCGGATGATCCCCTGGTAGGCGAATGAATTCACGTCTTCGATGTAGAGGGAGGTGGCGGTGATCTGGCAATCGCGCACCTCTCCACCCTTCTGCCTGAGCCGCACCTCGTAGTCCCGGATCATGCCCTCCGACTCGATCTTCTCCGTGATGCTCCCGAACGATCCTTCCGGTTCAAGCATCTCCGAAAGGGTCTGCGCAGCCGTATCCTCCCGGTTATACCCGGTGAGCCTGGTGAGGGATATGTTGAAGTCGATGAACCTCCCGTCGCGGCCAACTATGAATATGGCGTCGACTGAGTTGTCAAAGAGGCCCCGGTACTTGAATTCGCTGGCGGTGAGCTTTCTCTGGTACGCGGATCGTTCGATGGCCAGCTCGATGGTTATCAGCAGCTCCTTGTTGTCATAGGGCTTCTTGAGGTACGCGAACGGATCGGTCAGCTTCAAATCGTTCAGCGTCTCCTCGTCCGAGTATGCGGTGGTGTATATGATGGGGACCGGGCTGGTCTTCTTTATCTCTGCCGATGCCTCGATTCCCGTCATCTGGCCCTGGAGCATGATGTCCATGAGTATGAGGTCGGGCTGGGTCTCCCTCTGGAGCTCTATCGCCTCCTCGCCGGAGACCGCCGTTCCCGTAATCTCGTATCCGGCCCGTTTCAGTATCTCCCGCAGCTCCATGGCCACGATGAGCGAGTCTTCCACGATGAGTATTCTTTTCGGGGTGCCGTTCACGTCTTTCCCTTGCAGTATGCGGTGGTTGTCCCCCCGCGCGACTATCGCCCTCTCTCCCATTTTACATCCTTATGGGAATATAACACAATCGATCCCGTAAATGCAAGTAAAATCACGACCGTGTCATGATTTATTACGGTGCGGCCCCCGTATTTATCACAAATTCACCCTCGGGAAGGTATAAAATTGTTTACAGGTGTTGCCGCTTGTTCGATAACGTCTACAACTCCACCGGGTCGAGGTTTTTCCATGAAACTTATCGATTCATTCTTCAAAATCACCGAACGCAATTCTTCAATAAAAACCGAGGTGCTCGCAGGATCCACCACCTTCATCACCATGGCCTACATAATATTCGTACAGCCGGCGATTCTCGCCGCCGGGGGAATGGATTTCGGCGCGGTGCTTGCAGCCACCTGCATCACCGCCGCGATCGCCAGCATCATGATGGGGCTCTACGCGAACTATCCCATCGCCCTGGCCCCCGCCATGGGAGAGAACTTTTTCTTCTCCTTCGTGGTCATCCAGATGCTCGGTGTCCCCTGGGACATCGCCCTGGGTATCATATTCATATCGGGCGTGCTCTTCCTGGCCCTGACCTTCTTCAACGTGCGCGAGGCCATCATCAACTCGATCCCCCGGTCCTTCAAGGCCGGCATCGCCGTGGGGATCGGCATCTTCATCGCCTTCATCGGCCTGGTCTACGGCGGGATCGTGCAGAAGTCCCCGGGGGGCGTCCTGCAGCTGGGGGACGTGCGGTCGGTGCACGTGCTTCTGGCGCTGCTGGGCGTCCTGATCATCGCGGTCTGCTCACACCTGAAGATCAGGGGTGCGATGCTGATCGGCATCGTCGCCACGACCCTCCTGGCGCTCCCCTTCGGTATCGTGCAGTTCCACGGCGTGGTGAGCTCCCCCCCCTCGATCATGCCGACCCTTGGTAAGATGCGGATACTCGAGGCCCTTTCGCCGCAGTACATACCCTACATACTGGTGTTCCTCTTTATGGATCTCTTCGACACCGTCGGCACGGTAGTGGGGGTCACGCAGCAGGCGGGCCTGATGAAGCCGGACGGAAGCATCCCCCGGCTCAGGGAGATACTGATCACCGATTCGCTCGCCTCGGTCTACGGTGCCTTCTTCGGCACCTCAACAATCGTTACCTACGTGGAGAGCTCGGCGGGGGTTCAGGAGGGGGGCCGCACCGGGCTCACGGCGGTCGTGACGGGGTCTCTCTTCCTGGGTGCGCTCTTCTTCGAACCCCTGGCGAGGATGATCGGCGGCGGATTCACGCCCGCAGGGACGAGCCTCACCCTCTACCCGGTGATCGCCCCGGCGCTGATATTCGTGGGATCCATACTCCTGGGCAACGTGACCCAGATCGATTTTGGCGATGTCACCGAGTGTCTCCCGGCCTTCCTGGTGATGGTGGGGATGCCCCTCACCTACTCCATCGCCGACGGACTCGCCTTCGGCTTCGTGAGCTACCCCCTTCTGAAGCTCTTCACCGGCAGATGGCGTGAGGTCCATCCCATCATGTACGCCCTGGGTATCGTCTTCGTGCTCAGGTACGCGCTCCTGTGACGCCGGTCAGGGGACCGCGTCCAGCGCCCGCCGGAGGTCGTCGATGATATCGTCGGCGTCCTCCAGGCCCACGCTGAGTCGGAATATCCCCTCGCCCATGATCTCGGTGTACCTCCTCTTCTGCTCCTCCGAGAAGACCACCATGTCGTGGAAGTAAAAACCGGTGGGCAGGTACATGATGAGGCTCTGGTCGTGCCCCAGGGATACGGCGTGGGTAACGAGCCGCAGGCGCTTCAACAGCTCGAAGTGCTCCGGTACCCCAACGTGCAGGTTGAAGGTGAGCATGCCCGAGTAGCCCTTCATCTGGCGTTTTGCCACCTGGTGCCCCGGGTGGGTGGGGAGACCGGGATAGCGGACAGATTTCACCTTGGGGTGCGACTGCAGAAACTCCGCCACCCTCATGGCGTTCTCGCAGTGCCGCTGCATCCTCAGGGGGAGGGTGATGGACCCGCGCAGCACCAGCCAGGCGTTGAACGGGCTGATGCAGGCGCCCAGGTGAACCACGCCGCACTCCCGTATCTCATTCATGAGCTTCCTGGGACCGATGACCGCCCCCGCCAGGGAATCGCCGTGGCCGTTGATGAACTTGGTGGCGCTGTGGATCACCACGTCGGCCCCCAGGGCCAGGGGACTCTGGGTCACCAGTCCGGACCAGGTACTGTCCACTATGAGCAGTGCGCCCACCGAATGGGCGATCTCCGCGATTGCCGCTATATCGCTGATGGAGACGATAGGGTTTCCGGGCGTCTCGATATAGACCGCCCTGGTTTCCTTTCGTACCGCCCGCCTCACCTCCTCAGGGTCCGTGGTATCCACGAGGCTCACATCGACCCCGTACCGCGGCATGTGAAGCCCCAGAAGTTTCTGCGTAGCGGTATAGCAGACCTCGGAGGCCACGATATGGACTCCCGCCCCCAGGAGGGTGTAGAGGGTCGCCGCCACGGCCCCCACGCCGCTGGCGGTGACCACGCAGTCCTCGCCCCCCTCGAGCATCGCCAGCCGCTCCTCCAGGTATCTCGGCGTGGGGCTGTGCTCACGGGTGTAGTGCCACCTGTCCAGGTGATCCCACGATATGGTCTTGATCAGTTCACCCACGTCGGCCGGCATCTCATATGAGTTGGCCATGTGGATCGGCCGCCTGAGCGCCTTGGTCTCTTCATCGATCCCCTCGCCGGCATGTACGCATAGCGTGTTGAGCTTCCAGGATGCGTCTGTGTGTCGCATGATCCCCTCCTGCACTGAATCATGAAGCTGATACGGGTTTTTTTCCCCTTCCGGTGAAAACTTTATTGACGCATACACCATACTGAATATTCATTCATTTGTATACAACTTTTATCTGGAGAGACGAATTTTCAATCCCGTTACAGCACCATCAATCAATGACGATACAGCCGGATGCCGTCGCCCCCGGTCCCGGGGAGGTGAATATGTACTTGCGCATTCGTGCGATAGATGATACACTACAATACCAGAGCAGGAAATTGGAGCGAATATGAAAAGCAGCAGCTATCAGGTCCTCAGCGCCGACGAGATCGGCATGATACACGGGCGAACGCTGGAGGTTCTCTCGGGCGTGGGAATAAAGGTCGTGGTGAAGAAAATGCGCGACCTGCTGACCGACGCGGGCTGTCATGTTGACGAGAACACCAAGATCGTGAGGTTTCCGCCGGAGATGGCCGAAAGATACATCAGAATGGCGCCGAGGGAATTTACCCTGGGTGGCGCCGACCCGTCGGTGCAGAGAACCGTCAGTCCCGATACGCGCATCTTCTCCGGCCTCGGCACCGCCATCAACCTCTTCGACCTCGAATCGGGCGCCTATCGGCAGACGACACTGAATGACGTGCGTGACCACATCATCCTCATCGACAACTGCCAGCACATCAACTCGAACCAGATGGACATATGGCCCCACGACGTGCCCATGCACACAATCCACGTGGAGGCCATCAGGACCTGGCTCATGAACTGCAGAAAGTCCTTCGGCATGGGGGCCTACGGCGTTCTCGCCACGACGGACATGATGGAGATGGTCAAGATCGCCTTCGGCATTGAGACGATCAGGGAGCGTCATCCCTACGTGGCCATCATCAGCATACAGAGCCCCCTCTCCACCGCCCACATACAGCTGGAGGGTCTCATGATCCTGGCTGAAAACGGCCAGCCGGCCATCATGTCACCCGAGGCCATGGCCGGAACGACCGCCCCGGTGACCCTGGCGGGGCTGCTGGTGCAGCACAACGCAGAGGTGCTCTCGCACATCATCATGGCCCAGGTGGTGCGCCCCGGGGCGCCGGTGATGTACGGATCGGTCTCCACCGTGGCCGAGATGCGGCGCGGCACCGTGGCGCTGGGGGCGATCGAGACAGGAATGATCAGCGCCGCATCGGCGCAGATGGCGGCCCATTACGACATCCCCTGCAGGACCGTGGCGGGTGGCACCGAATCGAAGACTCTGGACGTCCAGTGCGGTCTGGAACGGATGCACTCCATCATGCTGGCCGCCATGGGCGGCGCGAACTACATCACCTGCGCAGGGACCATAGAGTCCACCACGGCGGGGGCCCACGAGCTCCTCATGATCGACGACGAGATCGCCGGCATGGTGGAGAGGGCCATCCGCGGGATCGAGGTGAACGACACGACCATGGCCGCGACGGTGATAGGTGCGGTGGGGCCCGACGGCAACTACCTCATGGAGGAGCACACCCAGCGGCACTTCCGTGGCGAGCACTTCATTCCGAGACTCGCCGACCGTGACAAGCGCGATGTATGGGAAAAGGCCGGGAGCAGGGATATGGCGGCTCACGCCAGGGAGAGGGCGAAGAAGATCCTCGCTGACCACAGGGAGCGCCAGCTGGACGAGGCCACGGTCAGGGAGATCGACCGCTTCGTGGAATCGGTACGGTCCAGGAGCGTCAGCGACTACTACAGCGCCGAGTGGGAATCCTAGCCCCGGGCGTGAAGAGGCGTCTTTATCACAAACGACAAGGAGAAGGATATGGGAAGCGACGTGCTGAAATCTATTGAGAACGCTGTCGTGGAGATGCGCTTCGACGACACCGAGGCCCTGACACGTCAGGCCCTCGATTCCGGCGTGACGGCGCTGGCGGTGCTGAACGGAGGCCTTCTCACGGCGCTGGAGCGAGTGGGTGTCCTCTTCCGTGACGGCGATTATTTCCTCCCCGACGTACTGATGTCGGTGAAGGCGTACAACAATTCCTATCGCCTCCTCGATTCCGAGCTCAAGAAAGGCAACTACAAGGCGCGCGGCGTGGTGATGCTCGGGACGGTCCAGGGGGACATCCACGAGATCGGCAAGAACATACTGCTGGCCCTGCTGCAGGGGAACGGCTTCAGGGTCATCGACCTGGGCGTGGACATACCGGCGGACACCTTCCTTGCCCGGGCGCAGGAAGAGAATCCGGACATCATCGGCCTGTCGGCCCTCCTCACCACCAGCATGCCGGCGATGAAGGAGGTGATGGATCTCTTCAGCGCCAGGGGCGTACGTGAGAGGTTCAAGTTCGTCATCGGCGGGGCGCCAGTGAGCCAGCGCTACGCCGAGGAGATCGGCGCAGACGGGTACGGCGAGGACGCGCAGGCAGGCGTCGATCTGGTCAAGCGCCTCCTGGCTTGACACCACACCAGCGACGGGAGGACCATGATGGCGACCAACACCGCAACGGAAAAACCCCTCACCCTGAGGGAGATCATCCTGTACAACCTGGCCGGTTTCACCTTCAACGTATACGACACGATCCTCTACGCATGGGTCCCCTACTTCTACTCGCCGCCACCCCAGAGCGGCCGTACCGGCTACATCCCCCTGGCGGCGCTGGGGATCGTCCTCGCGGGCGGCCGTATCCTGGATGCCGTCAACGATCCGCTGGTGGGCTACTGGAGCGACCATACGAAATCGCGATGGGGGCGGCGAAAGCCCTTCATCTTCGTCGCCAGCCCCATACTGCTCCTCGCCTTCGTCTTTATCTGGGTGCCGCCGGTGCCGGCCGAGAGCCTTGTCAACATCGTCTTCCTTGCCTCGGTCCTCTTCGTCTACTACTGGGCCTACACGGGGATGCTGATCCCCTGGTTCGCCGTGCTGCCGGAGATGAGCCCCAGAAACGAGGACCGGATCAAGGTGGCCTCCATCGGCGTGGCCATCGGAGTGATGGGAGCGCTCCTGGGGGGCGGGCTCTCGGGGCCCATCTTCTCCTCCAGGGGTCCCTTCATGATGGGCCTCCTCCTGGGGATTCCGGCCTTCGTCCTTGGGGAATTCACCCTTTTCGGGATCCACGAGCGCCATCAGGGGGCCGCCGACGACCAGTGGCCAGGGTTTTTCAGGGTCATGAAGGAGGTCTTTACCGACCGCCAGTTCCTCTCCTTCGCGGGAATGATCATGCTGGTGCAGCTCACCTACCAGCTCATGCTCATGAACGTCCCCTACTTCACCACGCTCATACTCAGGCGGCCGGAATCCGAGGCATCGCTCCTCATGGCGGAGGTGATCATACTCATGGCGGCCTCGGCACCCCTCTGGTACGCCCTGCTGAAGAGATTCCCCAAGCGCTCCCTCTTCAGGGTTATCATCGCGCTCATGGCGACCGGCTTCGTGCTGAGCTATTTCATCGGCATGACCGACATCATCCCTCCCATGGCGCAGGCGATGATCATCTTCCCGGTCGCTGCCATTCCCATCGGCGGCATGTTCACCGCCACGCTGGGGGTCATCGCCGACCTCACAGACTACGATGAACTGAAGTCCGGGAGGCGACGCGAGGCGGTCCACTATGGCGTCTACGGCATCGTGCGCAAGACCGGCTGGGCCCTCTGCGCGCTGATTCTCTCCGGCGTCTTCTCCACCTTCGGCTACAGCGTCGAGAATCCGCAGGGGGTCCGGGTGATATGGCTTGTCTGCGCCCTTTCCTGCGCCGCCGGGCTCGCCGCCTTCATCCCCTACCGTATCGGCGACAGCAAGGAGGAGACCAGGAGGATCATGGGCCTCTAGGGCCCGTTTCCGAACACTACCTGCGAGGTGCAATCGATGAACGACCTGATCACAACCATGACGAAAAAAGGCCCCGTGGTCACCGACGGATCCTGGGGAACACAGCTGCAGCGTCGAGGCCTGAAGCGCGGCGAATGCCCCGACTCGCTGAACCTCTCCAATCCCGCGATGGTGAAGGAGGTGGCGCAGTGCTACGTCAACGCCGGGAGCGGTATAATCCTCACCAATACCTTCAGCGCCAACCGCTTCGTCCTCTCGAAGTTTGGTCTGGAGGCCCGGGCCTCCGAGATAAACAGGGCGGGGGTCGCCATATCCAAGGAGGCGGCGGGTACGAAGTCACTGGTTTTCTCCTCCATCGGCCCCAGCGGGAAGATGCTGGTGAGCGGCGACGTCACCGAGGAGCAGCTCCGCGAGGCCTTCGAGGAGCAGGCGGAGGCCCAGCGGGCCGCCGGCGCCGACGGAATCATCGTCGAGACCATGATGGACGTGGTGGAGGCGAGGATCGCGGTGGCGGCGGCGAAGCGTACCGGCCTTCCGGTGGTGGGGAGCATGGTCTTCGATTCCGGCAAGGACAAGACCAGGACCATGATGGGGAACACGCCGGAGCAGGCGGTGCAGGAGCTCGCCCAGGCCGGCGCCGACGCCGTCGGCGCGAACTGCGGCCAGGGGATCGAGGGCTTCATCGTCATCTGCGGCCGCATGAAGGCAGCCACCGATCTTCCCCTCTGGATGAAGCCGAACGCGGGACTCCCCGAGATGGAGGGGGGCGAGGTGGTCTACCGGACCTCGCCGCAGGAATTCGCGCGCCATGTGCCGCCCCTCGTGGAGGCCGGGGCCCTCTTCATCGGCGGCTGCTGCGGCACCAGCGAAGAGTACATCAGGGAGATCATCAGGGCCCTGGGCAGGTAGGCCCGCCGATCCGGAGCGCGAACCCCAGAGGCTGCCCGTGATGACCGGAGGCCGTGACAACCTTTTTCGCCTGAGAGAACGGTATCCGCAGAAGTTCCGGCCCGTGGAAGAGATCTTCGCCGGGATACGCCGCGGGAGCTCCATATTCATCGGTTCCTCCTGCGGCGAGCCCCAACACCTCATGCACGCCTTGGTGCGCTTCGTGGAGACCGGCAGCCACGGCATCTTCGGCGCACAGGTGATCCACGTGTGGACCCTGGGCGTCGCCCCCTACGCCGACTCGAGGTTCGAACAGAATTTCCGCCACAACTCCTTCTTCATCAGCGATTCCTCCAGGGACACCATCAACTCCGGCAGGGGTGACTACACGCCCACCTTCCTTTCGCAGATCCCCTCACTGCTGCGCCGTGGAATCATCGCCGTGGACGTCGCCCTTGTACAGGTCTCCCTGCCGGACGCAGAGGGAGTCATGAGCCTGGGGATCAGCGTGGACATCGTCAAGGCCATGGTGGAGCACGCCGGTACGGTGATCGCCCAGGTGAATTCCCTCATGCCCAGAACGCAGGGCGATACCGGGATTCCCGCTGAATCAATCCACTACCTGGTACCCCATGACGAGCCACTGCTGGAGTACCGCGCCGAGGTAAGCGACGAGATCGCCTCCCAGATCGGAAGGCACATCGCGCGGATCGTGCGGGACGGGGACACCATCCAGGTGGGGTACGGCAGCATCCCCGACGCCGTCCTCCGGGGGCTCCATGAGAAGCGGGATCTGGGCATCCACAGCGAGCTCCTCACCGACGGCCTGGTGAACCTCATGAAGCTCGGCGTGGTGAACAACTCCCGGAAGAGCGTCGACCCGGGGACCGCCGTGGCATCCTTCTGCATGGGGACGGCCGAAACCTACGCGTACCTTCATGAGAATCCCTCGGTGCGCTTCATGCCCATCGATTACACGAACGATCCATTTGTCATCGCCTCCCAGCACCGCATGGTGGCGATAAACTCGGTGATGCAGATCGACCTCACCGGACAAGCCACCGCCGAATCCCTGGGCACCGTAATGTACAGCGGCATCGGCGGCCAGGCGGACTTCATGAGGGGGGCCGCACTCTCCCCCGGCGGGAAGAGCATCATCGCTATGCGCTCCACCTCGAACGACGGATCAGTATCCCGCATCGTTGCGTGCCTCGAACCAGGCGCCAGCGCGACGCTGGTGCGGGGCGACGTGCACTATGTGGTCACCGAGTACGGCATTGCGTACCTTCATGGAAAGAACATACGGGAGCGGGCGATGGCGCTCATCGCAGTGGCCCATCCCCACTTCCGCGGGTTCCTCATCGAGCGGGCCAAGGAGATCGGGTACATCTACAGAGACCAGCTGTTCATACCCGGGAAGGCGGGCGAGTACCCGGGGCACCTGGAGGCTTACCGTACCACCGAGGGAGGGATGGAGCTCTTCATCCGTCCCGTCATGATCAGCGACGAGGAGATGATCAGGGGGTTCTTCTATTCCCTGTCCGACAGGAGCATCTACACGCGCTTTTTCACCAACACCCAATACATGCCCCACAGCCTCCTGCAGAAATACGTGGTGATCGACTACACGAAGGAAATGACCCTGCTGGCGATGCACGAGGATCGCGGAATCGAGCGTCTCGTCGGAATGGCCCAGTATGTCGTTGAGCGTAACGCCCACAGGGCCGCCGCCTCCTTCATCGTCCGTGACGATTGCCAGAACCGCGGCATCGGCACGACTCTGCTCCGCTATCTGACCTCGGTGGCGAAGCGCGAGGGCCTGCTGGGATTCTCCGCCATGGTCTTCAGGGAGAACGCGGTGATGCGCCACCTCTTCGAAAAGATGGGATTCGACACTGCCCTGCACGACGAGGGGGGGATCGTGCACCTATCGATGGACTTCACCGACTGATCCCGGAGCGATATCGTGTCCCGCTACAGCACGGTGCAGTCGGCGTCCTTCTCGCTCCGTCTTTCCCTGAGGCGGTTTTCCCTGCGCCGCTTCGCCTCGCAGTTGCGCCGCTTCTCCTCCTCTGTCTCGAAGAGTACGGGCGGAATCTCGCAGGGGACACCCTCCCCGTCGAGGCACACGAAGGTGAGGTAGGCAGATGCGGTGTGCCGCACCACACCGGTGACGAAATTCTCGGCCTCGACCCGGACGCCCAGCTCCATGGAGGTGCGGCCGACGAAGTTGATGCCCGCCGTGATCCTCAGCAGATCGCCGACGAAGACAGGGCTGTGAAAATCGAGGCGGTCCAACGACGCGGTGACGCAGTTCTTCTGCGTATGCCGCACCGCGACGATCCCCGCGGTGTTATCAATCAGTTTCATGATAACGCCGCCGTGCACGTTCCCCGCCAGGTTCGCGTCCACCGCGGTCATCTGCTGCACTATGGTCACGCTGCTGTCCCCCACCCTTTTCTCTCCCCT